>CAZHSO010000047.1:0-27041 GCA_964535105.1 uncultured Gemmatimonas sp.
ATGTACTCCGACATGTCGAGCCGCACCATCGCGCGCTCGTCGTCGAAGAGGAATTCCGCCAGCGCGCGCGCCGTCTCCGTTTTCCCGACGCCGGTCGGCCCGAGAAAAATGAACGACCCGGTGGGGCGATGCGGGTCCTGCAGGCCGGCCCGAGCGCGCCGCACCGCGTTGGCGACGGCGGAGAGCGCCTCCGGTTGCCCGACCACACGGTGGCGCAGCTCCTCTTCGAGCCGGGTCAGCCGCTCCCGGTCCGATTCGAGCATCTTCGCCACCGGAATCCCGGTCCATTTGGCCACGATCTCGGCGATGTCCTCGGCGTCCACCTCTTCCTTGAGGTACTTGACCTGCTGCTGGATGCCGGCGAGACGCGCTTCCTCCTCGTGGATCTTCTGCTCGAGCAGGGGAATCCGTCCGTACCGCAGCTCGGCGGCCTTCTGCAGATCGCCCCGGCGGGTGGCCTGATCCACTTCGCTCTTGAGCTGCTCCACCTCCGCCTTCAAGGTCCGGAGCGACTGGATCGCCGCCTTTTCCGCCTGCCATTGCGCCTTCATCGCGCCCGACTTCTCCTTGAGCTCGGCGATCTCCTGTTCCACCACTTTGAGGCGCTCCCGCCCAGCCTTGTCCCTTTCCTTGAGCAGCGCCTGCCGCTGGATCTCGAGCTGTAGGATGCGCCGCTCCACCTCGTCGATTTCCTGGGGTAGCGAATCGATCTCGATTCGGAGCCGGCTCGCCGCCTCGTCGACCAGGTCGATCGCCTTGTCGGGAAGGAACCGGTCGCCGATGTACCGGTCGGAAAGCTGGGCGGCCGCCACCAGCGCGTTGTCGGTGATCCGCACACCGTGGTGTACTTCGTAGCGCTCCTTCAGTCCGCGGAGGATCGCAATCGTATCCACGACGCTCGGCGGAGCCACCAGCACCGGCTGGAACCGCCGCTCGAGAGCGGCGTCCTTCTCGATGCGCTTGCGGTATTCGTCGAGAGTCGTCGCGCCGACGACGTGCAGCTCGCCGCGCGCAAGCGCCGGCTTCAGCATGTTGCTCGCGTCCACCGCTCCTTCCGCCGCGCCGGCGCCCACGATGGTGTGCAGCTCGTCGATGAAGACGATGTAGCGGCCTTCCGCGGCGGTGAGCTCCTTCAGCACCGCCTTGAGCCGCTCCTCGAATTCTCCGCGGTACTTGGCGCCTGCAAGGAGCAGCCCGATGTCGAGCGCCACGATTTCCTTGTCGCGCAGCGACTCGGGGATGTCGCCGTTCACGATGCGCTGGGCCAGCCCTTCCACGATGGCCGTCTTGCCGACGCCCGGCTCGCCGATCAGTACCGGGTTGTTCTTGGTGCGACGGGAGAGGACCTGCATCACCCGGCGGACTTCCTCGTCTCGCCCGATGACGGGATCGAGCTTTCCCTTGCGCGCCTGGTCGGTGAGGTTCCGGGTGTAGCGCTCCAGCGCCTGGTAGGACTGCTCCGGCGTCTGGTCGGTGACCCGGTGGGAGCCACGGACCGCCTCCAGCGCCGCCCGAAGCTCCTTGGCGCTGAGGTCGAACGCGCTCAGCAGCCCCCTCGCGGTCGTGCCCTTCTCGTCCACGAGGCCGATGAGCAGGTGCTCGGTGGACACGTAGGCGTCGCCCAAGTCCTTGGCTTCCTGCTCCGAGCGGTCGAACACCTTGTGGAGCTCCCTGCTGTACGTCGGCTCGGCGCCGCCCTGCTGGGTGGGAAACTTGGCGAGCTCCCGATCGGTCGACTCGCGCAACGCGGCGACATTAACGCCGGCCTTCTGCAGGAGCGGCTGCACCACCCCCTCATCCTGGCTCAGAAGCGCAGCAAAGAGATGGGCATCGTTCACGACGGGATTGCCGCGTTCGGCGGCGAGCGCGGCAGCGTCGCGGAAGGCTTCTTGGCCTTTGATGGTGAGACGATCGGGACGGATCATAGAACCTCGGCTATCGGCTATGGGCTATCGGCTTTTCCCAGCAACCAGCATCCAGCACCCAGCACCTAACAAAGTACTCTCCCCTCCCCCACCCTCCGCGTCACCCCCGCCCGGTCGGCGTACTCGAGAAGGGGGATGAGGTACTTCCGGCTGAGGCCGGTTCGCTCCCGGACCACGGGTGGCGTAAGTGGACCGGCAGCACCGAGTTCCCGAAGAGTCTCGAGAAATCGGTTCACATGAAATGGGGAAAAGTAGCGATCGCTCTCCACCGGGATCACCCGTCCGTCCTTCGCCCCAAAACGGAGCGCGCCAAGTATCCCCGTTAACCCGGTCGCCTGCTCCAGCTCTCCCACGGTCGGCGGGGTGAGACCTGATTCCTCCAACAAGGCGACGATCCGGTCGAGCTCAGCTTCACCGCCGGCGAGGCTGGGAACGAATCCGGGAATCGCTACGATTCCGTCGGCGATCAGGAGCTCCCCCCGCCTCCCCATCCCCGAAAGAATGGAGTCGGTGACCTCTGCCGGCCCGCGGAGCCCCCGGCGCAAGGTCTCCAACGAGAGACCCGGCTCGGCGGGATGCGCCTGGTGGAACGCCTGGACCAGTCGGTGCGCTTCCTCACGCAGCGTCGCGGTCGTGGCCTTGGCGATCAGCCGCGAGCCGATGACGCTGATTTCGCGAAGCTCGTCGGTGAGTTGTCGGCACTCGCCCTCGGGAAGCCCGAGCAGGAGGGCAAGCGTTTTCATCTCCACCCCGCGGGGCCGCCGGGTGATGAGCGCGGTGAGACGGGCCGCAGGAGCGCTGTCTTCCAGTCCCGCGGGCCACGCCGCCCGCCGAGGCGGGAGCGGATCGAGCACCACCCCGCCGCCGATCGTCACCACCGGGGAGTAGCTCCGAAGCACGAAGCGATCGCCGCCGCGCGCCACCAGCGGCTGCTCCAGTGCGAGCCGGGCGGCGCCCGTTTCGCCCGGAAGGATCTCGCCTCGCGGGTAGAGCCGCCCCAGCACTTCAGCGGTCCCCAAATGAAGCCGGACCCGCGCCCGGCGCCGGAGCGGCATGGCCTCCGGGAGGAGCTCGATCCGGACATCGAGTGCGCTCGTCGGCTGCCAGGGAAGATCTCCCGCGATCAGCACATCGCCCCGCGCGATTGCGGCGCGGTCGGCGCCCGCGAGTCCGATCGCGGTGCGCGCGCGCGGCGCCGCGCTGGCGATCCCTTCACCGTAGGCCTCGAGGGAGCGGACCCGCGCTTCGAGTCCCGCGGGAAGGAGCCGCACCTGGTCGCCGACCCGGAGCGCGCCGGACCACGGCGTTCCCGTCACCACCGTGCCGACTCCGGCGAGGGAGAACACCCGGTCGATCGGCATCCGGAAGGCGTCCGCCACCGTCCGAGAAGGATACGCTTCGACCCGTGCGCGCAGCCGCTCCCGCAGCTCGGCGATTCCCTGCCCCGTCACCGCCGACACGATCGCCGGCGCCTCGAACGACACCGGGGAACGCTCGAGACGGCTCATCACATCCGCCGTCACCAGCTCGACCCATTCGGGGTCGGCAAGATCGGCCTTGGTGATGACGGGAATTCCATGAGGTATCCGGAGCTGTTCGACGATGGCGAGATGTTCCCAGGTCTGCGGCTGCGGGCCCTGGGCGGCATCGATCACGAGCAGCACGAGGTCGATGCCCGACGCACCCGCCACCATCGTGCGGACGAAGTCCTCGTGCCCCGGCACGTCGACGATCCCGGCAGGGGGCAGTCCCTCGAACCGAAGCGGCGCGAAGTTGAGATCGATGGTGATGCCGCGGCGGCGCTCTTCCGCGAGCCGGTCCATGGCGCAACCGGTGAGTGCGGTCACCAGCGCCGATTTGCCGTGGTCGATGTGACCCGCGGTGCCGATGATCACGCGGCGGCCCAGCTTCGCGTCACCCAGAACTCGAGCGCGGGCAGCGCCGCGCCCTCGGCGAGGTGATGGCGGATGTAGCGCTCGAGGAGTCTGCGGTGCGCGGCCAGATGGCGCTCATCGAGCGACGGGATTCCCGCCCCGGAATCGAGGAAGGCGGCGAGATCCCTGCGGTCGCGCTCACCCAGCACCGCCCCGACGACACCGCGCGCGCAGGCGGTGCACAACACGCCGCCGTCCACCGGGGAGAAGCACGCGGGCCCGCCTTCCGGGACCGGCACAGCGTCGCGCGCGCACGCCATGAGCGCGGGAGAAAAGCCGAGCACCGCCACCAGCCTCCAGAGCGCCCGAAGGCCGAGCGGCTCGACGGCGGCCGCCGGAGCGGCCTCGAGGATTTCGAGCGCGTCGCGGAAGAGATTGTAGCTCTCGGGATGCGGAGCGGCGGGGGCCAGGCGGAGCATCAGCTCCGACAGGAGCGACGCGGTGGAGAACCGGTCCATCCGCTCCGCGAGTCCGGTCCGAACCTGGCGCACATCGAATTGCGCGAGCGTGTGGAGGTCCCCGCTCCGCGCCGGGTAGAGCGTCGCTTGCCCTTCACTCAGCAGATGGAGCGCGGTGCCGAACCGGCTCTTCGGCCGGAGCGCGCCCTTGGCGATGGCACTCTGCACTCCGAGCTCGCGTGTCGCGAGCCGGGCGATTTTCGAGGTTTCGCCGTACCGGATGGTGGCGAGGATGATGGCCGGCGTCGTGATGGGGGGCATGGCCCCGGACTCACTGCGCCGGGAGCAGCCGGACGATGGAGGCGTCCACCGCGCAGACGCCGACCGGGACGATGCGGGCTTCGGTGAGATCGGGGCGGAAGATCCTGACCCGGCCTCGGACCCCGGGCGCGCAGCCCCCCGATTCCACCGCGTAGACGAGGCCGTCGTTCCCGACCGCTGCATCCACTCCGGTCTGCAGCGGAATGCCGGCGCCGGCGCCGCGCACCACTCGCCGGGTACGGGTGTTGAATTCCATGAGCCCCCGCTCGAGCGACGTCACGAACAGCCGCTCCCGTCCATCAGAGGCCATCTGCCCGGGAAGCGGCCCGAAGCCGGAGAAGCTCCCCACTTCTTCCCGCACCACCGGGTCCACGATGCTGAGGCGTCCCGACTCCTCGCCGCCGGGTCCCGCGCTGATCACGTAGAGCAGTCCGTCGCCCCCCACCTCGATCGAGGAAGCGTTCCCCGGCCCGGGCAGGGCGATCGAGTCCACCACCACGTTGCGGTCGGGATCGATGACGCTGAGCCAGCTCGGCCCGAGCACGCACGGCCCAGGTCCGGCGCACGACTGCTCGAGGTTGGCGTTGGCAACGAAGACCCGCCCACGGGTGACCGCAATGGCGGTGGGCGTCTGCCCGACGGCGAGACTGGTGGTGTCGCCTCGGCGGATGTTGAGCCGGGTGACGCGATTGCTGAATGGATCGGCGATGTAGGCGATCGAATCGTTGACGAACGCCGCTCCGGTCGCCCCACCTCCCGCCTCGAGGACGAACACCAGCACCGACTGGGGCGCGCCGAGATCGACCAGAGCCACGGTGCTGCCGGATCCAGTCGTGACCAGCCCCTGGGAGCCTCGGGCGGCGAGACCCCATGGCGTCCCGCCGATCGGTCCGAGGTGAATGGTGACCGGCGACGTGGGACTGGAGAGCGGCAGGATCGTGATCGACGGGTCGCCGGCGTTGAGCACCACGAGGTGCTCCTCCGGCGTGGGAGGCGAGGGTGTGGTTGCCGCACAGGCCCCCGCCAGCACCGCGAGGAGCGCGCTCGCCCCGCCCCGGCTCAAAATCCGTCTCCCGCAGCGTCCAGCCATGCCTCAAGAATAATCGGAACGCGCGTGATCGGGACGAAGGGCGAGCACTTGGGGGGTTCCCTCCTCGAGAGGGATGATCGCCACCGGCCAGCGGAACACCCGGGAGAGGAGGTCCGCCCGCATGACATCCCGGGGCGAGCCCGCCGCCGCGATTCGCCCCCCATCGAGGAGGAGCATCCGGCCGGCATACCGGGACGCCAGGTTGAGATCGTGTGTCACCACCAGCGCGGCCAGTCCGTCGGCGACGAGGCGGCTCACCAGCTCGAAGAGCTCCATCTCGTGGCCGAGATCGAGCGAGGCGGTCGGCTCATCCAGCACCAGGAGGCGGGGCTCCTGCGCGAGCGCGCGGGCGATCCTAACCCGCTGCCATTCCCCGCCCGATAACGTCTCGATGCGCCGCCCGCGGAGGGAGGCCACGTCGCATCGCGTGAGGGCGCGGTCCACCGCCGCGATATCCTCGGGACGCATTGCCTCGAGCGGTCCGCGCCGGGCATAGCGTCCGAAGCCCACGATGTCTTCGACCCGCCAGGAGAACGGCGTCTGCTCCAGCTGGGGCACCAGCGCGACGACCTGCGCGAGGTCGCCGCGGCGCCACGAATGGATCGGTTTACCGTCGAGGGTGACTGAGCCGCGGGCGAGCGGAGCGAGTCCCAGGAGAGCGCGGACCAGCGTCGTCTTGCCTCCGCCGTTCGGCCCCACCACCGCGACCAGCTCCCCGGCCGCGAGCGTCAGCGTCGCATCCGCGAGCGCATCCCGCGCCGCGCCGGGGTACCGAACCGCGGCGCCGTCCACGGTGAGGATCATCGGAGCGAGCGCCGGAGCAGCACGGCAAAGAGCGGGACCCCGACCAGCGCCGTGACCACGCCGACCGGGAGCTCGATGGGACGGGCGGCGGTGCGCGCCGCGACGTCGGCGAGGACGAGGAATCCTCCGCTCGCGAGGAAGACGGCGGGCAGGAGCCGGCGGTGCAGCGGCCCGAGCACGCCGCGGAGGGCGTGCGGCGCCACCAATCCCACAAAACCGACGATGCCGCACACGGCGACGCTCGCGGCGGTGAGAAGCGAGGTCGAGAGGTAGACGATGCGCCGTGCGCGCGGCGCGTCGAGACCGAGCGATTGGGCCGGCTCCTCGCCGAGGGACAGGAGATCGAGCGCGCGGGCGGACCCGAAGAGAAGGAGGAGCGGCAGCAGCGCGTAGACGGTGAACACCAGCACCGTGCGCCAGGAGGCCGCGGAGAACCCTCCGAGGAGCCAGAGAAACGCATTGCGGAGCTGTTCCGCGGGCGAGAGCGTGAGCACGGCGGTGATCAGCGCACCGGTGAACGCGCTCACCACCACGCCGGAGAGGACGAGGATGTGCGGATCGAGCCGCCGCCCCGCGACCGCGCTCAACCGGTAGACCATGGCGATCGCGCCGAGTCCACCGAGAAACGCCGCCGCGGGAACTCCCCACGCGCTCCCGACGCCGAGCGCGATCGCCGCGACCGCGGCGAGTCCCGCGCCACCCGAGATCCCGAGCAGATACGGATCGGCGAGCGGATTCCGCACCAGCGCCTGGAGCGCCGCCCCCGAGACGCCGAGGCTTCCGCCCACGACGAATGCGAGGATGACGCGGGGCGCCCGCAGGTCACGCACGATGGCGGCGCCCGGGGCATCGGGAGAGAGGAGCGCCGCCATGATCACGCGTGGGGACATCGGAACGGCGCCCAGCGCGAGGCCGGCGAGACACGCCAGCATCGCGAGCACCGCCAGGAGCAGAATCGCTCTCACTTCATCGCGTCCTGGAGGGCGCGCGCGAGCTGCCGCACCGCCGCGCCGATCCTCGGGCTCGGCCGGTTGAACTCGCTGCCGTGCACCCTGAGGAACCGGCGGTCCCGCACCGCGGGTACGACGCGCCATTCGACTCGGCCGGCGATCGCGGGCTCATCGGTCGCGGTGACCAGCACGAAATCGGGATTCCGCGCGGCGACCGCCTCGATGGCGATGGGCGCCGACGACGTCGCGAGATCGTCGAAGACGTTGCGCGCGCCGGCGCGCTCCAGAATCTCGGACAGGAAGCTGCCGCGCCCGAGCGTCATCGGGGGGCGATCCCAGGCGAGGATGAAGACGGTAGGGCGGTAGGGCGGTAGGGCGGTTGGGTGGCTCGCCGCTTCGAGATCGTGCGCCGTCCGGGTGACCAGAGATTCGGCCTCCTCCCGTTTCCCCAGCGCAGCCCCGAGCAGCCGGGTGATCCGGTCGAAGTCCTCCATCCGGTCGGTCGCCAGCTCGAGCGTCGCGATACCGAACCCGCGCAGCTGCTCGGCCGCGGCGCGATTGGCTCCCGATTTGTACAGCAGGACGAGGTCGGGCTCCGCGGCGAGGACGGCCTCGATGTTGGGGCCGATACCATTTCCGAGGTCGGGGACCTGCGCCGCTTGGGCGGGATAGTCGCACCACGAGGTGCGCCCGACGAGACGGTCGCCGGCGCCCAGGGCGAACATCAGCTCGGTGGTGGCGGGAATGAGTGAGACGACGCGCGCCGGCGGAACCGCGAGCGACACGCGGATGCCGGAATCGTCCACCAGATCGCCGGCGGGGGGCCGCGGGGCCTCCGTACAGCCGGCAAGCAAGCACAGCGCGAGCGCGAAACCTCTGCGAAGCACCCTGACCCTCCCCCGAGGGAACTGCGGGTGGCACGACCGCGGAGGTCTCCTGGCTTGGGGCTCCCGCTCGCCTTCCCGGTTGCCCAGTGGCGTGGTGAGCGGGGAGTGGATCGCCCCTGACAGTGGCGGGGCCGCGCCGGATTTGCACCGGCTTCCGAGCATCCGCGTCGTGCTGTTGTGAGCGCGAACTTAGGAGCGGGGAGGGCGCATGGCAAGAGCGCGCTCGAGTTGCTCCTTGAGGCGCGCACGTTCGGATTGATAGCCATCCCACTCGGGGGCATCGACCTCTTGCCGCCGCCCGGCATAGCGCGCATCGAGCCGCGCGATCGCGGCGGCCAGCACCCCGGGGTCGGCGGGTCCGGGGGCGGAGACCGGCCGGCGCTTCCGGAGCAGGCCCCACGCGAGCAGCGCAAAGCCCGTCGCAAGGAGCGCCACGAGAATCACCAGGAGCTGTTGCGACGAGAGCGGCCGGCCGGTGAGCGCGATCTCCAGCGTGGTGGCGCCCGCCATCGTTCCGGCAAAGCGGCGGAAGGCTTTCCCCTCGATCATCTGAGAATCGGCGACGAGGAGCGCCGGCGTCACCACTCGCGCGCCGTCCTCTTCGAGCAGCACGAAGACCGAATCGTCCACCGCCGCCGGCACCACGAAACGGCCGATCTCACCGGGGATCCGGTACTGTAACATGAGCTCCTTGTCACCCGGCGAGAGGGGGGCAAAGATCAGCACGCTGTCGCCCCGGAACGCGAGCGCCTCCGCCGCGAGCTGGCTGAGGCGGCTGTCCGCCATCTCCACGTTCTGGGCGGCCTCCGGAAGCGGACCGCCCCACGACGGCCGCACGCTGTCGGGCGACACGCGGGTGAGCGGCCCGCGGTTCCCGAGCACGAGCCAGTCAATCACGATGCGGGTGCCGGATTCGTCGGCTCGGCTCACGAGCAGGGTGCGCTGGCGGACCGTCACCGGCTGCGCGCTCGAGGTGTCGGCGACGATGAGTGTGACCGCGGTGTCGGGCAGGGCGGGATCGGCGCTGATCGGCCGCGAGAAGTATTCGATGCCGGCGTACCGCGCGCTCAGGAGAAACGCGGCTCCGCTGTCGGGGGCGAAGCGGAACCGGAACTTGCCCCGCGCGTCGGTGACGGCGGTATCGAGGGGTCCCTGCCGCCGCGCACCGACGCGGTGGAGCACGACCTCGGCCGACGCGACCGCCACCGTATCGGCGCCGGACAAACGGACGATCCGGCCTTCGGCCCGCACCTGCGCGTGGACCGCCTGCGCGGAGATGGCGCAGAGCGCGGCGCATGCCAGCGCCTTCACGGCTGGAATCGGCCCAGGTCCTGGGGGTCGAGCTTTTCGAGGAAGCGCTTGAGTGCGTCGGGGTCGGTGGCGGGCTCGGGGGGAGTGACTTCACCCCCGTTGCCCCGCTCGAGGAGCTCTTCGTTGAGGAAGATCGGCGAGTTCATGCGGAGCGCGAGCGCGATGCTATCGGAGGGGCGCGCATCGACTTCGAAGACTTCGCCCCCACGGTAAATAAGGAGCTGGGCCAGATAGGTGTTCTCTCGCAGCGAGGCGATCACCACCCGGCGAAGCTCGCCGCCGAGACCGGCGACGAGCAGCTTCATCAGATCGTGGGTGAGCGGACGCTCGGGGTGGATGCCCTGCAGCTCGAGCGCGATGGCATTGGCTTCGGACGCGCCGATCCAGATGGGAAGGGTGCGCTCGCCCTCTTCTTCCTGGAGGATGACCACGGGAGTGTTCGTGGTTCGGTCGAGCCCGAGATGGGCCACCCGCATCCGGACCATCGCGCCGCCCCTCCCCGCGTCACACTCTGGACGCGGAAAGCAGGGCTCGCACGCGCGACGTCTCTTCCCAGGGGAAGAGCTGCACGCGCCGGTCATAGGCCCGCACTTCCCTGGGCCGCCGCCCGAAATGCCCGTACGCCGCGGTGGGCTGATAGATCGGCCGCTTGAGACGGAGCGCGTCGATGATGCCCTTGGGCGTGAGGTCGAAGACCTCGCGCACAATTTGCTCGAGACGGGCATCGGGAATCATGCCGGTGCCGAAGGTGTCCACCAGAACGGAAACCGGCTGGGCCACGCCGATGGCGTACGCCACCTGCACCTCGCAGCGCCGCGCGAGCTTTGCCTCCACGATGTTCTTGGCCACCCACCGGACCGCGTAGGCGGCGGAGCGGTCGACTTTGGAGGGATCCTTCCCGCTGAACGCGCCTCCCCCATGGCGTGCCATCCCGCCATAGGTGTCCACGATGATCTTGCGCCCGGTGAGCCCCGCGTCACCGTGGGGGCCTCCGATGACGAACCGGCCGGTCGGGTTCACCAGAATCTTGGTGCGCCGCGTGCTGAAGCCGAGATCCTCGAGCACCGGCCGGATCACCTCGGAGACCATCGTCGCCTTGATGGTGTTCTGGCTCAGCACCCGCCGTCCGGCGCGCTCCGAGTGCTGGGTCGAGAGTACGACGGTGCCCACCGCGACCGGGCGATCGCCCTCGTACTCCACCGACACCTGGGTCTTCCCGTCGGGCCGCAGCCATTCGATCGGCGAGTAGTCGTTGCTTCCCTTGCGGACCGCAGCGAGGCGCTCGGCCAGGCGGTGCGCCAGCATGATCGGCAGCGGCATCCGTTCCCGGGTCTCCCGCGTGGCGTAGCCGAACATCATCCCCTGGTCGCCCGCCCCCTGCTCCTTCGACTTGCCGGAGTTGACGCCCCGCGCGATGTCGGGCGACTGCCGGTCGATCGAGGTCAGCACCGCGCAGGTTCGTCCATCGAAGCCGTAGGAAGCGTCGGTGTAGCCGATGTTCTCGACGGTCGTGCGGACGATGTCCGGAATGTGGACGTAGGTGGTGGTGGTGATCTCCCCCGCGACGACCGCCATCCCGGTCGTCACCAGCGTTTCGCAAGCGACCCGCGCCGCCGGATCCTTCGCGAGGATGGCGTCGAGGATGGCATCGGAAATCTGATCGGCCACCTTGTCGGGATGTCCCTCGGTCACCGATTCGGAGGTGAAGACGTGGCGCTTCTTGCTCGAGGCCATGGAGAGCCGGGGGAGAGAGAAAACTGGGTGAACGGTCACCGCCCTTGCGCGTCAAAATACCCTCCGCTCCCCCGCCCCGGCAACGGACTGTTGGGATCGATAAGGCGCAAATCGAGGAACGGCGCAACGGCGTCACGGAGCACCTGGGTCACCGTGTCCGGATCGGGCGCCTCGAGCGCCTGGGCCGCCGCGTCGCGCGCGGCGGACATCGGGATGGTGCGCACCAGCCACTTGAGGAGCGGCAACGCGGGCGGCGCGACCGAGAGCGTGGTGAAGCCCAGCCCGAGCAGCAGCACGGCGTAGAGCGGCTCCGAAGCCATCTCGCCGCAGACGCTCACCGGAATTCCTTTCGCGGTCCCGGCGGCGAGGACGTCGCGCAGCATCCGGATGATGGCCGGATCGTGCGGTGTGAACCGCGACGCGAGATGCGCGTTGCCCCGGTCGACCGCGAGCGCGTACTGGGTGAGATCGTTGGTGCCGATCGAGAAGAAGGCGCTCACCGCCGCGAGCCGGTCGGCCATGATCACCGCAGCCGGCGTCTCCACCATCACCCCCACCCGGAGATCCTTCGCGGCGCGGATCCCCGCGCGAAAAAGGTCGGCGGCTTCCTCGGCGATCATCTCCTTGGCGCGGAGCACCTCGTCCACCCGGGTGATCAGCGGCAGCATCACGTCCAGCTGGCGGTCGGCCGCGGCGCGCAGGATGGCGCGGAGCTGCGGCCGGAAAATTTCCGGCTGGTCGAGGCAGACCCGGATCGAGCGCCAGCCGAGGAAGGGGTTGGCTTCCGACGGCGCGGCAAAGGCCGCGGGGAACTTGTCGCCGCCCAGGTCGTAGGTGCGAATCACCACTGTCTGGCCGCCGAACGCCGACGTGATCCGGCGGAAATACTCCAGCTGCTCGTCTTCGCTGGGGAGGTGGGCGCGGCCCGCCATCAGGAATTCCGTGCGCAGCAGCCCGACCCCCTGCGCGCCATGGCGCACCGCCATGTCGATCTCGTCGGGAAGATCGACGTTGCCCATGAGGGTCACCGTCGCGCCGTCGGGCGTGACACTGGGCTGCTGGACGGCGGCTTCGAGCTCCACCTCGAGCTTGTGCCGCCGCGTGGCGGTGACCTGCGCCGCTTCCAGCTCCTGCACCGTCGGGTCGACGAGAATGTTTCCCTTGGTGCCATCCAGGAGCAGCATGGTACCGGGCTTGATGCGCGCCACGGCCCCCGAGACACCCATCACGCAGGGAATGCCGAGGGAATGGGCGAGGATGGCGGCGTGCGAGGTGCGGGTCCCCTCTTCGCTCACGAGACCGGCGAGCTGGTCGCGATCGAGCTGCACCGTGAGACCCGGATAGAGCTCGTGCGCCACGATGATGACGTGGCGCTGATCCTCGAACCCGAAGAGCTCCTCGTCGCCGTGCCCCGTCAGATGCCGCAGCACCCGGAGCTGGGTGGCGAGGAGATCGGCGAGCCGCTCGCGGAGCCGCACGTTGCCGGAGCCGCCCCATTTGGCGCGCATCTCGAGGGCCTTGAACTCGTAGGCGGTCTCGGCGCTGAAGCGATTATCCCGGATGAGGTGCGCGACTTCCTTGAGGAACTCGGTGTCCTGCACCATCATGATCTGCGCTTCGAAGATCTGGCTTTCTTCATAACCGGCGCGCTCGAGCACGCGCTCCCGCAGCCGGTTGAGGCTGTTCACCACCGCCGCGGCCGCCTCGTCCAGCCGGCGGACTTCGCCTTCCACCTCCTCGGCGGAGACCCAGCGATCGGGCACCGCGGGGAACTTCCACTCCAGCACGACCGCTGGAGCGTAGGCCAGCCCGGGCGAGACGCCGACGCCGCGGATCGCGCGCTCATCGGTCATGTTTCGCCGAACCCGGAGGCGATGAGCTCCGCCATCGCGGCGGCGGCGGCTTCGTCGTCGGCGCCGTCGGTGCGCAGCACCAGCACGCTCCCGCACTCCGCGGCGAGCATCATGACCCCCATGATGCTTTTGCTGTTGACCGGCACACCGTCCTTCACCAATTCGACGTGACAGTCGAAGGTGTTCGCCAGCCGGACGAGCTGGGCCGCGGGCCGGGCATGGAGCCCCAGCGAGTTCACCACCGTCACCTCTCGCTCGATCACGCGGCACTCCATCGCCAGAGGAGGGTGAGCGCGGCGGCGACGACGGTGAGCGCCGGGGCGGAGAGCGGCCGCCGCAGGGTGATCGCGCCGAGTGCGGCGGCACCGGCCACCATCAGGACCACCGCGCGAACCGGCTCGTTGTTGCCACGGAGGAGCCAGGCCGCCACCATCGGCACCGCGGCGCCGATCGACACCGCCGCCACGTCGCCGGCGCGGGGAGCGGCCTTGGGCAGCCACGATTCGCTGATCGCGTGCGCCACCCGGAGCCCGTGCGCGAGCCCGATCCGAAGACCCCAGGCGGTGACTACAATGCGGAACACGTTGTACCCGAGCACCGTCAAGGCGATCACACCGAGACCGTAGCCCCGGGTCACGCCGAGCATCGCCAGCCCCATCGCCGCCGGAACGATCCCCGCCCAGAAGAGCTGGTCGCCCAGCGCGCCAAGGGGACCGGAGAGCGCGGTACGGAGCCGGAGGATCCGTTCGCCCGGCTCGCCATCGAGCTCGGCTCGCGCCAGCGCACCTGCCGCGGCGCCGGCGAGAAACGGATGCGCATTGAAATATTGCGCGGAGCGAGCCCGCGCGGCGCGGGCGCGATCGGGATTCTCCGCGAGCGGCGCGAGCAACGGCTCCATGGCGACGGCGATCCCGATTCCCTGCATCCGCTCGTAGGTCCACGAAGCTTGCAGCGCCGCGAGCCGGAGGAAGGTCCGCGCGCGTCCGATCACTGGAGGGCGAGCCCCAGCACGCCGAGCGCCAAGCCGCCCGCCAGCCAGACCATCCGCCGCGGAGTTCCGGCGCGGCGGAGCGCGCCGCCGATCACCGCCACGAATCCGCCGGCCACCACCACCACGGTGAGCGCGTGCTGGGTCGCGACGTCGAGTCGGGGCGCACCCTGCAAGAGCGCCGCGGCCAGGAGACCGAGTGCCGCCAGCCCGGCGCTCCGAACGACATCGGCGGTGAGCCCAACCAGGTGCACCCTTGACGCGACGCCCGGATCGCCCCGGTCGAGCGCCTTCTCCGCGCGCTTGAGGGCCCACGCCGTCACCCGGCGGTGCAGCACGATGGTCGGCGCTCCGAGGTGCGCCAGTACCAGACCGAGCAGCACCGAGGGCCCGAGCGCCGCGGTCCATGCCTGCCCCGCTCCAAGCGCGACCGCCGCGACGGTGGCGGCGCCGTAGTCGGGGTAACGCGACGCGCCGACCGGGAGGACATCCAGCGCGAACAGCTCGAGCGCCAGCCCGATGCGGAGCCCCGCCACCGGATCGTTCAGGATCACGCCCGCCACCGCGCCCGCCACCAGCGGCCGGTTGAGCAGCCCTTGGAGCATGCTGGCGAGGTCGAGACCCACGACCGTGCCCCAGACCATGAGCGGAACGACAGGAAGGTCGTTCATTCGAGATCGGTGAGCGGCACCTGCCGCGAGGTGGGCAGGTCCTGCGCACTGATCTGCATTCCCCGCCGCGCCAGCCCCTGCAGCATCGCGAGCTCCTCGTCGGAGAGATACAGGTAGCGGAGCCGCTCGCGCCGGCCCGGCCCCGCGTGAATGCCGCCCAGGTTGAGCCGGTGGAGCGCGCCTGGCGCCTGCCGCTCCAGCTCGGAGGCGAGGGCGATCGTCCCCACCAGTACCAGCACCCGCTCGCGGCTCGCGTCCCATCCGGCGAGCTTCGGCGCGGCCTCCTCGGCGCTCGCGAATTCGACCGCGATCTCCGGAGGCGCCGCCATGCGATACAGCTCCCGCTCCCACGGGCTCGCCCGCACCTCGTCATCCACCAGCACGATGCGATGCAGGTCGAGCGGCCGTCCCCAGCCCACGACCACCTGGCCGTGGACCAGACGGTCATCGACCCGGCAGAGCACGATCGCCATCAGCGCTCCGTGATGGCCCGGGCCCCGGCTTCGGCTGCCCGGCGAGCCACCTCGGCGATCTCCTGTTCGCGGTGGAAGAGGAAGTCGAGCAGCATCCCCAGATTGACGCCAGTGACCACGCGGACATTGTCGCGCGCCGCGAGACCGCGCATCGCGGCAAAGAGACAGCTCCCGCTGGGCAGGTCGACGAAGACAATCGCGCGGTTGGCGCCCACCGCCTCGACGACGCGTGTCTCCAGCGCCTCACGGCCGGCGTCGGCGTTGGTGACCGGGATCAGCGCGCCGCGCACTCCGCTGATCTCCTCGGCCGCACCGACGAGCGCCTGGGCCACCGCGCCGTGCCCCACCACCACGCCCACGAGGGGTTCCGTCATTCGTAGTCTTCCTGCAGGTACTCCCGGAGGCCGCGCTGCTCCATCATCCGCTTGATCAACCGGTCGTTGAACGCACTGGCGACGTCCACGCCGGTCATGTGGAGGAGGTGCGCCATCGCCACCACCTCGGAAATCACGGTGAGATTCTTGCCCGGATTGAGGCCCACGATCACCTTGGGCACCTTCACGTCGAGAATGCTGATCTCCTGGCGCACCAGTCCGGTGCGGTCGGCGTCCTTGGCTTTTTCCCAGTCCTCGAGCTGCACCACGACCTCGATCCGCTTCTGCTGCCGGACCGAGCGGACGCCGAAGAGCGCCTTGACGTCGATCAGGCCGATGCCGCGGATCTCCATGTGGTGCGCCGCGAGCTCATGGCCCTGGCCGATCAGGATGTCGTTGCCCTTCCGCGAGACGAGGACCAGGTCGTCCGCCACGAGCCGGTGCCCCCGCTCCACCAGGTCGAGCACGCATTCGCTCTTGCCGATGCCGGAGCGGCCGGTGAAGAGGAGTCCCACCCCGTACACGTCGGCGAGCGAGCCGTGCAGCGTGGTGCGGGATGCGAACGCATCCTCGAGGATCGGCTTGATTCTTCGGAAGAACTCGGCGGTCTTGAGCCTGGTCCGGAGCACGGGGATGCTTCGCGCCCGGGCCAAGGTGAGCAGAAGCTCGGGGACTTCCTGCCCCTTGGTGACGAAGACGCAGGGCAGTTCGAAGCCCATGAAGGTCTCGATCGACCGGTTGCGCGCCGCTTCGTCGAGTGACTGCAGGTAGGTCACTTCGGTCTCGCCCAGGACGTGGAGGCGGGCCGGGACGAAGCGGCCGGTGTACCCGGCGAGCACGAGTCCCGGGCTCGCCACCTCCTGATCGGGGAGCGGCCGGTCGAGGCCCTGCTCCCCGGTCAGCGATTCGAGCTGGAGGGGATCGCCGCGGCGGGCGAGAAGATCGCGCGGGCGAAGACTCATGCGTCCCGGGTCGGGGCGCGGCGCGTCCGTTGGCGCACCCGGCCCGCCTTGAGGAGCTGGGGCCGGAGCTTTTCTTCGGCGCGATCGAGGGCGGTGCGATGATCGGTCCCTTCCCCCGCCCCGACCAGCATTTTCCGGCCGCGGGCGTGGAGCCGAATTTCAACCGAGTGGGCGAGGGGGCCGGCGTCGAAGACGACCGTGGCGTCGAGAGCGTGGGGCGAAAGCTGCGCGAGGCGCTCGGCCACGGCCATGGCCCGTTCCCGCAGCGAATCGGTGACTTCACAGTGACGAGCACTGATGGTGGTCTGCATCATGCCCTCCCGGAACCAGGTGGGAGCGGGCTCCTGCCCGCGACGAGCTCGGCGAGGTGCGCTTCGGTTGCGGCGGCGGCATCGTCCCAGCTCCAGGCCAGGGCGTGGCGCCGGGCGGCGGCTCCGAGTCTCGCCACCAGCGCGGGATCGCCGGCGAGCTCGAGCATTCGCCGGGCCAGCGCGGCGGCGTCGCCGTGCGGCACCAGAAATCCGGTTTCTCCCTGTCTCACCGAGTCGCGCAACCCGGCGCTGTCGGAAGCCAACGACGGCGTGCCGCACGCCGCGGCCTCCATGACGGTGAGCCCCCACCCTTCCTTGGGCGACGGGAAGAGATTGGCCCAGGCGGCGCGGAAGAGCTCCCGTTTCCGCTCTTCGGAGACGAACCCGAGGAAACGGACCGCGCCGCTCTGCCCCAGCGTCTCGGCGAGGCCACCAAGCCGCGCCGCGTCGTCCCCGGTTCCCGCGATGTCGAGCGAGAGCTCGGGTCGCTCCCGGCGCGCCAGGGCCAGAGCCCGGATCGCCACCTCGACGCCCTTATAACGCTTCAGGCGTCCGACGTATAAGAAGGTCGGCGGATCGGTCCGGTCAAGCCCGGACGCCGGCGAATACGACTCGGCGTCGATTCCGGGATGGATCACCCGCACCCGCTCCGCCGGAATGCCCCGGGCGACCAGATCATCCCTCGTGCTCTCACTGATGGCATGAAATCCGGCTCTGCGATAGAGCCGGGGAATCGGCCGTTCGGCGAGGGCCACGATGGCGGCCATCGGCCAGGGGGCTTCCTGGAAGGCGGTCGTGCCGAAGAGGTGGGGGACGATGGCGCAGAATGGGAGTGTCGTGATGGAGGCGAGGTAGAGGGGAAGCTTGTTGATGTCCTCCACGAGAATGTCCCACGGTTGCCGGATGAGCGCCCGGCGCACCGCACCGCGGCCCACCGCGGCAAAGCGGTGTCGCCCACCGTGACGCTCGACCGAAATGCCCCGCACCATCGCCGAAGGGGTAGCCCCCGGCCAGCCGGAGCAGACGAGGTGTACCCGGTGGCCGCCGGCCGCGAGCCGGCCGAAGAGCTCGAAGAGATGAAGCTCCGCCCCGCCGGCGTGGGGATTTTCCAGATCCTGCCAGTTGGCCAGGAGAATGTTCACAGCCGTCCGAGTGTGCGGGCTACGGTGTCCAGCACGCCGTTCACGAACGCCGCCGATTGCACTCCGCCGAAGCGGTGGGCCAGGTAGAGCGCCTCGTCGATGGTGACCTTCGGAGGCACCGCGCCGGACATCAGCTCGAAGACACCGAGCCGAAGGATGTTGCGGTCCACCAGGGCAAGCCGTTCGATTCGCCAGTTGGAGGTGGCCCGGCCGAACGCTTCATCGATCTCCTCGCGCCGCGCGACGACCCCCGCCGCGAGCGCCACCGCCTCGAGGAGAATTCCCGGCGGGGAGCCGGTGATGCGCGCGACCCCGGGCAGCAGCTCTTCGACCGGCGCCCGCCCGTCAATTTCCCAGGCGTAGAGCAACTGCAGCGCGCGGGCCCGCGCCCGGGTCTCCGGCCTAAGCACCATGCTTCGCTGCCTGCCGGATCACATCAGCGGCCCGGATCGCGGCCTCGGCCGCTTCGTGCCCCTTGTTGCCTGCGGTCCCGCCGGCGCGGGCGTCCGCCTGTTTGATGGTGTCCACCGTGAGCAACCCGAAGCCGATCGGCAACGCGTGCATGGACGCCAGCGTTCCGATCGCGCGCGCCGCTTCCCCGGCGATGTAGTCGAAGTGAGGCGTCTCCCCCCGCACGACGACGCCCAGCGCGACCAGCGCGCCGTAGCGGCCGGTCTTCGCGAGCGCGGCGAGGGCGCTGCCCAGCTCGAAGGCGCCGGACACCCAGACCACGTCCACGGCCTCGGGCGCGATCCCCGCTTCGTCACAGCATCGCCGGGCGCCTTCGAGAAGCCGGGAGGTGATCCGCTCGTGGTAGCGGCTCACCACGATCCCGATCCGCCGCACCGCGACGAGTTGTCCGGAGAATTCGGCCACGTGAGCCTCAGTAGGTGAAAAGGTGGCCGAGCTTGTCGCGCTTGGCGTCGAGGTATGAGCGATTGTGCGTCGTGGGGTCGGTCGGGAGCGCCACCCGCTCCACGATCGTAAGGCCGTACGCGTCGAGGCCAATGAGCTTGCGTGGGTTGTTGGTCATGAGGCGGATGGACGAGAGACCGAGGTCGCGGAGAATCTGGGCCCCGATGCCATAGTCGCGCAGATCGGGCGCGAACCCCAGGCGCACATTGGCCTCGACGGTGTCATTGCCCTGATCCTGCAGCTCGTACGCGCGCAGCTTGTTGAGCAGCCCGATCCCCCGCCCCTCCTGATCGAGGTAGACCACGACGCCGCGTCCCGCTTCGCCGATCAACTTCATCGCGGCGTGGAGTTGCGGGCCGCAGTCGCACCGGAGCGAATGGAAGACGTCGCCGGTCAGGCACTTCGAGTGCATGCGCACCAGGACGTCCTGCTCCCCGGCCACGTCGCCCTGCACCAGCGCCATATGCTCCGCCGCATCCACATCGTTCCGGTAGCCGACGACCCGGAATTCGCCGAACTCGGTCGGCAGCGTCGCCTCCGCCACGCGGTGAACCAGCCGCTCGGTGCGCAGCCGGTAGGCGACGAGCTGCGCCACGGTCACGAAGGTGAGCCCATGGCGCTCGGCGAATTGGTCCAGCTCGGGTACCCTCGCCATGGAACCGTCGGCGTTGAGGATCTCGCAGAGCACGCCGGCGGGATTGAGCCCCGCGAGGCGGGCCAGATCGACCGCGGCTTCGGTATGACCGACCCGCTGCAGCACCCCGCCCGGCCGGGCGCGGAGCGGAGGGATATGCCCGGGGCGGCGCAGATCGGCGGGACGCGTGTCCGGGTTGATCGCGACGTGAATCGTGGTAGAGCGGTCGGCAGCGGAAATCCCCGTGGTCACTCCAAAGCGGCGGTCGGCATCGATCGTGACGGTGAACGCCGTCCCGTGCTCGTCGGTGTTCCGTCCGGCCTGCTGAGAGAGCTCGAGCTGCTCGCAGCGCTCCGGTGTCAGGGCAAGGCACAACAACCCGCGCCCGTGCAGGGTCATGAAGTTGACCAGATCGGGCGTGGCGAGCTCTGCCGCACACACCAGGTCGCCCTCGTTCTCCCGGTCCACATCGTCGGCCACGACGATGAGCTTCCCGTTGCGGAGGTCGGAGATGGCTTGGTCGATGGTTCCGAAAGACATTTTGCTCAGGGAGTAGAGAAGAGCGAAGAGGGAAGAGGAAAAGAACGTCCCACCCGTTCGTTGGCTTCGCTACTCGCTCTTCGCTCCTCGCTCCAAGAATTCCCGGACATACTTCCCAATGAGATCCCCTTCCACATGCACCCGGCTCCCGGCCTCCATCGCACCCAGCGTCGTCACGGCCAGCGTGTGGGGGATGAGCGACGCCTGAATGATACCTCGTCGCGGCAGATCATTGATGGTGAGACTCACTCCGTCCACGGTGATCGAGCCCATGCGCACGCTGGCGCGCGCGACCTCTGCCGGCACGCGGAGATCCACCACCATCCCGATTCCCCGCCGACGCACCGCGACAACTTCCGCGACGCCGTCCACGTGACCCTGTACCAGATGACCGCCCAGGGGATCGCCGGCCCGAAGCGCGCGCTCCAGATTGACCCGCCGCCCCTTTTTCATTTCGCCGAAGAGCGTGCGCCCGAGCGTGGTCGTGACCACGCACACGGCAAACCATCCCCGCCCCTTGCCCGTTACCGTGAGGCACGCCCCGTTGACCGCGATGCTCTCCCCGATCGTGACCCGGGTGAAAGGGGCGGCGATCCGGAGCCCGAGGCCGTCCGGCTCAGGTTCCACCGCGCGGATCACGCCGACGGCGGTTACGAGGCCGGTGAACACGGCGTCCTGTCCAGCACCAGCAGACTGTCCTCCTCCAGAGACCTGCGTTCCACGACGTCCCAGCGCCGCGCCGTGCCCAGCGGCCCGGCATCCCATCCCGCGCTCGCCGCGCGGCCCGCATCGCCGAGCCAGAGCGGACTCTGGATCTGGTAGTAGCGGTCGACGAGGTCTTCGCGAAGCAGCGCGCCCGCCAACCGACCGCCACCCTCGATCAGCAGCGAGGTGATACCCCGCGCATGCAGTCCTTCGAGCGCGCCGGCCAGCGTCGACGCCGCGAGAATCCGGGCGCCCGTCGAGCCGAGCCGCGCCGCCGTCATGTCTCGTCGCGCCGGTGAGGTCACCACGATGGTCGGGATCTCATTCGCCGTCCGGATGGCGGAGAGCGCCGGGGGAAGCGGCTCGGAGCCCTCGAACAGCACGCGCGCCGGCGGAATTCTCGGCACGATTGGACCGCGCGCCGTGAGTCTGGGGTCATCGCGGAGGGCGCTTCTACCCCCGACACCCACGGCATCGAAGCCGGCCCGAAGACCGTGCACGAAGGCTTGCGCCGCACGCCCCGAGATCCACTGGGAGTTCCCGCTCCGGTCGGCGATCCGGTGATCGAGTGAGACGGCGAGCTTGAGCGCCACCCAGGGACGGCGCGGAGAGGAGAAGCGGTGGAAGAACGCGGCATTCTGGCGCCGGGCCTCACACTCGAGAAGTCCTGTCGTCACCTCGATCCCCGCGGCCCGAAGCCGGTCGGCACCCCCGGCGGCCGCAGGATTCGGATCGCCCACTGCCGCCACCACGCGGGACACGCCCGCCGAGATCAGCGCATCGGTGCAGGGCGGCTGCTTCCCCTGGCGCGCGCAGGGCATCAGCGTCACGACCACGGTCGCGCCGCGAGCCCCCTCACCCGCGAGGACCAGCGCCACGCGCTCCGCATGCTCCCCACCCCACTCGGCATGGTGGCCCTCGCCGAGGGCACGGTCTCCCGAGAGCACGACCGCGCCGACCATGGGATTGGGATGCACCCGGCCCCAGCCGAGACGCGCCAGCGCCAGCGCGCGCCGCATGGCCGCCAGCTCGTTCACACGAACCGGACGCCGGCCGCCCCGGAGCGGATCTCGCCGAGAATCCAGCTCGGGACACCGGCGGCGGTCGCGGCCCCCCGGACCTCTGCCACCTGCTCGGCGGGCGCGACCACGATCATCCCCACGCCGAGATTGAAAACATCCCGCATCTCCTCGGGTGAGACGCTGCCGCCCTGCTGCAACAGATCGAAGAGGGGAGGAAGGCTCCAGCTCGACGATTCCAGGACCGCCACGCACCCCTCCGGGAGCACCCGCACCAGATTGCCGGGAATGCCGCCTCCGGTGATGTGGGCGAGGCCGTGCACACGATCCAGCACCGGCGACAGCGCGGCCCAGTAGCTCCGGTGCACCGCGAGGAGCGCCTGTCCCACGGTTTGCGACGTGCCCTGCAGCACCGCATCGAGACCGAGCTTGAGCCGGTCGAAGAGAATCGCCCGCGCGAGAGTGTAGCCGTTGGTGTGCAACCCGCTCGACTCGAGCGCGATCAGCACATCGCCGGGCACGATCGCATCGCCGTGGAGTGCCGCATCCTCTTCCACGACCCCCACGATGGTTCCCGCGAGATCGAAGTCACCCGGCTGGTAGAGTCCCGGCATCTGCGCCGTTTCGCCCCCGGCGAGCGCCATCTCGTGGTTGCGGCAACCGCGCGCCACGCCTTCGACGATCTCCGCGGTCTCTGCGACGGTGAGTCCGGAGCCGGCGACGTAGTCGAGAAATGCGAGGGGCCGTGCCGCGTGCACCAGGATGTCGTTGACGCTGTGGTTGACGAGGTCCTCGCCGACGGTGTCGAACCGCCCCGCCTCGCGGGCGACCATGACCTTGGTGCCGACGCCGTCGGTGCTCATGACCAGGACGGGACGGCGGTATCCCCCGGGCACGCGCACCATCCCGCCGAAGGCGCCGACCTTCCCCACGGAGTGCACGGTCCGCGCGCTCTGGACCAGCGCGGCAATCCGCCGCTTGGCGGCTTCCGCGCCTTCGAGATCGACGCCGGCGGCGGCGTACTGCGATCCGCTCACGACAGCGGCTCCGCGAGACGCACATCCGTCAGATCCACGAACGCTTCGACCCGCTTCCGCACGGTGTCCAAGTCCACAGTCTCGAATCCCTTCACGCCGAACCCCTGCACCGCGAAGCTGCCCATCACCGCGCCGTACACCATGGCGCGCCGGAGCTGGGCATGCGCGGTGGAATCCACCCGCGCGAGGTAGCCCATGAAGCCGCCGGCAAAGGCGTCTCCCGCGCCGGTGGGGTCGAACACTTCCTCGAGGGGATACGCCGGAACGTAGAAGGTGCGGCCGGGCTCGATGAGCAGGGCCCCGTACTCACCCTGCTTGACGACCACGCGCTTGGGGCCGTGCGCCATGATCCATTTCCCCGCGCGGTGGATGTTCCAGTCGCCGGAGAGCTCCCGCGCCTCGCCGTCGTTGACCAGCAGGATGTCCACCCGCTCCAGCAGCTTCATCAGCTCAGGCTTCTTGCTCTGGATCCAGTAGTTCATGGTGTCGCAGACGACCAGCGCCGGGTCCGTCACCTGGTCCAGGACGCCGAGCTGGAGCACCGGATCGATGTTGCCGAGAAACAGGTACTTCGCGCCCCGCCAGGCGGGCGGCAGCTTGGGGTCGAAGGCGGCAAAGACGCCAAGCCGCGTCTCCAGCGTTTCCCGGCTCTGCAGGTCATAGGAATACTTTCCCTTCCACCGGAAGCTCTCCCCCTCCGCGCGCTCCACGCCGGACCAGTCGATGCCGCGCGGCGCCAGGCGCTCGAGCTCGGCCACCGGGTAGTCGGAGCCGACGACCCCGACCACGCGGACCGGGTGGAGCAGCGACGCGGCGACGCTGAAGAACACCGCCGATCCGCCCAGCGCGTCGGCGGTTTCTCCGAACGGCGTAAAGATCGAATCGAGCGCGACGCTGCCGACGACGAGGAGACTCATGCGATTACATCCGGTCGGGGGCGGAGAGTCCGAGGAGACGCAGTCCATTGCCGAGCACCTGGCGCGCCGCGCGCGCGAGCACCAGCCGGGCGCGCTCGGTGGCGGGGGGCTCGCCCAGCACGCGGCAGTGGTGGTACCAGCCGTGCGTAACCCGCGAGAGCTCTTCGAGGTACCCGGTGATTCGATGCGGTTCCCGGGCGCGGGCCGCTCCGGCGACGACCTCTGGGAAGCGGGTCAGCTCCTTCAGCAGCTCGGCGTCCTCCGGCGCGGGGAGCGCGTCGAGCGACGCGGTGCCGCCGGCGGCGGCAACCGCGATCCCCGCCACGCGGAAGATCCCGCTCATCCGCGCGTGCGCCATCTGCACGTAAAAGACGGGGTTTTCGTCGGTCTGCTTCCGGGCGAGGTCCACGTCGAAGGTGAACGGCGTCTCGCCCTTCCGCATGAGGAAGAAGTACCGCGCCGCGTCCGTGCCCACCCAGTCGAGCAGCTCGCGCAGCGTCACGAAATCGCCGGCCCGCTTCGACATCCGGACCTCTTCCCCGCCCTTCATCACCTTGACCAGCTGGACCAGGGCGACCTCGAAGAACTCGCCGGGATAGCCGAGCGCGCGGAGCGCGGCGCGCATCCGCGGAATGTACCCGTGATGATCGGCGCCCCAGACGTCGATGACCCGCTCGAAGCCGCGCTCGTGCTTGTCGCGATGATATGCGAGGTCGGGAACGAGGTACGTGAGGGTCCCGTCGCTCTTCCGGAGCACGCGGTCCTTGTCGTCGCCGTGCGGCTCGCTCCGAAGCCAGAGGGCGCCGTCCTTCTCGTAGGTGAGCTGCTTCGCGGCGAGCTCGTCGAGCGTGGCCTGCACCTGGCCGTCGTCATAGATGGCCTGCTCCGAGCTGTGCACATCGAAGCGAACGCCAAAGTCGCGGAGGAGCGCATCCTGCTCCTCCCGCTGGACCGTCAGGATGTATTTCCTGAGCGTCGGCGCCGCGGCCTCGAAGGAATCGGGAACTTCCGGCCCGCGCGCCGCGGCTTCCACGAGGTACTCACCGTGGTAGCCCCCTTCTGGAATCGCCGCCTCCTTCTCGCGCCGCTGCTGGATGCGCGCCCAGAGACTTTCGACCAGCCGGTCGATCTGGGTGCCGGCGTCGTTGATGTAGAACTCGCGGGTGACGGCGTGCCCGGTCCACTCCAGCAGCGCGGCGATCCCGTCGCCCAGTGCGGCGCCGCGCCCGTGCCCCACGTGGAGCGGCCCGGTGGGATTGGCGGAGACGAACTCGACGTTGATGCGCGCGCCGGCGCCGAACGCCGAGCGGCCGTACCCGTCCCCCTCCGCGATGATCGTCGCGAGCGAGGAGGCAAGCTGGTCGCCGTCGAGCCAGAGATTGATGAACCCCGGCCCCGCGATTTCAACGCGGGAGACGACGCCCTCGGGAAAAACGAGCGCGGCCACGAGCTCCTCGGCCACCGTGCGTGGGTTGGTCTTGCGGCTCTTCGCGATCAGCATGGCGAGATTGGTCGCGAGATCGCCGTGACCTTCGCCGCGAGGCCGCTCCAGGACGAATGGCGTATCGGGAGCGCCGAGCGCGCGGGCGACCCGGTCGAGCTCCGCCCGGATGAGCTCACTCACGCGGCTTGGCCTTCTTCTTCGCCGGTTTGTCGGTCTCGGGTTTGGGCGCGGGCTCGTCCTTCGCCGTGGCGGGCGCGGCCTCGGGCTTCTTGGTTTCGCCCTCCGGCTCCTTGCGCGGGCCTTTTCCGTCCTTGCCGTAGTCGGTGATGTAAAAACCGGAGCCCCTGAAAATGAGCCCCGCACCGCCGGAGAGCTGGCGAACGGCAATCCGCCCGCACTTCGGACACTTGGTCCGGGGGCGGTCGTTCATCCGCCGGACCATTTCAAATTCATGGCCCAAGGGGCAGCGATACTCGTAGGTTGGCATGTCCGTCCGAATGAGCTAAGCGGCGACAAATCAGAAACTTAGCCTCCCGGAGAGTCGGGTTCAAGCTCGCCGCTGCCCTTGGGATGCTGACCCGTTGCAGGATAACTTTTAAGCAATGACCTTTCCGCCGCTCCTCTCCCTCGCTTCCGCCCTGGTCTTTGCCCAGGGCGCCTCCTCCGCGATTCACACCTGGATCGCCGATATCAAGGCGAATCGGGCCTCGCTCGCGGGCAAGGAGGTGCGTGTCGAAGGGCTCGTCGTGGACATCCGCTCCACGGCCTCCGAGGCGCGGCGCGGACTCTACCGGCTGATCGACGAGAGCGACCGCGAGGGAGTGCTGATCCGCACCAACCGGCTTCCGGCCGACGGCGGAGCGTACCGGGTGCGGACGCTCGTCGCCGCCCGGCAGCCCACCGACGGATCGCTGCTGCTGGAAGAAGTTTCCCGCGATCGCACCGACGACCGCTCGTCGGTGCCGGTGGTCCTCGCGGGGCTTTCCGCGCTCGCGCTCGCCGCGCTGACCACGCTCACGATCCGCGCGATGCGGGCGGAGCGGCAGTATCTCGTCGCGCCGCCGCTCTGGCTGTTCCCCAACGCGGGCCCATACGGGAAGAGCGCGCCCGCCGCCGCGGGAGAGCCGGCGCTCACCTACGATCCCGATCTCGAGGAATCCGACCGGCGCCAGCGCGAGTCACTCCAGACCCGCCGTCGCACGCTGGTCCGAGCGCTGGCCGTGTCGCTGCTCTGTCTTTCAGGAAGCGGGGCGTGGCTGGTCGCGAGCCGGCCCTCCGCCGCGCCGGTGCCGGCGTTCATCCTGATCGACGCCGACGAGGTGGTCGCGGTCCCGCTTCCACCGGCGCCGATTCTCGACACGGTGTTCACCGACCGACCGATTATCCAGCGGTTCGATTCGGTCCTGAGCCCGCAACCGATCCGGCGCGATACCACAGGGCTGAGTCGCCCGCCGGCCACAGTCGTTGTGGCGCCCATCCGTCGCATCGACACGACGGTGGCCGCGGCGCCCTCGACCCCTCCCCCTTCCCCCGTTCCCGCGTCCCCTCTTCCCCCTTCCCCTCTTCCCCCTTCCCCCGTTCCCGCGTCCCCTCTTCCCCCTTCCCCGCTTCCCCCTTCCCCTGTTGCCCCTTCCCCCCTTCCCCCTTCCCCGGAAGCAGACCGCCGCCTCGCCACCGGGGCAGCGGCCGACGGGATCAGCCG
>CAZHSO010000048.1:0-26450 GCA_964535105.1 uncultured Gemmatimonas sp.
GCACGATGTCGGGGTTCCTGGGATGGATGATGGTGCGCGGGATGCGGCCGGTCTTTTCGAGCCCCATCAGCTTCCAGGTCATTCCGGCGTCGGTGGACTTGTAGACCCCCTGCCCGACCGAAATGTGACTCCGGATCTTTCCCTCCCCGGTGCCCGCCCAGACGATGTTCGGATCGCTCTCGGCGACCGCGAGGGAGCCGATGGATTGCACCGGCTGGGCGTCGAAGATCGCGGACCAGTGCACCCCGCCGTCGGTGGTCTTGTAGACGCCTCCGGAGGCGGCGCCGGCGTAGTAGATGCGGGTGTTGCTGGGGATGCCGACCACCGCGCTGAAGCGATTGCCCTCGGGACCGATGTTCCGCCAGCGGAGCGAGTCGAAGGTCTCCGCGACGATCCGCGTCGTCGCGGGTTGCTGTGCCTTGGTGCGGGTTGGGGCGGCGGCAAGGACCAGGGCGCTGAGTGCGACCGCGACTCGCAGGGACGTGCGCATGGGATGCTCCGGATGGTGTGTCGGGGGACGTCGGAAGCTAGCGCGGGACCGGCCCAGCGGGGAGGGAGGACGACACGAGCGCCGGGCTGTGCCCATGTGCTTGTCCAAGTAGCCCACAGATGATCACAGATGGAAGGAAGCAATGGTTCACTGCTCGTGAATCAGGCGACGGATTCGCATGACCCTATGCATTGGGAACCATCCGCTTCTCATCGGTGACATCTGTGGGCCACATGTTCTGACGGTAAGGAAGTAGCTGACCGCTACCGTCAAGTAGACTTCCCTACTGGGCCGGAGACGGTGACCTTGAATCCGTCCGGATCGGTCAGCGAAAATCCCATCGGACCCCAGCCAAGTGGTGCCGGGTCGCCTTCCACCGACATCCCGGCCGCTTTGGCTTGCCGGGCCAGCGCCTGGAGGTCCTGCTCGGTCTCGACATACAGCCGCGTCCCGGCACCTTTGACCCGGTCGCGCCCCTTGGCAAAGTCGTCCTGGGTCAACATCAGGCAGGCGTCACCACTCTCCAGCATCGCGCCCACCACCTTTCCTTCCCTCTTGTATTCTTCCTGGAGGGCGAATCCAAGGCCTTCGGTGTAGAGGCGGGCGCTCTGCGTGAGGTCTTTCACGGTCAGGGAAATCGTCAGGCTCTTGGCCTTCAGGGTCGTGGTCGTCATGGTATCCTCCGCGGAAGGGGGGAGTCTAGATTACCTACCCGGCCGTTTGATTCTCACTGCCACTTTGCAGGAGCGTTCCCATGCGCAATCTACCCCTCTCCGCCCTTCTGACCGTCCTCTCGCTGTCAGCCGCACCGGCCCGCGCCCAGACCTTCATCCCCAGGGAGGCGCTCATCGCCATGGTGGAGGTCCACAAGGCGGCGGTGCTTCGATACCTCGACGCCGCCCCCGATTCGATGCTCGGCTACCGGCCGGTTCCCGGGGTCAGGACGTTTGCCGAGCAGATCGAGCACGCCGCGTGGGCCGACGCATACATCGCCCACACCTCGATCACAGGGTCGGACAAGCTCCCGTCGCTCGGCGATTCCGCCAAGTCCTACCTGAAGTCCAAAGCGGCGCTCAGAACCTTTGCGATCGGCGCCATGGACCTCACGATCGAGATGCTGCGGGGGGTGAGCGACGCCTCAATGACCGAGGAGATCACCCAGTTCGGCAAGAAGCTCCCCCGCTACCGGGCGCTGATGGAGCTGCTGGACCACTTCCCCTGGACGCTCGGGCAGACGGTGGTGTACCTCAGGATGAACGGGGTCACGCCGCCCGTGTATACGCCGTTCTGAGCCAATGCTCGCGGTTCACCACTCTTTCCCGGAGGAGCCGGATGAAAGGTTTTAGTACCTGCCTGTGGTTCGACAACCAGGCGGAAGAAGCGGCACGCTTTTACACCTCGGTCTTCAAGAACTCCCGAGTCGGGAGCATCAGCCACTATGGGGAGTCCGGCTCGAAGGCGTCGGGCCGGCCCAAGGGGTCGGTGATGATGGTCGAATTCGAGATCGCGGGCCAGAAGTTCCTGGGACTCAACGGCGGCCCCCACTTCAAGTTCAGCGAGGCGATTTCGCTGATGGTCGGCTGCGAGAATCAGCAGGAGATCGACGAGTATTGGGCCAAACTCTCCGAAGGAGGGAGCGAGGGTCAGTGCGGCTGGCTCAAGGACAAGTACGGCCTCTCCTGGCAGGTGGTCCCCACCGCGATGGGCGAGATGATGCAGGAGAACGACGCCGAGAAGTTGGAGCGGGTGATGGCGGCCGTCCTCACGATGCGGAAGCTCGACCTCGCGGTATTGAAGCGGGCGAGTGGGGGAGCAGGCGGCGGCGTCTCGGTTAGCTAAGCCGCGCGATCGTCACCTCGCCATGGCCGCGTCGATCATTGCCACCAGCTGGGCTGTGACTGGAACCGGGATCCCGCGTGCTGCTCCGCCTCGGAGAATCGGACCGGCGATCGCGTCGAGCTCGGGCGGCCGTCCGGCGGCAACGTCCTTCTGCATCGAGCTCCGGGGCGAACCGGGAAAGCCGCGCAGGGTCCGCACGGTCTCCTCGGCATCCACGTTGGCTCCGAGCGAGGTCGCCACCACGCACGCCTCGTGCGCTGCCGCCTCGAACGCACAGCTGCAGCCGAATCTGGTGAGGATCTCCACTGCTCCGGCAAGACCAGCCTGTCCGGCCGCGGCGAAGCCGAAGCGCGCGAAGCCTGACCGATAGAGAATCTGTCCGGGCGCGGTGCGCTCGAGCTCTCCTGCGATCGTCGCCGGTACGATCCGCTCCGCGCCAAACCGGGATCGCAGTCGCACCACGTGATCCACGCCGTTGAGCAGCGGCACGACCATCCGGGCGAACGACGGGGCCGGCACCGCGCCGAGCGCCGCCTCTAGCTGGGTGGCCTTCGTGGTCACCCAGAGGATGTCCACCTCTTCTGTCAGTGCGGTCGCTGTGACGACCGGTACCACGAGGTGGCCGAAGGGATTGTCGAGTGTGAGTGTCCCAGGATGAACGGCGAGGGACGCTGGGCGGAGCAGCAGGAGCACCTTTTCTCCGGCGGCCGCCAGCACCGCGCCGACGAACCCGCCCACCCCGCCGGCGCCGAGGATGGCGTGCATCTCAGGCTTCTCCAGGCTGGAGGGTGCCGGGTGACTCGGCCGGCACTCGCGTCGCCGACCAGTAGACACCCAGGCAAATCCAAGTCAGCAGCGACGCGGCGAGGAACGCCGCGCCGGGCACGTGCGCCGACGCGTTCGGCGCGGTGAAGCGGCCGAACAGCTGGGTCATGAGGAGCGGACCGACGATCGCGGCGAGGGAGGCGAGTCCCGCGACGGCGCCCTGCAACTCGCCCTGGGCCTCGGGGGCGATCCGGTGCGACATCAGGGCGTTGGTCACCGGGAACACGATGGCGCCGAAGAACCAGGTCGCCAGCCAGGCGAACATCATCCAGCCGGCGGTGGCACTGGCAAAGCCGGCGTAGCCAATCGCGGCGATCGTGATGCCGAGCAGCGCGACGTTCCGCTCGCCGAGCCTCGGCACGAGGAGGCGCAGCACGACCATCTGACTGGTGACCATGACCGCACCGACGGTGGCGAGCGACGCGCCGATCATCGCCTCCGACCAGCCGAAGCGCAGCTTGGTATAGAAGCTCCAGGTGGAGGGGAACACCTGATTCGCCACCATCCAGAGAAACAGCGCGGCGAGCAGGCCCAGCACGACGGGGTGCTTCTTCATCTGGCGGAAGGTGCCGAAGGGATTGGCGCGCTTCCAGTCGAAAGGCCGCCGGCGCTCCTTCGGGAGCGACTCGGGCAGAACGAAGATGCCATAGCCGAAGTTGAGCAGACAGAGCGCCGCCGCTGCATAGAAGGGCGTTCGTGGGCCGAAGTGGCCCAGCAGGCCGCCTAACGCGGGTCCGATGATGAAGCCGAGGCCGAACATGGCGCTGATGACCCCGAAGTTCTGGGCGCGCCGTTCCGGCGGGCTGATGTCCGCGACGTACGCGTACGCGGGGGTGAACGAGGCGCCGGCCATCCCCGAGATCGCGCGTCCCAGGAACAGCCAGCCCAGCGTCGGCGCGACACCCATGATCAGGTAATCCACGCCGAGGGCCCCGATGCAGAAGAGCAGGACCGGGCGGCGCCCGAACCGGTCGGAGAGGTTGCCGAGCACCGGGGCCCAGAGGAACTGCATCGAGGCGTAAAGAAACGAGAGGTAGCCGCCGTATATGGCGGCGTGGCTCACGTCCTCGCCGGTGATCTGGGAAAGCAGCGAGGGCAACACCGGGACGATGAGTCCGAAGCCGATGGTATCGAGCAGCAGGGTGATCGCGATGAAGGCGATCGCCTGCTTGCCGGGGCGATCCGGGATTGTCACCAGCACCTGTCGGATTCGGAAGCGGGTAAAACTAGGCCAGGCCGTACACCGGTACCAACGCCCCCGACGTGAGCCGGTTCTCCGGCGAAGCAAGCCAGAGGATCGCCGTGGCGAGTTCCTCCGCCTTGGGCCACTTGCCGGTGTCGGCGCTCGGCATCGCCGCCCGGTTGGCAGGTGTGTCGATGATGGACGGGAGGACGGCGTTGACCAGGATGCCGTCGCCCCGCACCTCGATCGCAAGAGAGCGTGTCAGGGCCGCGACGCCCGCCTTGGACACCGAGTAGGCGATCGATCCCCCCACCGGCGCCTCGACCACCCGAGCGGCCACGTTGACGATCCGCCCTCCGCCGCTCGCGCGCATCGCTTTCACCACCTCCCGGCAGCAGAGGAAGGCGGTCACCAGGTTGAGCTCCCACTGGCGATCGAGGTCGGCGCGGGAGGTCTCGGTGATCGGCTTGGCCTGGAATCCGCCGGCCAGGTGCACCGAAGCCCAGAGCGGCCGCACGCCGGCAAAGAACCCGGAGACCGCTGCCTCGTCGGTCAGGTTGACGTTACCGGTGAGCAGGACCCCGGGGATTGGCTGGGTCACGACGGGCCCCAGGATCGGCAGGTGGCATATGGCGCCGGCCGCGCGGAACGCCTGCACCACCGCCTGGCCCAAGGCGCCGTCGCCGCCGGTAATGACGACGTGCTTTCCTTCGAGGCTTGGAGTCATGAAGGGAATTCTAAGTGGAGTGGGCGGCCACCAACTGCGGTGCAGCGACCAGGGTCTGCTCGTGACGGGGGGTGCCGGAGGGCCTGATGTGGAGGCATGGGGAACCGCCGGACCCGGCCGTGCTCCACTGGATGTCGCGATGCACCCGGTAGATCGCGTTCTGGCCGGCGGCGATTTTCCAGCGCGATCCCCGCAGGGACCCTGATCGCCCGCGAGACCTCGCACTCCAATGCGCTTGTCAGCCGAGTGCCAGGAATGCTGCTTCAGAGTCGGCACCGAAGGCCTCGATGTCAGTGATGTGCCGTCGGAGAAGGCCTGCGATGGCTTCCGTCGATGCATTACCGAGACGAATCCAAATGACCTTTGGGAGAGGGCCCTTCACCAGGCTCAGTTGATGGAAGTCGGCATCCTTGGATAGGATGACGAAGCCCTTGGTCGCTGCGACCGCCCACAGCTCTTCGTCGAGCGCGCTACCCAGATCGATGGAGCGAACGTGCACGGATTGAGGAAATAGCTCGCCGACCAGAGTCAGTAGTCGAGGCGACAGGTTCTGGTCCACGAGCAGTTTCACGCGGCAGGGATCGACACCATCTTGCGCTCGCGGTCCGCGGCAAAGGCCAAGCAGGCGCGGATATCCTCGATCGTCAGATCAGGAAAGTCCGCCAGGATTTGGTCCTCGGTCATACCGGAGGCGAGGTATTCGAGCACGTCCTGAACGGCGATCCTGAGCCCGCGAATGCAAGGTTTGCCGAAACGCTTGCCGGGCTCAACAGTGATAAAATGTTGATAGTTCATAGCTTCGACGATAGCGATTGGGTGACCGCGGCGCAACCACTACCTGGGTTGGGCACCCCCGAACAATAGGGATTTCCTTCGCCCTCTCGAAGGTACGGAGTGGTGGGCGAGGTGTTCAAGGGCCTCCCCAGGGCGCGATGTCGGCGTCGCTCGGAGCTGTTGGGGTCCGCGCGCAGGCCGGCCAAGCCGTCGGGGGTCGGTGGGCCGCCACCTCCTGGACACCCGGGCACGCCACCGGCCCCCGCGCCCCCAGATCGGGGGTTACTTGTGGGGGTGACCGTCACCGGCGCGGCGGTGGGCTCCGCGACCGGTGGGCGTGGTCCCGGCCCCGGTGGGCGAGGATCCGGCCAATGATGGTGGGATCGGTGATCACGGCCACGAGCCGGACCGAATTGGCGGCGCGGTTCAAGCTCCCGAACAGCAACGCCGCCAACAGCTCGTTCGTCACCTCCGTCAAGGCGCTGATTGCCGTGGCGGAGGAACAGAAGGAGCTGCTGGTTCAGGAGGGGATGCAGGCGACGCTGCTCGACGATCTCAACAAGATGGTCTCGGAGTTCGAGACCACCCTGGAGATCGGGTTGGCCGTCCGCCGTGACCACATCGGCGCCCGCGCCGATCTGGATGTGATCACCGCCGAACTGCTGAAGCAGGTGAAGGTGCTCGACGGGATCACCCGCCATCGCATCGGGATGAATCCGGAGATGATGGCGGAGTGGAAGGCGGACAAGCAGGTGCTCGGCCAGAGCTCCAAGGTGTCATCGCGAGGGGCTTCGACACCGGGCGGTATCGCCCCGGCGGCGTGAGGGCCGGGATCGCGGTTCCCGATACCCCGATTATCCGGGGCCGTGATGCTGGAAGAAACCGGCGGTGAGCGCAAGCGAGCCTCCGGTTTCGTCTTTCCAATCCTAGCGGACCGGCAGACGCAGGAACTCGACATCTCCATCGCCGGCATTCAGCAGCAGCAAACCGTCTCGATAGCCGCCGATAACCCCGCGCCCTGCGGGCAGGTGGACCGAGACCAGGTACCCGCGCGCAACCGAGATCAGGTCCGCGGTGACACCGGACTGATCGTCGAGCCGGACGGCCGCGTAGGTGCTGTCGTTCAGGGCGGTGACGTCGTAATAGAACGGGCCGGCCGCCGGCCACTTGCCGCGGAACACCTCCTCCACGGGAGTGCCGGCCATCGGCATGGGTCCGCTGGTCCGCCCGAATCGCTCCTTCAGTATCCGGTTGCGCTCGGCTTCGTCCACCTTGCGCTGGACCGCCTTGGAGGCCCAAGCCCGCCAGGAGGTGGAGTCCGCGGGGCTGCCAAAGCACAGTGCGAAGTGACGCTTGGACGCCACGGCCATGTTCCGGCCCATCGCATCCCATACTCTGCGGTACTGCACATCGTAGGGCATTCCATGCCCCCGCGTGGTGCCGGGCGGGAGGGGAGCGAGCCCGTTCCGGATCGTGGCCAGTTGAACGGGCGTATGCCGTGGTCCATCGATGTCCCGCACCGTGAAGAGTCGCACGATCGAGCTCGAGGCCTGGTCGCTGAACTCGAGACGGGCCGTGGAGACGATCCAGCCGTTCTCGACCCGCGCCACATGGACGTCGGTCGGGAGCGGGCCCATGCTTTCACCGAAGTGCACTTCCTGCACCTGCGCGCCGCCGGCAAAGAGATGGCCGAAGCGCTCGTCGAGTACCAGCACCCGGCCGTCGGGGGCGGAACGGAATCTCTGGCGCGACCCGAAAACCATCGGGGAGAGGCGGAACTCGGCGGGACCTTCGCCATGTCGGCCGAAGGTCCGGAGGACTTGGCCGGCGGTATCGAGGATTGTCACTCGCGAATCGGCCGACTCGAACACCGTCAGCGTCTTAAGGGTGGAGTTCCACTCGCCGCCGAGGATCAATCGCGGATCGCCCGGGAGCGTGATCGTCCGCTCAACGGTTCCAGAGCCGAATCGGAGCGCGGGCGCCGCGGCTGCGCGGTCCGCCAGGCGCTCGCAGAAGGCCTGGAGGTCGGTCGGCAGCGGGGGCGGATGGAGAGTCCACGCGACGGAGGCCAGGAGTGCTGCGGCGCGGAGCACAACGGATATCGTGGGCGTCATGGCATCAAGGTACGGGAGCCTCCTTCATCCCAACCACATCATTCCAGTTGATCAGCGAATTGAACACCATGTTGAACTCCCCATGATTCTGCCACCGGTAGATCGGGTTGTTTGAAAACAGAATGACCCGTCCCTGCCCGTGGTAGGCCCGCGGGATGTCCACCGCGAACGGCCGCAGCTTCAGTGAATCGGCTCCTTCCATCAGTCCCGAGAGCACCGAGGCGGCGCCACCTACATACCGGGCCAGCACGTTCGCCTCGTCCGCGATTCCCACCCGAAACGGCTGGCCGCCGACGTACTTGACCGGAATCGTCTTCCCGGCGTAGCCGTAGAACACCGGATGCTCAGTCTTCACGATTTCCCCCTGGACCAGGGGCCGCTGGGCCCGAAGCCCCGGGACCGCCACCTTCTCCACCGTCCCCGCCCACCCGAACTCGATCGGGAGCCGGGCCGCGTCGCCCACCGCGATCAGCGTCCCGCCCGCCTCGAGGAACGCCCCGAACGCGTCGACGCCCTTCTGCCCGAAGCCGCCGGTGATGTCGGCAGATTCGCCGTACATGCCCAGGAACTTGTACTTGTCGCTCTTGAGGTAGGGAACCGGCTTGGCCTGCGGCTTGGTCATCACGGTCCGCTTGCTCAGATTCTGCTCGGCCGCGAGAATCACGTCGTACTTTGCCCGCAGATTGCCCTCAACCAGCTGCTCCTTGTAAATCAGATCGTACGGCACCTCGAACTCGTCGAAAGTGAGCCGGTACCAACCGAGACTCTGGGTGCCCGACCACTGGGAGTAGATCGCGATCCTCGGCAGATCCGCATCGTGCATTGGCACTGTCGGCATCGCCTCGAGCGTGGTACCGGTGAGACCCAGGTCGAGGGCGGCGGCACGGACCGCGGCGGCCTCAGCTCCACCGGTGAACAAGAACGAGCCCGCAGGGAATTCGACCTTGTCCACCGTGAACGCCTTCTCGACGACTTTCATCGGCATCTGCTTGAGCCGATAACGGAAGGTGATCATGTTGTTCGATCCGTTATGCGCGATGGCGACGCCCGCCGAGCCGCTTCCGGAGAACGTCCCCTTCGCCGCCGCGGTGGTCACCGGCGTTGTCGCGACTTTCAGAATCGACGAGTCGGCCACTTCCACCACGGTGAGCCCCATCGCGGGCCCCATGGTCCAGCCGCTGTCGTCGTAGGTGTTGAGCCGGGGGTCGGGATAGCGCTGCTTCTCGAGCAGATTCTTGGCGAGCCGGCCGTAAGGCTGATCGCGCTTGATGACGTATGAGCCGGCGGCAAAGCTCACGCGGTCGATCTTGAACGCCTGGCTCGCGACCCCGACTTCGATCCGCTGGATTCGGAGGATGTTTACCAGCTCGGCGGCGCGGGTCATGTCGCGCTGGACCGGGATGACGTAGCCGAACGGGGCCTTGCTCTTCCCCTCCTCGATCGAGTTCCTGGTTTTGACGTAGAAGTTCTCCAGCACGGTTGCCGGGAACATCGACGCCAGTTGCAGCGCGGAGAGGACTCCGGTCTGCATGTAGTTGGTATTGGCTCGTCGGGTGAAGTTGGCCGAGTCGTCCTTGCCGATGGGAATCCCGCGATACCACTCGCGATCCTGTCCGCCGCCCCGCCCGGTGGGCACCGCGGCCGCGCCGCCGGGCCCGCGGACAGGGCCGACGCCACTCGGGCCTCGGGCAGCGGTCGCGGTGGAATCGGCCTTCGTTGTCGAATCGCGTTTGACGACTTTGGCGGTATCGGGATCGCGACCCGACTGGGTCTCGTACATCTTCATGAGCCCGTTGTGATTGTACGACACCGAGCCCAGGTACCCGGGCGACCACCCATCCATGAACGCGTGGGTATACACACCGGGCATCCCGTACTTGGTGAGCTGCGCCAGCTCCCAGTTGGCGAACCAGGGCAGCTCGGCGAACAGCAGCGGATCGAGGTTCGGGTTCTGGGGCGCGGCGCCGCTGTAGGTGTAGAGCAGCGGCAGCGATTCGTGCAGGTCGTGCATGATCGGCGGGTACGCGGTGAAGTACCAGTCGACGATCGACCGCATCTGGATCAGCTTGACGTTGATGTCGCGGTTGTTGTCGTGATAGGCATACTTGCCCCAGTACGGGACCGGCGGCGTGTTCCGGCTCGGCGCGTTCCGGATGCTGTCGCGAACCTCCTGCGTCACCCCGGTGGTGTCGGGTGGCGGGAACGGCACGGTCGAAAGGCCGAGCTCCAGGTTGCGATAGAACCAGTCGACGTTGCGGTCCCTTCCGTCGGCATCGGCCACGGGGGTGACGGAGACGTAGAGATTATTGCGGATCTGCGAGATGACCGGTGACGTCTCGGTGGCGATGCGGTAGACCAGCTCCATCAGCATTTCGGACGGACCGGTCTCACCGCTGTGGAGCCCGCCCATCAGGTGATAGTGGGGCTTGGTGGTCTTGATGAGGCTCGCGATCTGCTCGGGCGTCTTCCCGCGCGGATCGGCGATCGTCGCGAGGTTTTTCCGGTTCGCGTCGAGCGCGGTCATGTTCGCTTCGGAAGACACCCACACCACTACCAGCTCGCGTCCCTCGTCGGATCGGCCGATGGTTTCGACCTTGACCCGGGGCGTGGCGGCCGCGAGCGCCCGATAGTAGCGCAGCAGGTCGGCGTAATAGGTCAGCTTCCTCGGCGCCCCGACGTGGTAGCCGAGGATGTCCTTCGGGGTCGGGAGTCCTTCCACCAGCGGCAGATGATCAACCAGGGGACTGCCCAGCTTGGGATTTGGGAGCCACTCCGTGTAGTTCTTGGCGAAGGAGGGGTCCTGCTTCTGATTCGGATCGCGGGTATCGGTGGACATCTGCTGCGCCGCCAGGGTGCCGGCCAGAAGGGAGCAAGCGAGGGCCGCTGCCCCGGCAGTCGAAAGGACCGATCGGAGGATCATCATTAGAGTATCTCGGGTTTTAGTCCCACGGGAACCGGCAATATAATGCGCCGTTCAGTCCTCCGGGCGCTAGATTCCCCGGGACGATGACGATCCTATGCCCGAATTGATCAGGCTGCTCGAGGTGCCCTCGCGATGAAACTCAATTACTTCCCGGAAACCGATTCGCTCTACATCGAGCTGGCGGACCGTCCAGGCGCGGACGCCGAAGAGATCCGTCCCGGCATCGTTTTGGATCTGGATGCCGCTGGAGCGGTTGTCGGCATCGATATCGAGAGGGCAAGCCAGGTTCTCGACCTGTCAAGCGTTGTCACCACAAACCTTCCGTACGGTCCTGTCTGAGTCTGTTCCGCTACGGTCACAGGCCGAAGCAAGGGCGGCCTTTCGGCGGACTCGCTGCTGGGTTGAGCAACTCAGAGTCGCGCTTTCACGTATTAATGACTACGCAGCATTATCGAATAACATACTTTGGAGCGGCAAGCCGTGTCTCAGCAGACCAGAGGGGTGGGTGGCTGCGGACAGGGGACGGGATCACGCCGGCTGATCAGAACCCCATGGCCATACCCAGTCGGGCACTCAACGGCGCCTGATACTGATTGACCTTCAAGTAGTTGGGGTTCGGGCTGGCGTGGGCCGAGTCGAAATAGTGCAACTGCTCGAAGTCGACTGGCCGCCGCTGGTTGCCGAGGTTGAATACATCGAACAGCAACCGCGGCCGCCAGCGAGTATTCGATGGCCGAATCTCATATGCCACGCGGAGATCGACACTCCAGGTACTCGGGGTGCGTCCGCCGGTTCCGCGGTCGCGCACGTTGGCGACCCAGCCCGCGATCGGGTCCCATGCATACTCAGATAGAGGAGTTCCGGTGGCAAAGGCCGCCAGGGTGCCAACCGTGAGACCCTCGAGCACCCGGTAGCTTCCCGAGAGCTTGAGGAGGTGGCTTCGGTCGTTCGGCAGGAGCCCCGTGGCGTGTGCCACTTGAGAGGAGTAGTCGAACCAGACACTGGCATTTGGCGCCGGCTGCCGAGCATCCGTGAAAAAGAGACCGGGGTAGTTGCCATCGTTGCGCGAGAGCACATAGGAGAAGAGGTACTGCAGCCGGCCGGCCTCCGGGCGCTCGAACGTCAGCTCCAGTGCCGAATAGCGGCGGGTCGCCCGGGGGAGCGACGCGAGTCCGCGCCGCCCCGGGTTGCCGACGAGAAACACGGTGCCAAGACTCGGATCTTCCACCACGGCATCTTCCACGACCCAGCGCATCTTCCGCAGCACCCCCCGCACCCCGATCCGGTACGCGGCACCTACTCGCCGTTCGTAGCCCGCAGTGAGCTCGTCGTAGTGCTGCCCGCGCAATGCCCGCTCCACGGGATGCCCGGCCGGCACCTCGAACACGCTCCCACCGGAAGAATCAACAAGTGGGTTCTGCGGATACGTTCCGATCGACACGTGCCACGGGTCCGTCCAGAGACCAACCGCCTGGAGCGGAATCTGTTCGTAGAAGCGCCCAATCGATGCGAACAACTTCTGCCTGCCCAGCGCACCCGGCTGGATCACAAGACCCAGGCGCGGGGCGAGCTCCCCGAAGATCCTCGCGACCCTGCCGGTGTCGCCCGCGATAAGCTGAGCCTCCCAGCGCAGTCCACCATTCAGGCGAACTCGCGGTGAAATCTCCCAGGAATCCTGCGCGTAGAATGCCGGAACGGTGTTGTGCCCCCGTGTCGGCCAAACGGTTTTGAGCCAGTCGTACCGCACCCCGTCGTCAGTGAGATATTTCGTGAGGAAGCTTTCGTGAAAAAATGGCTGGCTGAGGGCGTTATGCTCGAAGCTCCCGCCCAATTTGATCGTATGCGCCTGGGCAAGAATGGTCAGACTGGCTTCGACCGCGGTGCGTGAGGTGTGGTTCCGGTACGAACGCCCAAAATTTCCGGAACTGACACCCTCGACATAGTCGTCCAGCCGTCCGAGGCTCACGTGGTCGTCAGGGCCGCTCCGGGGCTGTCGCCGCTCGAACCGGTCCAGACGGGAAATGGCAGCGCCGAGCAGCACGCGGCGACCCAGCTCCTGCCGTAGCTGAAGCGTCGCGGCCGTGCCGCCATCGCGGAAACTGCCCAGGACAACACGGGGATCGGTGATGGTGGGCAGCGGAGCCGGCCACGCCGCGGCAGCCTCGGCGGACTTTCGAACGCTGGGGTCGCCGAGGAGTGTCAGGGTCAGATCGGCCCCGGGCGCCGGACGCCAGGTGAGTTTGCCGGCAAAGAGGTGCCGGACTCGACGGTCGTGGTTGCTCCCGATGCCCCCAAAGGCGATGTCCCGTGTCTCAACGAGCGGGTTATAGGCGGCAAAAAACCACAGCCGGTCGCGACGGACCGGTCCGCCCAGGCTGAGCCCCACGTCATATTGCGAGAAGCGCTCGAAGGGAACTTCCGCAATCCCGAACCTCGGTGTGGCGCGGAGTTGATGGCCGGTGAAGAAGGCGACGACTTCCCCGTGGAAGTCGTTCCCCCCCGAGTTGGTCAACACATTGATGACCGCCCCCTGACCCCTCCCAAACTCCGCTTCGTACCCCCCGGTCACCACCTGCACTTGCTTGATGAAGTTGTACGGCACGATGAGGCTGCCATTGCCTTCCAGCGGATTGGTCGCATGCATGCCGTCAATGAAGTACGCGTTCTCGTACCCGGTGGCGCCGCCGACGTTCACCCCATCGCCGTAGGCGCTCGGGCTGGCTTGCGGCACGATCGCGAGAAGGGCGCGGAAGTCCCGCTCGGTCGGCAGGGCGCGAAACCGGGAGGAGTCGAGCGCGGTGGCTGCCGCCGTCGTCGTGGGATCGAGCAGCGGCCGCGCGCCGGAAACGGTGAGCTCGGTGAGCTGCACGGCCTGGGCGGTCAGCCGGACGTCGACCAGGGATGCGGTGGCGCCGAGAGGAACGGCGACCTCCGTGATGCGCACGGGACCGTAGCCGACGCGGCGCAGCTGGACGCTATAGGTGCCCGCGGGAATGGCCAGGAATTGGAAGCGGCCCCGCGCGTCGCTGGTGATGTTTCGCTCGCCCAGGAGCGCCGGACTGCGGACCGTCACGACGACGCCGGCGAGCGGCTCGGCGGCCGCGGTGAGGACTCTCCCCTGGAGCGAACCGGTGACGGCCTGGGCAGCGGCGCCGGCGGCCGCAATGAGCGGTATGGTGACAAGGCGCAGAACCCGAAGGATCGGCATCATCGTCCCCTTACTCGGAGCGTCACTAAGGTGTGATGGGTCCGTCAAGTATAACCCGCCAACTGCTCAGCGCGAGTTGACAAGCCTCTGGAAGCGGGGGTGTTGCCGGATCGGATCGAAGCTCGGATCGATCCTAAGCCAGGCGGGGGTGATGTAATATGGGGCCAGCAGCAGGGACTCGAGCTGGTCGATGGCCTTCTCGGATTCTCCGGTCAACAGATAGGTCAAAACCAGGAAGTGTCGCATGTTCGTTCCCACGAACATATCCCCTTCACGCATCGACATCGCGCGTTCTGATTCCCGAACGGCTTCGGCGCGCCGCCCCAGGATCGCGAGCGTAAGACCGAGGATGCTGTGCGCGCCGGGGTTGTCGGGGCTCTCACGGACCTGAAGCCTCAAATCCGGCAGCGCGGAATCGGCGTACGCCCTTGCCTGCTGCCGGTCGCCAAGGCGGAGCGCCACGAAACTCAGCGTGAACCCCCAATTGCCGCGCTGGTTTCCGAAGAGGCTGGGCGGCAGACGCAGAACCAGCCGTTTCTGATCGTCGGGGAGGAGCCAGTCCCCGATGCCTCCGTTGGAGGCCCAGTAGGCCAGCATCGCCAAGGAATCGGTTCCCGGCGGGATGGCGCGAAGGATGGCGCGAGCACCGGCCAGGTCGCCCTGACTCAGCCGGAGCATCGCGGCATAGTTCCGCGCCGATGGGTCGCCCGGTGCGAGTACTAGGGCCTTCCGGGCAATCTCGGCGGCCTCGGGGAAACGGTGCGCCCAGGTGAGCGCCCGGGTTAACCGCCGTGTGTAGAGCAGCGAACGGGGATCGAGTGCGAGCCCCCGGCGCATGTGCTCGATCGCCTGGTCCATACGGCCGAGGCCCTGCTCTGCGAATCCGAGCGACCCGAGGAGCTCGGCGTGAGCCGGAACCAGGACTAGCCCCCGGTTGTACGCTTCGATGGCCTTGGCGTAGTCGTTCCCGACTAGCGTGTGGTAGTAGCCCATAGCCAGATGGGCCTCGGGGAGCTCAGGAGCCAGGGCCAAGACCTTTTCGGCACCCCGCCGCGCCGCCGCCTCGAGTTCGGGCGAGGTCCCGGAGTTGAAGTACAAGGAGGTACTGACCTGGGAGAGCCGTCCCCAGGCCCGCGCGAAGGTCGAGTCGAGCGCTACGGCCCGCTCATAGTGGTCCAGCGCTCTCTGCAATGAGACCGGACCGCTGGACCCGGAATAGGCCTGCTCGCCGCGGAGGAACTCGTCATAGGCGGCGAGATTACTGGTCGGCACGGAAGAAAGCGAGGGCGCCGCTGCGGGGGTCACGACCACTCGCAGCGCCGACGCAACCTGGCCGGCGATGTTACCCTGCACCTGGAACACGTCGGTCAGCGGTGCGTCGAACGGTTCCCCCCACTTCGTCAATGTGGTGCCGTCTCGCTCGATCTCCACCAGCTCTACCCGGACCTGCACCCGCTCCGCCCCGTTCGTCCTGACCCACCTAACGTTTCCGGTGAGCAGGTAGCGGACTCCGAGCTCCGCGGCGACTTGCTGGAGCGGCTTCGTGGTTCCGCGATACTGGCTGGCGCTGGCTCGCCCTATCACCTGAAAGCCCGATATGCCGGCCAGCTTGCCCCGAACGTCATCGGTGATGCCATCGGCAAAGTACGAGTCGGCCGAATCGCCCAGGTTCTCGAAGGGAAGCACCGCCATGAAGAGCGGGCCGCCGGCTGTGGGCGCGCGCGACCAGATCCTGGTCCAGGCAAAGAGGACTCCCGCGCCGATCAGAAAGCCTACGAGCAGGATGAGAGCCAGGGGCTTGCGCGCGCCGCGGCGGATGGGATGAGTCGGCGCCGCAACCGCGGTCTCATGGGAGCTGGGTTGCTCCAAGGCCTCGGAAAAATCGGCCACGGTGGCGAACCGGTCGGCAGGAACACGGGACAGCGCTCGGAGCACGGCGTGCTCCACGGCGGCCGGGACCCCGGGCCGGGTCGCCCGCAGCGCGCGCGGCTCCTCGGTGAAGCGGCGGGTGACGACTGCCTGCGCGGTCGGGCCGGTGAAAGGCGGCTCCCCTGCCAGCATCTCGTACAACACGCAGGCCAGCGAATATTGATCGGTCCTACCATCGAGGCCGTGTTCGCCACTCGACTGCTCCGGGCTCATGTAGGCCACCGTCCCGACGGTCATCCCCGTCGCGGTGAGCGTGCCAGACTCCCCGCCACTGTCACCGGTGAGAGCCCGCGCAATGCCGAAGTCCGCTACCAGTGCGTGACTCTCGGTGAGCAGGATGTTGTCCGGCTTGATGTCGCGGTGGATCACCCCATGTCGATGGGCGTAATCCAGCGCCCCAGCCACATCGCGTGTGATGCGCAGGGCGTCGGCAATCGGCAGCTGAACTTCACGGCTGAGCCGATCCCGGAGGGACTCGCCCTCCACGAAGGGCATGGTGAACCAGAGCAGCGCAGGCTCTCCGGGCCCCGACGGCAGGTCGCCGGAGTCGTGGACTGTCAGGATATGAGGATGCTGCAGCCGGGCTGCGAGACGGATTTCCCGCTGGAAGCGCTCGAGACCGATGCCTGTCGCAATCTCGGAATGGAGGACCTTCAGGGCGACCGGGCGGTCATGGCGGAGGTCGTGGGCCAAGAAAACGGTAGCCATGCCGCCGCAGCCGAGCTCGCGCTCGACGGAGTAACGGCCAGCCAGTGCATCACGGAGCCTGGAAGGAAGTTCCGGCATTCAGCATGAATCTACCGACGGCGCCCAGCTTAGCTATGCGGCCTCGCCGACCCGGGCTACGGCTTCGGAGCCGGCGCGGGCTTGGGGGTGGTCCAGAACCCCGCACTCCCCACGGCGCCACGAGCCACCTCCCCGCCGAAGAGCGCCGCGTTGAACACCACCCGAAAGGTGCCGAAGGGCTGGCCCCGCCACTGGGGCCGGAAGCCGATCAGCAGCACGTGACCCTTGTCGTGCTTCACATCGAGTGCCGCTGCATAACCCTGCAGATACTTCTCCCCTAGCAGGTACCCGGAGAGCAGCGGCGAGCCCTCCCGGGCGTACTTGGCCAGTGCCGCACCCTCGAAGCCCTCCAGGGTCTCGAACACCGGACTCTCCTCCACGAACACCTTGGCGCGTTCCGGCGTGCCGGCCATGGCCGGATGCGCCGGATCGGTGATCACCTCGAGAATCGAGCCGCTGGCGAAGTACTGCTTGGGCTTTAAGGTGTCCACCACATTCCGCACCGGGAGGTGGAGCGCTCCAATCGCATAACCCGCGCTTTCGTTGAGCGCTACCAGTGTGCCGCCGGCCCGGACAAAGGCGTCAAGGGCCCGGGCACCCGCGTCGCCCAACCCGCCCTCGTACCGGGGGGGCACCGTGCCCGCGGCAAAGCCCTGAGAGATGCTGGGCGAGCTGATGGAAGCCAGCAGTACCACATCGAAACGGGAGGCCAAATCTCCAGCGATGACATCGGCATTGGTGATGACGGTGTACTTGAAGCCGTACTGGTCGAGCAGCCACTCGGTCCATCCCTCATCCATGCTCGCGGTCCACGGCTTGTAGATCGCGATCCTGGAACGCACCGCCCGGGAGTTGGCGGGGAGCGCCACCCGCTCGGCCTGCACCGCCAGCTCAGTGACCCACTCGGTGAGGGTCGTGGGGGCGATGCCGGACACGAGGTAGCGGCCCTGTGCCCAGCGCACGTCACCCCCTCGCTCAAAAGCGCGATTGATCAGGATGAATGAGTTGTTCTGGGCGGGGTCGAGCGAGAGCCGCTCGCCGGCGCCGGTGATCCGGCCGGGGAGCGGAATGACCCCCGCGGCCACCGAGTCGGTGGCGAAGGGAGCGTCGGGGGATGCGGCGCGATCCGCCGGTCTCCCAACCACTGGCGCGAGCGCCGAACGGACTTCCCGAGAGAGAGGAGTGCGGACCTCGACCACCCGCACATCCATCTGGTATGGAAGGGTCCACCCCGCCGCATCGTAGGGCTGCTCGGGGGGGCCGTCGGGTGACTCCCTGATGTCGGGGTAGATCTGCCGGTCGAAAAGCTGGCGCACCAGCTCGGCGAACTCCTGGTCCATCGGAATCACCCAGGTGTCGCGCGGGTATGTCGCGCCTTCGATCGCGGCCTCCTGCTTCAATGCGCTGATCCTGATCCCGTTGAATGCGAGCCGCTTCATCAGCTCCGCCGCTGCCACTGGATCGCGCTGGGCGCGCGGGACCACATACGCGTAGGGGGGATCCTTGCGATAGCGCGTGATCGCGTTGCGTCCCGCCTGGTAGCGGTTGTAGAGGAGCTCTTCCTTGTATTTCGATGCGTAGTCGAGCACGGCGAGCGACGCCGTCTCCATGTAGTCGATGGCGTCCTTGATGCGCCACCACCCGCCGGACCAGGGGCTGGGATAGAGCGACTGGGGCCGGAGGTCGCGCATGTCGGGGGGAAAGTCGGACAGGGTGTAGAAATGCGGGGTGGCGTAGCGGTAGAGGGCGGTCTCGGTCCAGAACGCGGCGATGTTCTGGAGCATCGGCATGTAGTCGATGTATCCCGGATACCAGGCGTCGAACCCGGTGCCCATGTGGGTGGCACCCGGCATCCCGTTCGACTCCAGCGCCTGGGCGATGGTCATCCCGATGGTGTTCACCTCGCGCGACATCAGCGCCGGCACCCGGGGCGCGATCGGCTCGGCGAATGGGGGGAGCCAGATCCGGGTCGGGAAGGGCGCGGTCTGATGCTGGACGTAGATGATCTGGGGCTCCCAGTCGCGCCAGGTGCGCGCCACCACCCGCGACTCCACCACGTTGAGCATGTAGGCGTCGCGGTTGTTGTCGTGGCCGATGTACTTCTGATAGAGCTCGTGAAGGGGGGCCACCTCGTAGGGGGTGCCGACATTCTCCCGGTACCAGTTGGCGACGATGTTCTGCCCGTCGGGGTTGATCGAGGGCCAGAGGAGGAGGACGGTGTTGTCCAGGATCGCCTTGTTCCGGGGGTCGTCGGGCTTCGACAGGAGGTCGTAGGCGAGCTGGATGGTGTGTTGCGAGCCGGCGATCTCTGAGGCGTGGAGGCCGCCGCTGATGTCCACGAAGGGCTTCCCTTCTCTGGACAGCCGGCGGGCCTCGTCGTCGCTCAATCCGTCGGGGTGGGCCAGCTGGCGGGAAATCTCTCGTAAGCGGTCCAGGCGAGAGAGGTTGGCCGGAGACGAGATGATCGCCAGGACCCACTCGCCGCCGGTCGAGGTCTTGCCCACGTCGATCAACTTGATCCGGTTGCTCGACTTGGCCAGTTCCCTGAAGTAGCGGAGTGACTCGTCGTAGGTAGCCAGCTTGAAGTCGGCACCGACCGGGAAGCCGAGGACTGAAGCGGGTGTGGGAATGGAATCCGCGCGCAGTGCGAGGAGGCTCAGGACCAGCGGAAGATGTAGGAGCATGACGGAATTTACCCCCGCTCCAGCGATCTCCGAATCGCCCGGATCGTATCGGGCGTGGTGCGGCAGCAGCCGCCAATGAGGCGGGCTCCACTCTTGAACCAACCCGGTGCGCTCTCCCCGAAATCGAAGGCTCCGTCACCCGGCATCCAGCGGCGTTCCTCGGCATCCCATCGCTCGCCGCTATTGGGATAGATCACCAGCGGCTTGTCGGTGACAGCGGCCGCGGCGGCGAGCAGTGGACCGGCCAGCGCGGGCGCCACGCAATTGAAGCCCACCGCGACGACCTGCCGATGGCCGGCCACGGCCGCAATCGCTTCGGCGACCGGCTGGCCCTCGCTCACCCGCGATCCGTCCCGGCATGTGAAGCTCACCCATGTCTGGATTCCCGGCCAGAGCTTCAGCAGCTCGAGCAGGAGCAGGGCCTCGTCTGGCGACGGGATCGTCTCGATCGCGAGCAGGTCCGGTGCGGCTTCGATCAACGCCTCGAGTCGCGGCCCATGAAAGTCCGCCAGCGCCTGGCGGGACACAGCGTAGTTCCCGCGATACTCCGATCCGTCGGCCAGCGCCGCGCCATACGGGCCGATCGAGCCGGCCACCAGTGGCCAGACCCGTTGGCTCGCGTCGCGTCCCCCGGCGTCCCAAAACCGCTGTCGCGCCTCCTGGGCAAGATCGACGCTCAGCGCAATCAAGCGTCGAGCCTCGCCGGGCGTCGTTCCGCGGGCGGTGAAGCCTCCGAGGCTGGCCTGATAGCTCGCGGACACGGCGACGTCGGCGCCAGCGGCAAAGTAGGACTCGTGCACCAGACGTATCAGGTCGGGATTCTCGAGCAGCAATCTGGCCGACCAGAGCGGGTCCGAGAGGTCGGCTCCTCGGCGCTCGAGCTCGGTGGCCAGCCCGCCATCGAGCACGACAAATCCTTGCGCCGCGAGGAATTCAGTGAACATCAGGGGAAGAGCGGCGGCGCCATCCGCTTCTTCGTCGCCTGCTCGAAGGCGTAGGCCAGCTCGATCAGCTTCGGCTCACTACAAGCCGTCCCCGTAAAGCTCACGTTGAAGGGCGCCGGCTTGGGCTCGAACCCGGCTGGAAATGCGTTGGTACCGGTGCCCTGTGCAACCGGCACAAAACCGAACGGCACCGTCACCGTGGGGTAACCGGGCCGGGCGCCGATGTTGGCGCTGTTGGCTCCGGGAAAAAGCAGCGCGTCGAGCCGGTGTGCTTTCAGCGCCGCGTCGATGCCGTTGGTCGCGGAGAGGAGAATGTCCTTGCGGCGGTCGGCCTCATAGCGAACCCGGTCCGCCCCGAGATCCATCTCGTCCGAGACATCGAGGTTCGCCTGGCCGTACTTGATGGCGCCGGCGCGCTGGTGGGAAATGTTCCAGGTCCTGAGCTCGGCGAGCGTCTTGACCGGCGCCGCTGCGCCCAGCGACTTGAGCCAGGCATTGAAGTCGCGCTTCATCCCGTACTTGAAGGCGATCGAGCAATCGGCGTCGCGTCCCTTGGCCTGATCCAGCCCGCCACAGACGCTCCAATTGAGGAAGTTGTTCGCGGGCACGGTATCGACCACGCTCGGAATGTCGGCGGGGTCCACGATCACCGCGCCGCGTTCCTTGAGCACCGCGATCGCATCGTCCATGACCTTGCGCTGGGCGTCGTTCAAGCCGCCGCGCGGATTGCTCCCGGTGGTGCGATCGTAGAAGAAGGCGCGGGGGATGCCGATGCGGGCGCCGGTGAGGCCGTTCGCATTGAGAAACTTGGTGTAGTCGCGCGCCGGCGGCGGGGTGCACTTCTTGGTGGCGGCGTCGTTCGAGTCGGGCTCCTCGCTCTCCAGTACACCGAACATGATGGCGGCGTCGCTCACGGTGCGCGCCATCGGACCGGGGGTGTCCTGGTCGGCGCTGATCGGGATGACGCCGTAGCGGCTCACCCGCCCCACCGTGGGCTTGATCGCGGCGAGCATGTTCTGGTTGGCCGGGCTCAGGATGGAGCCGGAGGTTTCGGTGCCCACGTTCGCCGCCCAGAAGCTGACGTTGGTCCCCACGCCCGAGCTCGATCCTCCGGTGCCGAGCACCGGGCGGCCGTCGAAGCTGTTGTCCCGGGGGTCTCGGCGCGGGTCCCAGGGGTTCATTCCATAACCCGTGAGCGCGTTGTAGTTGCCAGGCATTCCGCTCGCGATCCAGTTGGCGAGCTCGGTGAGTTGGGTTTTGGCGAGGATGATCGCGCCCGCAGCCTTGAGGTTTCTGGTGAGGGTCGCGTCGTAGGGGGGCAGCAGGTCGGCAAAGGCGAGCGCGCCGCCGGTGGTCGGCATCTCGGTCGTGTGGATGTTGTCCTTCAGGGCGACGGGAATCCCGTGCAGGGGGCCGAGGATGACGCCCATGGCCCGGAGGCGGTCGAGGGAGTCCGCGATCGCGAGCGCGTTCGGGTTGACGGTGACGATCGCGTTGAGCCGGTCCTCGTAGGTCGCGATCCGCATCAGGTACTGCTGCACGATGGCGCGGGAGGTGGTGCGCCCCTGCTCGAGCGCGGTGCGGAGGTCGGCGATGCTGGCTTCGACCACAGGAAAGGCTTGCGCCGCCGGGGGGCGGTTGGTTGCCGGCCGCCGTGGGGTTTGGGAGACGAGGGGTGAGCTCGCGGCCACGAACGCCGCAATGGTGAACGCGCCACGAAAAATGGATCGAGACATGGAGTCACCGTTCATCGGGTCACGGGTGCTCGACGGGATTGCCTTGGGGGGTGCCTCCTTAATCTACTCCCTGCGCTAGATTCTCTCCCCAGAGGAACCCCCCGTCATGGCTGATGTGCTGCGGATGCTTCAGGAAGGCCTGGCCGGCCGTTATACGGTCGAGCGCGAGCTCGGCCGCGGCGGAATGGCGGCGGTTTTCCTGGCCCGGGACCTCCGCCATGACCGGCTCGTCGCCCTCAAGGTGCTGCATCCCGAGCTGGCGATGAGCATCGGGACCGACCGCTTTGCCAGGGAAATCCGCTTTGCCGCGCGGCTCCAGCATCCCCATATCCTTTCGGTCCATGATTCGGGTGACGTCCCCGGAACGGGCGGCCAGCCGACGCTGCTCTGGTTCAGCATGCCATACGTCGACGGCGAGTCGCTCCGGGAGCGGCTGGTCCGGGATCGTCAGCTCCCTCTCGCCGAGGCACTCCGGATTACCCGCGAAGTGGCCGACGCCCTCGACTACGCCCACCGCCAGGGCCTGATCCACCGCGACATCAAGCCGGAAAACATCCTTCTCTCCGGGGGTCACGCGCTGGTGGCCGACTTCGGCGTGGCGCGGGCGCTTGCTCCCGGCACCGGTGAGCACGCCGCGCTGACCGGAACCGGGCTCGCCATCGGCACGCCGGCCTACATGAGTCCGGAGCAGGCCACCGGCGATCAATCGCTGGACCACCGGTCGGACATCTACTCGCTGGGCTGTGTGCTCTACGAGATGCTGGCGGGAGAGGCTCCCTTCGCCGGCCCCACCGCGCAGGTGATCCTGGCCCGGGTGCTGACCGAAGCGCCCCGCCCGCTTCGCTCGGTCCGGCCGGGTGTGCCGCCCGTCATCGAAAAGATCGTGGCGGGGGCGATCGCGCGCTCGCCGGCTGACCGGTATCCCTCGGTGGCGGAGTTCTCCCGGGAGCTCGAGGCCGCCGCCGCCCAGATCACCACGCCGGGCGGGGGAACGCTCGTGTCCCCGCCACCGGTGCGGCGACGGCGGGTGCCGCTCTTAGCCCTGCTCGGCATCGGCTTTCTCCTCGGAATCGGGGTGCTCTTTGCCTGGCGGCAGAGCCGGTCGAGCACAGCCCCCGATGGGCCCGTACTCCTGGCGGTGCTACCCTTCGAGAACCTGGGAGATTCGGGTGACGCGTACTTCGCCGACGGGATCACCGACGAGGTGCGCGGCAAGCTGTCCAGCCTGCCGGATTTTCAGGTCATCGCCCGGGCTTCCTCGGTGCAGTATCGCGGCACCACCAAGCCGCTCAAGGACGTCGCCCGGGAGCTCGGGGTCCGCTACCTCCTCACCGGCACGGTGCGCTGGGTCAAGACCGGCGCGCAGAGCCAAGTGCAGGTGCGGCCGGAGCTGGTCGAGGTGGTGAAGAGCGGCGCCACCGTCGGCCGGTGGGAGCGCCCTTTCGACGCGGCGCTCGACGACGTGTTCAAGGTGCAGGCCGACATCGCGGGCCAGGTGGCGACGGCGCTCAAGGGTGAGCTGGCCGCCGCGGCCCTGCCTGCGGCCGCCGCCGCGCCCACCAGCAACATCGCGGCCTACGACGAGTTCCTGCGGGGAGAGCAGAGCTACTACGGATCGAGCGGATCGGTGGCGCTCCGCCAGGCGGCGGACCATTACGAGGCCGCGGTGACGCTCGACACGGCGTTCGCCCGGGCCTGGAGCCGGCTCGCCATGGTGCGGGCCTCCATCTACATCAACGGCGACGCCTCCCTGGCTGTTGCCGAAGCCGCCCTGTCCGCGGGGGAGCGGGCGCTCCGGCTGGCTCCAAAGCTCCCCGAACCGTATCTGGCGCTGGGCAATTATTACAGTCTGGTGCGGGCCGACTACCCCCGCGCCATCGAGCAATACAACAAGGGACTGGCGCTCGCGCCGGCCCACGCGGAGCTGCTCGGGGCACTCGGCCTGGCCGAGCAAGGTCTCGGGAAGGTGGACGACGCGCTGGCGCACATGCGGCGGGGTCTTTCGCTCGATCCGCGCTCGCTGCTCTACACCCGGCGGCTGGCCCGGTTGCTGAACTATACCCACCGGTACGAGGAGGCCTCGGAGCTGTTGGACCGGGCGCGGGAGCAGGCACCCACCGATCAGGGAGTGTTGCTCTACCAAGCCTGGCTGCGATTGTCCCAGGGAGACTTGCGTGGGGCAAAGGCGGTGGCGAGGAGCATTCCGAAGGACGCCAACGAACCGGCGATGGTCGCGTTCTTCGCCTTCGACTGGAGCAGCGCCCAGGTCCTCGACGAGGAGCAGCGGCAGCTCCTCCTCCGCCTCCAGCCGAGCCAGTTCGGCGGCAACCGCGGGGCATGGGGAGTGGCGCTCGCGTATGGCGCCTACATGCGCGGCGACACACGCCTGGTGCGTGCGTATGCCGACTCGGCGCTCCCGAGCCTGGAGCGCGGCGTCCGGGACAACCCGGACGAGCCCGGCAACCACATGGCGCTCGGCACGGCGCTGGCGTTCCTGGGGCGCAAGGCCGACGCGATCCGCGAAGGGGAGCAGGCGGTGACGATCCGGGGGAACGATGGATTCCAGGGACCAGGGCTGCGGCTCACGCTCTCCCGGATCTATCAGCTGGTGGGCGAACCGGTCAAGGCGATCGAGCAGCTCGAGGCTCTGCTTCGGGTGCCGAATTACGTGTCCCCCGGATGGCTCCGCGTTGATCTCTCGATTCAGTCGCTGCGGAGCCATCCGAGATTTCAGCGGCTGCTTGCCGTGGCGGATTCGCTGGCGCGATAGGGGGATCCTCCGGTGTAACGCTGATTATGCCGCGACCTCGACTACTGTGGCATACGAATGCGGCTTCGGGGGCAGCTCACCATTGGTCCGCATGCCCTCGAGATGGAACTCGATCGCGGCTTGCATTTCCTTTTCCACTTCGGCGCGAGTCGCGCCGGTTGCGATGCACCCCGGGACGTCAGGGGCGTGGGCTGAATATCCAGTCCCTGTCTCGGCGACGATTATGAGTACTTTCATGCCTTGAGTCCTGCCTGTTTAAGAATGCCATTAAAAATGCCGGGATCGAACGTCGGCGGCCGGCTTGCCCGCCACGGTTGCGACGCCCGGTTTTGCTGGATACCTGAATTGTCGGTGACTTCCCCTGGTTCGGTCAAGGTACCATCCGTCCTCGTGGAGAAGTCGCAGGACATCCCGAATCTTCGGCGGCATCCGCGCGGCGATTACCTTTATCCTCTCGCCCCCCAACATTCCCTGCAGGAGCCGGCATGTCCCGAGCCGTCCACCTTCTCGTCTCCGCCTTCCTCGTCCTCGCGTCCCAGGCTTTGGCCCAGCGCACTCCGCCCCAGCCGGCCGTCGCCCCGGAGCTGTTCAACCAGCTCAAGTACCGCCACATCGGCCCGGAGGGGAACCGGGTGTCGGCGGTGGCGGGGGTGATCGGCGACCCGAACGTCTATTACGCCGGGGCGGCGTCGGGGGGGATCTTCAAGACGGTGGACGGCGGCCTCCATTGGGCACCGATCTTCGACAGCATGCCGGTCTCGTCGATCGGAGCGCTGGCGGTGGCCCCCTCGGACCCGAACGTGGTCTGGGCCGGTACCGGCGAGTCCTCGATTCGCAGCAACGTCTCGCTGGGCTGGGGGATGTTCAAATCAACCGACGCGGGAAAGACCTGGATCCGCGCCGGTCTCGACAGCACCGGCCGGATCGGGCGCATCGTCATCCATCCGACCAATCCCGATGTGCTCTATGCCTCGGCAGTCGGGCGCTCCTACGGACCCCAGCAGCAGCGCGGCGTCTACCGCACCACCGACGGCGGAAAGACTTGGGAACGCACCCTCTTCGTGGACGAAAACACCGGCGCGTACGCCATCGCGATGGACCCCAGCAACCCGCGCATCCTCTATGCGTCGACCTGGGAATTCGTGATCCACACCTGGGGGCGGAGGAGCGGCGGCAACGGCAGCGGAATCTGGAAGAGCGTCGATGGCGGCACGACCTGGAAGCGGCTGACCGGCAACGGCCTCCCGGCCAAGCCCTTCGGCAAGGTCGACCTGGCGGTGGCCCGGACCAACCCCGATCGGGTCTACGCCCTGATCGAGACCAGCGACGGGGTTCCCCTCCCCGGGGTCGAGGCGGAGTCGGGTGAGCTGTGGCGTTCGGACGACGGAGGCGCCAAGTGGGAGGTGGTGAGCCACGACCGCGAGCTGGCGGGACGGACCCAGTACTACACCCGCATGGCGGTCATGCCCGACAACGAGAACGAGGCCTACTTCCTCACCTCAGGATGGACCAAGACGC
>CAZHSO010000049.1:0-26165 GCA_964535105.1 uncultured Gemmatimonas sp.
TTCCTCTCGCTGCCTCTGTGCCTTTCCGGCGTGGCGGGGATCTTCTGGGCCACCAAGACCTCCTTCAGCCGGGAGGCCGCCGTCGGCGTGATCCTCGTGGTGGGACTCGCCGTGAACCAGTCCATTCTCCTGGTGGACGCCGCGCTCGAGAAACGGCGTACCAGACGGCTGACGATAGACGACATCCTCCACGCGGCGTCGGACCGCGCGGGGATGATCATGCTGGTCACGCTCACCACGCTTGGCAGCCTCATCCCGCTCGCGGTTGGGACGGACGTGGACAGCCTCTTCGGCTCCATCGCACTCGCGACGGCGGGGGGAACGATCGCCGGCACGATCGGGGCGCTCTTCATCGTGCCCGCGATCCTGATGGGGCGGAGGCAAGGGGCCGAACTGCGTGAACGGTGAGCGGTGAACGGGAACTGCAGGCCCCGTGGGCGAGTCCCACCCGAGCCCGGGGGTGAGACCCAGGGTGGCCGCGTAATCCCTTGAAAATCAATTAGTTAGAACGCGCGCACCGGGTTGCCTGGCATCCCGGCCACCGGCTATATTTCGCCCGGATTCCACGCCCCACCTCGAGCGAAATCGCCTATGACCGCGCCCAACTCGCGTGAACGGATTCTGCCCCGCCCCATCGAAGTGGAGATGAAGCAGAGCTTCATCAACTACTCGATGAGCGTGATCGTCTCGCGCGCGCTGCCCGACGTGCGCGACGGTCTGAAGCCGGTGCATCGCCGGATTCTCCACGCGATGAACGAGCTCGGCCTGGTGCCGGGCCGCCCCTACAAGAAATCGGCGACGGTGGTGGGCGACGTGCTCGGCAAGTACCACCCCCACGGCGACGCCTCGGTGTATGACGCGCTGGTCCGGATGGTCCAGGAGTTCTCGCTGCGCTATCCGCTGGTGGACGGGCAGGGGAATTTCGGCTCGGTGGACGGCGACCCCGCCGCGGCGTACCGGTACACCGAAGCGCGGCTCACCCGCATCGCAATCGCGATGCTGGAGGACATCGACAAGGAGACCGTCGCCTTCCAGCCGAATTTCGACGACCGGCTGGTCGAGCCGACGGTGCTCCCCTCGAAGATTCCGAATCTGCTGGTCAACGGCTCGAGCGGTATTGCCGTCGGCATGGCGACCAACATTCCTCCCCACAACCTGCGGGAGGTCGCCAAGGCGGTCGAGCTCCTGGTGGACCGTCCCGAGGCGACCACCGAAGATCTCCTCAAGCACATCAAGGGTCCTGACTTTCCTACCGGCGGCTACATCTACGGCGTCGGCGGGCTGCGCGACGCCTACGCGACCGGGCGCGGCAAGGTCATCATGCGCGCCCGCGCCGTCGTGGAGGAGAAGCCGTCGACGGGCCGGAGCGCCATCGTCGTCACCGAGCTGCCCTACCAGGTCAACAAGGCGACGCTGCACAAGGACATCGCCTCGCTGGTCAACGCGAAGAAGATCGAGGGGATCAGCGATGCACGCGACGAATCCGACCGCGACGGGATGCGACTGGTCATCGAGCTCAAGCGCGACGCGATCCCGAGCGTGGTGCTGAATCAGCTCTATAAGCACACCTCGATGCAGTCCACCTTCGGCGTCATCAACCTGGCCCTGGTGAAGGGCCAGCCCAAGGTCATGCCGCTCAAGGAGCTGCTCGAACATTTCATTTCCCACCGTCACGACATCATCGTCCGCCGCACCCAGTTCGATCTCAACGCCGCGGAGGCCCGGGAGCACATCCTCGACGGCCTCAAGATCGCGGTCGACAACATCGACGAAGTGATCCAGATCATCCGCGGGTCGGCAGATTCGGACGAGGCGGACGGGCGGCTCCGAAAGCGGTTCGGCTTCAGCGAGAAGCAGAGCGAAGCGATCCTCAATATGCGGCTCGCCAAGCTCACCGGGCTCGAGATCGACAAGCTGGAGGCCGAGCTCACGGAAGTCCGGGCCGCCATCAGCGAGCTCAGGAGCATCCTCAAGAGCAAGGAACGGCGCATGGCCATCCTGAAGTCCGAGATGGCCGAGGTCGCGAAGGACTACGGCGACGAGCGGCGCACCGAGATCATCCCCGACCAGGACGACTTCTCGGTCGAAGACCTGATCGCCGAGGAGGATATGGTGATCACCATCTCCCACTCGGGCTACATCAAACGGATTCCGGTCTCCACCTACCGGAAGCAGCGCCGCGGCGGGCGGGGCCTCACGGGAGCGACGGCCAAGGAAGACGACTGGATCGAGCACCTCTTCATCGCCTCGACCCACGACTACGTGATGTTCTTCAGCGACAAGGGCCAGGTGTACTGGCTCAAGGTGCACGAGATCCCGCAGGGCGGCCGAGCCGCGCGGGGCAAGCCGGTGGTGCAGTGCATCGCCATCCGGCCCGAGGAGCGCATCGCGGCGCTGGTGCCGGTGCGGGAGTTCGCCGACAACAAGTGGCTCATCTTTGCCACCCGGAACGGCACCGTCAAGAAGACCGTGCTCAGCGCCTACGGGAACGTGCGCGCCAACGGCATCAACGCCATCAACATCGAAGAAGGAGACTCGTTGATCGATGTCCAGATCACCGACGGGAACAACGACATCACCCTCGCGACCCGGGGCGGGATGAGCATCCGGTTCCACGAGAGCGATGTTCGCGAAATGGGTCGCGCGACTTCCGGGGTCAAGGGCATCGAGCTCGACCAGGGCGACGCCCTGATCGGCATGGTGGTGATCCGGCGCGATTCCACGCTGCTCGTCGTGGCCGAGAACGGCTTCGGCAAGCGGTCGGAGCTGTCCGACTACCGGGTCCAGAAGCGGGGCGGCAAGGGGATCATCACCCTCCACAACACCGAGAAGACCGGCGGCCTGGTGGCGCTCAAGGAAGTGCTCCCCGACGACGAGCTGATGATGATCACCAAGGGGGGCATCATCATCCGGGTGCCGGTGGACGGGATCCGCGTGATCGGGCGCAATACCCAGGGCGTGCGCGTCATGCATCTCGACGAAGGCGATCTCCTGGTGGACGTGGCCCGCGTGGTCAAGGAGGACGAGGGAGGCGCGGAGGAGCCGACGGGGGATGAAGCGCCAGCGCCGGGCGCGGCAGCCGAGTAGGTGACTGGACGGCTGGACGGCTGGACGGCTGGACCGTCACTCGAGGAGTTGAGAGGGGCGGCGGAAGCCCTTCGCGGAGTCGCGGTGGTCACCCCGCTCATCGAAGCGCCCGGTCTCTCGCGAAAGCTCGGCGTTCCGGTGTGGCTCAAGTGCGAGCAGTGGCAGCCGATCGGCGCGTTCAAGGTCCGCGGGGCCTGGACCGCCGTCACCCGGATTCCTGAACCGGCGCGAGCCGCCGGCGTCATTGCCCATTCCAGCGGCAATCACGGGCGCGCTGTGGCGTGGGTTGCCCGCCGTCTCGGCCTTCGCGCCGTGATCGTGATGAACGACAATGCCCCGCCGGTCAAGGTCGATGCGGTGCGCGCCGAGGGGGCCGAGGTGGTCCTGGTGGACCGCTATCAGCGGGCGGCGACCGCGGACGCCATCGCGTCGCAGGAGGGCCTTGCCATGGTTCCCCCGTTCGAGCATCCCGACGTGATCCTGGGACAGGCCACCTGCGCCCTCGAGATCCTCGATCGTGAGCCCGGCCTCACCGCGCTGCTGTCACCGGTGGGCGGGGGCGGCCTGCTGGCCGGCTGCTGCACGGCGGCGAATGCACTGGGCCACCCCGTGAGCCTGATCGGGGTCGAGCCCGAGGGGGCCGCCAAGCTCTCCGCTGCCCTCAAGGCGGGAAAGCCGGTGGCGTTGGAGACCACCGCGAGCATCGCGGACGGACTGCTGCCCATCTCGCTCGGTGCAATCCCGTGGCGCACGATCGGGCAACGGGTCCGGGTTGCGCTGCGTATCTCCGATGAGTCCATCGCCGGGGCGGTGCGCTTTCTCTTCCACGACATGGGCCTCCGGATCGAGCCGTCGGGGGCCGTGACGGTCGCGGCGCTTCTCTCCGGGGCGTTCCGTCCTTCCGGGCCGGTCGCGGCAATTCTGAGCGGGGGAAACGTGGATCCCGACCTCTTCGCGCGACTCACGGCGTAGCATGAGGGCCGTGGATACTCCGCACCTTCTGGTGCTGGACGGAGACCAGACGTTCACCCGGACGCTGTGCCGCCTGCTCACCGAGAATGGCTACAACGCAACCAGTCTCTCCACCGCGATCGCCCTCGAGGAATTCCTCGCCACCCGCCCTGTCGATCTGATCCTGGTGGACCTCTCCCTTCCGGGTCCGGGTGGCGAGTCGATTCTGGAGTCTCTTCGTCGCGTTCCGGCGCACGCCGATCTGCCGATTTTGGCGCTGACCGGTACCTCCCCCGAAGACACTTCGGTCGAGGCCCTCCGGCTCGGCGCGTCCGACGTCATCACCAAGCCGGTGAGGGTCCGCGAGCTCCTGGCCCGGATTCGAACCCACCTCCGCGCGGGACGGGCGCTCAACCAAGCCCGGGCGGAGGCGCGGTCGCAGGCGGCGCTCGTGGCGCTGCTCCAGGAGCTGACGACGAATCTTTCCCCCCGCGACCTGCTGCAGGTCCTGGTGCGCCAGGTGGCGACGGGTCTCCGTATTCCCCGGTGCTCCATCATATTCGGAAAGCCCGGTGCGGCGCGGGCGACGGTCGCAGCGGCGTCGGAGAATCCGATGCTGCGCGATCTGCCGGTGGACATCGACCGCTATCCGGAGATTCGCGAGGCGCTGGCGACGGGAGAGGTCGTACTGGTCGAGGACGCCACCTCGCACCCGCTGTACGAATCGGTCTCCTACGCACAGACGACGTCGTCGCTCGTCCTCCCCTTCTCTCTCCGGGGCGAGCGGGCGGGAGTGTTCTTCCTCCGCACCGGTCCGGGCGATCCGCCGCTGGGCGACGCTGATCTCCGATTCGCGGCGCGGGTCGTGGAGTCGGCGGCGGCGGCGATCGAGAAGTCACAGGACCACGAGGAGTCCCGGCATCGCGAGAGCGCCATGCGCCAGCTCGCGGAGACCGATCCGCTGACCGGCCTCTTCAACCGGCGCGCGCTCGACGAGCGGTTACAACGCGAGGTGGACCGGGCCACCCGCTACGGCACGGTCCTCACATGCGCGATGATCGACATCGATCATTTCAAGGCCGCGAACGATCGCTTCGGTCACCAGGCGGGCGACCGGATCCTGGCGCAGTTCGCCGAGCTGCTGCGGCGCGAACAGCGCGCGGTGGACACCGTCGCCCGCTATGGCGGAGAGGAATTCGTCGTCCTGCTGCCGGAGACGGGGAGCGCCGGCGCGCGGCTCTTCGCGGACCGGATCCTCCGCCGGGTGACGCTCGCGGCGTTCGGTCCGCCGGACGTTCCGATTCCCATCACCATCAGCATCGGCCTGGCCACATTCCCCGATGAGCGCGCGGTGGGCGCCGAAGGCCTCCTCAGGCTCGCCGACAAGAACCTGCTTCGCGCCAAATCGGACGGGCGCAACCGGTATCGGGATTGAGCGCGCTCCGCTGCCCCCGCTGCGGCACCACCTTCGAGCCCCCCGCGAAGTTCTGCACCCGGGACGGATTTCCCCTGGTAGCGGGCATCGTTCCCGCACCGACTGCGCCCCGTAGCTTCGGGCTGCATCGTACCGGAGAATCCCGCCTCCCCCCTGCCCGCCGGGGAGATCCCGCATCGGGGCTCTCCGGGCGGGTGCTCGACGGCCGCTACCAGATGGAGATGCGGGTGGGCGAGGGAGGCATGGCGTACGTCTATCGCGCCAAGGACCGGGAATCGGGACGGAGCGTCGCGGTCAAGGTCCTGATGTCCCGCCTGACGGGTGACCAGGAGGCGGTGGCGCGGCTTCGGCGCGAGGCGCAGGTCGCGATGCGGCTCGACCATCCCAATGTTTGCGGCATCCTCGCGTGGGGCGAGGCGGCCGGCATGCCGTATCTGGTGATGCCCTTCCTTGACGGCGAGACACTCTCCCGGCGGGAAACCCGGCACGGGCCCATGCCCCCCGTCCTCGCGGTGCCGTTGCTCCACCAGCTCTGCCTCGGTCTGCAGCATGCGCACGACTCGGGAATTCTCCACCGCGACCTCAAGCCGGAGAATGTGATGCTGGTCGCGGAAGAGGGCCGGGGCGACCGGGCGGTGGTGATGGATTTTGGTCTCGCCAAGGAGAGTGTGGCCGGCCCCGAGCTCACTCGTCTCACCGCGACCGGGATCGTGCTGGGGACGCCGGAGTTCATGAGTCCCGAGCAGATCCGGGGGAAGCCACTGGACGTCCGAAGCGACATCTTTGCGCTGGGCGTACTGGGCTTCGAGCTCCTGACCGGGCGGCTGCCGTTCGAGGGAAATACCGCGCAGGAGACGATGCTCGCCCACCTGACCGGCCAGCCGCTCCGCTTGCGCCAGGCCTGCCAGACCCTGCCGGAGGACCTCGAGGGGGTGATCGCGAAGAGCATTGCGCACACGGCGGAGGAGAGATACCAATCCATGGCAGAGTTTGGGGAGGCGCTGGACAGCGGTGAGCGGTGAAGGGTGAGCGGTGAAGGGTGAGCGGTGAGCGGTGAGCGGGAGGACACCATGCTGAGACGAAGGCTGTTCCCGCTCACCGCTCACCTCTTACCGCTTACCGTCTGTTTACCGCTTACCGCCTGTGCGGTGACTCCGCTGTCGAATCGGATCCAGGTCGGCGAGGAGGCCTTCGTCATCGGTGTCGGCGAGGGACCCGATTCGATGACCGATCTCTACGCCGCCCCGGCGGCGGGCGGGAGCTTCGTGCGGCTGACCTTCACGCGCCCGGAAGAACGGCTGCCCAGGCTCTCCCCGCAGGGAACCGCGGTCGCCTTCGTCCGTCGGGGAGGCGCGCAGGAGGCGGCCCGATGGTCGCTGGTTGTCCTCGATCTCCGCACCACCGTCGAGCGCAGCGCGCAGCTCCCGGGCGGCGCCGCTGCACCGACCCGGATCGGGTGGACCGCCGACGGTAGCACCGCGATCGTCCTAGCCGGCGGCTATTTCACGCTCTCCACCGTACCAGGGAAGGATTCGCTCGTGCCCGTTCCGCCGCAGGCGAGCCTCGCGGCCGATTCCATGACGCGCGAGCTCCTCGGCGATCCGCCCTCGGCGATGGTGCGCGAGTGCACCGGCGGCGGCCTCTGCATCGCCGCGTCCAACGGCGAAGTCGGCGCCCTCGATCCCGGCGCCACCGATGCGATTCGCTGGGGGCCCGATTCCGTGGCCTATCTCACCCCCCGCGGATTCACGGTGCGGCCGCTTGCGGGTGGACCGTCGCGGTCGCCGGACTGGCGCGGCAAGCCTTCCCGCCTGCGAAATCTCACCTACCATCCAGGCATTCCCGCGCGTTGAATGCGGGTCCCTAACCGGCTAATTTTCAAGGCTCCATTCTTTTGGCACCATCACGTCGGAGTCTATATGAAGATGCTGGTTCTGGGCGCGGGCCTTCAGGGCTGCGCGGCGGCGCACAATCTCCTGCAGCACGACTCGGTGGAGCAGGTCACGATCGCGGATCTCACTCCGAATCGGCTGCCGGCGTTCCTGCAGCCATATCTCGGCAAGCGGCTCCGCGCCGTCTCGCTCGATGCCAGCGATTTCGAGGCGGTCGTCACGCTCATGAAGGGGCATGACGCCGCGCTTTGCGCCCTCCCGTACTATTTCAACGAGCCGATGACCCGGGCCGCTATCGACGGCGGCTGTCATTTCTGCGATCTGGGCGGCAATACCGAAATCGTCTTCCAGCAGAAGAAGCTGCACGACTCGGCTTCTGCGCGCGGCGTGTCGGTCATCCCCGATTGCGGCCTCGCACCGGGAATGGTGAACATCCTCGCTGCGGAAGGAATCCACCGGGTGGACGAGGCGCGGTCGGTGCGCATCTATGTCGGCGGGCTCCCCCAGCACCCGGAGCCGCCGCTCAACTACCAGATCGTCTACTCCCTCGAAGGCGCGCTCGACTATTACACCACACCCTCGTGGGTGCTGCGCAACGGCAAGGCCGTTCAGGTGGACGCGCTCTCCGAGCTGGAGCCGCAGGAGTTCCCCGCCCCGGTCGGCACGCTGGAGGCGTTTCACACCGGCGGCGGCGTCAGCACGATGCCGTTCGCCTTCGAGGGAAAGATCGACACGATGGAGTACAAGACCCTGCGCTATCCGGGGCACGTGGCGATCATGCGGCCGATCCGGGAGCTCGGACTGATTTCCAACACGCCGATTCCGGTCAAGGGACAATCCGTCGTCCCGCGCGATCTGTTCATCGCCGCGGTGCAACCGAAGCTGTACAAGCCCGAAGGGCGCGACCTGGTGGCGCTCCGGGTCGTGGTGGAGGGTGAAATCACCGGACGGCCGGCACGCGTCGCGTTCGAGCTCCTCGACTATTTCGATCCGGCGCAGGGCATCAGCGCGATGATGCGCACCACCGGATATTCCCTGTCCCTCACCGCGCTGATGCAGGCCGACGGAACCATCGCCGCCCGCGGCGTGCACACCCCCGACGAGGCCGTGCCGTTCCGTGCCTATGTCGACGGGCTGGCGCGCTTCGGCGTTCGCATCGAGGAGCGCGCATAGTGGATCTCGATTACCCAGCGTTGTGGGAGGAGGCGGTGCCCTGGCCTGCCTACCTCCAGCCGGGAATGGAGCGGTACACCCTGTGGAAGGGCGTCTACGACCACTCGATCGTGCCGGGATGGGCGCTGGAGCAGTTCATGCGCGGCAACGCGCGGCGCCTGCTGGTGCTGGCGGCGGACTGGTGCGCAGATGCCGCGAATACCGTCCCGGTCCTTGCAAGACTCGCTGACCTGGTCCCCGGAATGGAGCTCCGGATCCTGGAGCGCGACCAGTATCCCGCGGTGATGAATCGCTATCTCACCGACGGGACCCGCTCCATCCCGGTGGCCATCGCGCTGGATGCGGACTTCGGCGAGCTCGGACACTGGGGCCCCCGGCCCGCGGTGTTGCAGGAGTGGGTCATGGCCCGGAAGGTGATGCCCACGCCGCAGCGCTACGCCTACGCGCGCGGCTGGTACGCCCGGGACGAAGGCGAATCGACCCTGCGGGAGCTGCTCGCCGCCATCGGCGGTTGACGCGCTGCCGGTCTCGCTCCACCGTTAGGAACCTCGCACCAGGAGCTCCACTGGCCGCCGTTCCCGACCGTCTGCGCACGGCACTTTCCGAAAGCTACCGGCTCGAACGCGAGCTGGGGCACGGCGGAATGGCGACCGTCTATCTCGCCGAAGATCTCAAACACGCGCGCCGCGTCGCCATCAAGGTCCTCCGGCCGGAGCTCATCACCTCGGGGGAGGAGGCAGCCCGCTTCCTCCGCGAGATCCGCATCGCCGCCCAGCTGAGCCATCCGCAGATCGTGCCGCTGCATGATTCGGGGGAGCGCGACGGGTTTCTCTATTTCGTCATGCCCTACATCGGTGGCGAGTCGCTGCGCCAGCGTCTCGTCCGGGAGGGCCGTCTGCCGGTCGACGAGGCGCTCGGCATCGCCCGGTCGGTCGCCGCGGCGCTCGACTACGCCCATCGGCAGAACGTGGTGCATCGGGACATCAAGCCTGAGAACATTCTCCTCCACGAGGGCCAGGCCGTCGTCGCGGATTTCGGAATCGCCCGGGCAATCACCGTCGCCGCCGCGGACGATGTGACCGCGCGCGGGCTGGCGGTGGGAACCCCCGCCTACATGAGCCCCGAGCAGGCGGCGGCCGAACGGGAGCTCGACGGCCGGAGCGATCTCTATTCACTCGCCTGCGTGATCTACGAAATGCTGACCGGCGACCCGCCGTTCCGAGGTCCGAATCCGCAGGCCACCCTGAGCCAGCACCTCGTGGCAACGCCTCCGCCGCTTCGAAGCCGGCGGCCCACTATTCCCGAGGCGGTGGAGCGGGCGGTGCTCCGTGCGCTCGCGAAATCTCCGGCCGACCGATTCGGCACGACCGCCGAATTCGCCACCGCCCTCACGGATACGGGGGCCGCGCCGGCGGCTCGGCGCGCGGCCGAGCGATCGGTCGCGGTGCTCCCCTTCGTGAACGCGAGTCCCGATCCCGGCAATGAATACCTGAGCGACGGACTCACCGACGAGCTCATCAATGCGCTCGCCAACGTACCCGGGTTGCGGGTCGCATCCCGCACCTCGGTCTTCGCGCTGAAGGGCCGCAAGGAGGACGTGCGGGTCCTGGGATCGGATGTGGGTGCCTCGGTCATTCTCGAGGGCACCGTGCGGCGCGCCGAGTCGCGGGTTCGGATCACCACGCAGCTCACCGATGTGGCGGACGGACGGCTGCTCTGGTCCGAGCGCTACGACCGCCGGATGAATGACATCTTTGAGCTGCAGGACGAGATCGCTCGGACCATCGTGGAAACGCTCCGCGGCACGTTCCTCGGCGATTTCCGCGATCCGGTGCCCAGGCGATACACCGAGAACCTCCGCGCCTGGCAGCTGTACCTGAAGGGCCGTTTTGCCTGGAACAAGCGAACCCGCGAAGGAATCGCGGAGGCGGTACAGTACTTCGAGCAAGCCGCGGCAGAGGATCCCGGGTACGCCCTGGCGTACAGCGGACTCGCCGATTGTCACGCGCTGGAGGTGGACTACCGCGGTGCGCCGGTCACCGAGGGGATGCGCCGCGCGCGCGAAGAGGCCCGCCGCGCCCTCGCGCTCGACGAAGGCCTGGCCGAAGCGCACACCTCGCTCGCCTGGGTGCTATTCATCCACGACTGGGACTGGGAGGCTGCGGGAACTCATTTTGCCCGCGCGATCGAGCTGAATCCGCGCTATGCGACCGCTCGGCAATGGTACGCCTGGTATCTGATCGCCATGTCGCGGACCGAGGAGGCGATCACCCAGGGCCGCATCTCGCAGGAGCTCGATTCGGTCTCGCCGTCGATCACCCGTTCCCTCGGATGGCTCTACTACTTCGCGCGTCGCTCCGAGGAAGCGGTTGCCCAGCTCCAGCACGCGCTTGCCCAGAATCCCACCAGCGAAGAAACCCAGTGGGTGCTCGGGCTCGCCCTGATCCAGGCGGGCCGATACGACGAGGCCGAAGCGGCCCTGCGCGAGGCCGATGCCGGCGCGCGGGGCGCCAACCATCACGCCTTTGCCGCACTGGGCCACCTCGCGGTCCTGCGGGGACGTCGCGCCGAGGCGGAAAACGCTCTGGCCGCTCTCACGGAGACAGCCAAAGCCCGCTATGTGTCGCCGGTGGACTTGGCCCGTCTGCACCTCGTGCTCGGAGATGCCGACGGCACCTTTGGATGGCTGGAGCGGGCCTATGCCGAACGGCGGGGCTGGCTCACCTATCTCAATGTGGAGCCGCTGCTCGATCCGATCAGGGGAGATCCGAGGTTCGGGGAGCTCGTCAGGAGGATGAGGCTCGATTAGGAGCTATCTGCTAACCGCTAACGGACGGTGGCTTGGCTCGGCGAGTGGCCGCGGAACCCGTAGTCCCGCGCGGATACGCCCCGCGCCGCGGGCATTCGTTCCTGAGCGGGGTGGTGGAATCCACAGATTTCACAGATGACACAGATTGGCGAGGTTACGGAGAAGAGAAGGGATCCTGAGACTTACGCGGTCATCAGGGCGGCGATGGAGGTGCACAGGACGCTGGGACCTGAATTCCTCGAGCCTGCGTATCAGGCAGCACTGGAAATCGAATTTGGCCTGAAAGCCATTCCATACGCTCGCGAAGTTGAAATGCCGATCTATTACAAGGGCGCCCCACTCGGCGTGAGGTATCGGGTCGATTTTGTTTGTTGCGGGTCCATTCTCGTCGAGCTGAAGGCACTGGATCGATTGACGAGCCGGGAGGAAGCACAGACTGTCAATTACCTCGCCGCGAGTGGAATCGGAAGAGGACTGCTGGTGAACTTCGGCACTACCCGCCTTCAATGCAAGCGATTCGTGGGACCGTCGTACGAGGCAGCCATTCGTTTTTCATCTGTGACATCTGTGGGCCCAATGTCATAGGGCAGCGGAGACGGCCGGCGAGATCAGAACGCCCAGCCGGTGCCCATCGAGAAGGTGAATCCCGCGGGTCCACCGGCAAAGTTGAACACCAGAAGCGACGACCGCAGTACTCGCAGGGCTATCCCACCGCCGCCGCCGACTTTCCAGGCGCTAGTGGTGAGGCTGAAATCCTCCTCCTCGAAGACCCGTCCCCCGTCCACAAAGCCGATCAGCGTCACCGCGCCATAGTCGCCGACGTCGAGGAGGTTGTGGCGTACCTCGAGGCTGCCGAGCAGGAGTCCACGTCCCGCCACTCGTCCGGGCGTGAAGCTCCGGTGGGCGTATGGGCCTCCGAGCGCATCGACACCGCCCTCCCAGCCGGGCAGTGTATTCCTGGCCTGAAGCGTTGCGTCCTCGCTCATCGAGCGCGCGGCGAGCCGCCCCACGACCATCGTCCCCGTGCGGGGGCTCGCATAACCCCGCAGGTGGAGGTACCACCCGGCGTACGGTCCGGAGGAGACGACATCGCCCTCGCGAGGCTCGCCGCCGCCACCGAACAGAAGGCCCGCCTCGGCGAGCACCCCCTTGTTGACGAGAAACTCCCTGTCACGCGTATCGAGCACCAGACTCACCCGCCCGCCGGCGTCGGTCTGCGCCAGCCCGTCGCCGTAGTCTAATTCGAACGCGGTCTCACCCGGGAGCCGGGACCAGCTCGTCCGCTCGACACCCAGCATCGCCGCGACGGAGAGCGGTCCGGTGATCTGACGGGTGACCTCGGCGCGCGCAAAATACCGGCTGCGATGGACCCGGTCCGAATTGTCATCGGGCGCGGCGTCGACCGGGAGATAGCCGAAGTATCCGAACCGCGATTCGCGGGACGCCCCGGCGTCGACGGCAAAGCGCCACCCCGGCACCAGCTCGGGCGCGCGCAGCCGCCCGACGAGCGACCGGCTTCCCTGCGCGCTGATCGCGCCATCGACGGAGACGATCACGTCGTACGGAACCCGCGCCTCGTAGTCCGCCTGGCGGAAATGATCGAGGTGCGCCACCAGCATGAGTCCGGTGGTGGGATTGCCGAGCAGATAGGGAAAGTAATTCGTGCGCCACGGCGCCTTCTCCACCGGAGCGGCGGCCGTGGTATCCTGCGCCGCGATGAAAGCGGCGGGGAACGCAGCGCCCAGCAGCACGGCGACAGTCAAGGCACGGAGGCGCACGCGACTAGCGCTGCTCATAGAGGTGCGCGCCATCCAGCTCCCGGGCGCCCTTGGCATCGTCACAGGCCACGTACCGGGTGGGATAGAGCGCGCCACAGCCGTAGTCGCCGGCCTTGTTGACGGCGTAGAACTGGATCTGGAAGGTGGGCCGTCCCTGCGGATCAAGCAGCCGCGGCGGCGTCATCGCGACGAGGCGCTTGAGCGTGGCCAGACATGCGTCCGCGGGTTTCATCCCCTGCCGCATGTGCTCCACGGTGAGAAACCCTCCGCAGACCATGATGTTCGCTTCGCCCAGACCGGTCGACCCCGCGGCGCCGATCTGGCCGTCGGTGTATTGCCCCGCGCCCACGATCGGTGAATCGCCGGCGCGGCCCGGGATCTTCCAGGCGAGCCCGCTGGTGGTGGTGATCGAGGAGATCTCTCCTTTCTCGTTCACCAGATTCATGTTGATCGTTCCGGTGGGCCGGGCCATCGGCGGTGTCTTGGGATCCACATTGACCCAGTCATCCTGGGCGCCGCGGTTGGCGCGCCACCGGAGCCACGCCTCGCGCGATTCCTGGGTGAGGAGATCCTCCTCCTTGAAGCCGTAGGAGAGCGCGAAGCGCTTGGCCCCCTCGCCCACCAGGAGAATGTGGTTGGTGTACTTGAGCACCAGACGGGCAACTTCACTCGGTGTCTTGATTCCCTCGAGACACGCCACCGCGCCGGCGCGTTTGCTCGGGCCATGCATGCAGCTCGCGTCCAGCTGCACCACGCCCTCTTCATTGGGGAGGCCGCCGTAGCCCACCGAGTTGTCCTTGGGATCCAGCTCCTGGATCTTGACCCCTTCCACACCCGCGTCGAGCGTATCGGTGCCCCTGGTCATGAGCTCGACGGCGAGCTTGACCCCGCGGATGCCGTTGGTCGAGGCGACCGCGACGAACTTGGCGGCGCGGCTGCGGCGAACCCACGGGGCGGCCGGCGAGGCATGGAGCGACTCGGGAAGAGCCGTCCCCGCCGCGGCGAGGGCGGCGGTGCCAAGAAAATCGCGGCGGCTGACGGAGTCGGACATCGGACGCTCCGGGGGGGGTGAAGGAACGGGCCGGGAGACCAGAGAATCAGGGGGACACGGCCACTCCTGTCAACTTGCCGCGCCACTGGACCGCCTCTACCTTCGGAGCGTGTCGCTCCTTCCCGAACACCTGCGCGGCCGCGCGAAGACCGTCGACACCGATCCCTTCCGGTACCTGCGGGGCGTCATCGCCTTTTTCATGGGCGGCGGCGCGGTGGTGGCGCTGGTCCTGGCGCTCACCGGCGTCGAGCCGAGGGCGCTGCTCCTTGCGGGACTCCTCTGGACCCTGTTCGGATTCATGTCAGGCATGGTGGAGGCCGTCCTCGATCCCCTCATCGAGTTTCTGAATACCGTGCTCATCAATGTGGGACTGACCCGGGCCGGCGGCGGCTTCTCCGCGGAAGAAGCGCTGGCGGCGCGCGGACACGCCGACGCCGCGGCCGAAGCGTACCGTCAACGTGCCGAGACCCCGCGCGATCGCCTCCCCGCCCTGCTCCGCCGCGCCGATCTGCTCGCCGGCCCGCTCGGGCAACCGCTCGCCGCCATGGCGGAACTGGAAGCGCTGCAGCGCGACGCCGACCGGCTCCGTCCGACCGACGACATGCGACTCGGCCTGGCGCTGGCGGAGCTCTACGAGCAGCGGCTTTCCGATCCGGGGCGCGCGATGGTGGAAGTGCGCCGGCTCATCGACCGCTATCCGGAATCCCGGCAGGCGCGCGAGCTCCGGGGACTCCTTGCCGCGCTCCGCGCCCGGCACTTCGCGGGCACTCCGTCATGACCCGGCGTCCCCGGCTCGATCCCGCGATCTTCAATCTTCCCGTGGAGAAGATGCGCGCGGGCTATTACTCCGATAAGTACTTCACGCGCGCCCGCGAGATCCTCATCGCCGACGGCAATCGCCCCCGCCTCACCATGCAGGTCTTCGGCAAGTCCAATGCGTCTCTCGGTGGAATCGACGAGGCGATCGCGATCCTCAAGCTCTGCGCCCTCGAGTGGGGCGAGCTCGAGGTGCGGGCGCTCTATGACGGCGACCCCGTCGCCCCCTGGGAAACGGTGCTCACGATCGAAGGTCCCTACGACGCCTTCGCGCATCTGGAAACGCTGTACCTCGGCGTGCTGTCCCGGCGCACCCGGGTGGGCACCAACACGCGGCGAGTGGTCGAGGCCGCCCATCCCAAGGAAGTGATGTTCTTTCCGGCGCGCCACGACCACTGGCTGGTGCAGACCGGCGACGGCTACGCCGCCCACATCGCCGGCGCCATCGGCGTCTCCACCGACGCCCAGGCGTCGTGGTGGGGCAGCCAGGGGGTCGGCACCGTGCCGCACGCCCTCATCGCGGCGTATGGCGGCGACACCGCGCTCGCCACCAGGAAGTTCGCCGACCACATCGATCCCGGCGTGCGGCTGGTGACGCTGGTGGACTTCGAAAACGACTGCGTGCGAACCGCGCTCGAGGTGGCCGAGGCGGTGGGCGACCGGCTGTATGGCGTGCGCATCGATACCAGCGAGATGCTGGTGGATCGTTCGGTCATTCCGCAGATGGGGCGCTTCCGCCCCACCGGCGTCTGTCCCCAGCTCGTCTGGAATGTGCGCCGGGCGCTCGATGCCCGCGGCTTCACGAGCGTGCGGATCATCGTGTCGGGCGGCTTCACCGTCGAGAAGATCCGGGAATTCGAGCGGTTGCAAGTGCCGGTGGATGCCTACGGTGTCGGCAGCTCGCTTTTCCAGGGCCGTTTCGACTTCACCGCGGATGTGGTGCGCCGGGAGGGCGAGCCCTGCGCGAAGGTGGGACGGGAATACCAGCCCAATCCGAGACTGGAGATTGTACGGTGAGCGGTGAGCGGTGAGCGGGATATGCACTCCCCGCTCACCGCTTACCGCTTACCGCTCACCCAACAAGGGACGACGAATGGCGAGGATCTTCTGGGACGTCGACACCCAGCACGACTTCATGCGCTCCGACGGGCTCCTGTACGTCACCGACAGCGAGGCCATCATCCCGGTGCTCGCCCGGCTGACCGAGTACGCCCACGGGAAGGGCATCCGTATCCTGGCGAGCGCCGACGATCATGTGAAGGGTCACCGCGAGCTCTCCGACTCCCCCGACTTCATCACCACCTTTCCGGAGCACTGCATGCGCGGCACCCGCGGGCAGCGGAAGATCGCCGAAACCCGGCTGCGCAATCCGCTCGCGATCGAGCCCGAGCCGGAGGACCCCGCAGCGCTGGCGGCGAAAGTGCGGGCGCACGACGGCGATATTCTCTTTCACAAACACTGGTTCGACGTGTTCACCAATCCGAACGTGCTCCCGGTGGTCGACGCCCTGGCGCCGTCCGAGATCGTGCTCTACGGCGTGGCCCTCGACGTCTGCGACAAGTACGCGATCGAGGGACTCCTCCATCACCGCCCTGGCGTCCCGATCACGCTCGTGACCGACGCGACCCGCGCGATTCGCCCGGAGTCTGCCGCCGGGCTGCTCGCTTCGTGGAAGCGTCAGGGGGTTCGTCTCGCCACCAGCGACGAGGTGCTCGCCGTATGACCCCGTTCGGCCGCAATTTCCTCCCGGGTCCCACCGACGTCCGGCCGGAAGTGCTCGCCGCGCTCGATCACCCGATGTTCGGGCACCGGGGGCCGAGAATGCAGGCCCTCCTCGCCGCGGTGCAGCCCGCGCTGCAAGAGTGCTTCGGAACCCGGCAGCCGGTGTTCGTGGCGACCTCCTCCGCGACCGGACTGCTCGAGGCCGCCATCCGCAACGGAGTTCGTGACCGTGTCCTGGTCGCGGTGGGCGGCTACTTCGGCGAGTACCTGGCGCGCATCGCTGAATCGTGCGGGCGCCAGGCGTTCCGGGTGCAGGTGCATCCCGGCGCGGCGATCACCGCCGAACAGCTGGACCAGTTCCTGGAGGGCCCCGAGGTTGACGCGGTCGCGGTGGTGCATTCGGAATCTTCCACCGGCGCGCTCGCCGATATCCCGGCGCTCGCCGAGGTGGTGCGTGCGCGAAAGGACGTTCTGCTCCTGGTGGACGGCGTGACGTCCGTCGGCGCGATGCCGATCGAAATGGATCGCTGGGGAGCGGACTACTATTGCACCGGATCCCAGAAGGCGATGGCGCTCCCGCCGGGACTCGCCTTCGGCGCAGCGAGCGAGCGCTTCATCGCGCGCGCCGGCGAACAGGACGATGCGGGCTACTACTTCTCGGTCAAGAGAATGGTCGCGATCGCGCGGGAGAATCTTCCCACCTGGACCCCGGCGGTCTCGCTCTTCCTCGCCCTGGAGTGTCAGCTGGCGCGGATCGCCGCGTCGGGCGGATGGCCCGCGCGATACGCGCGGCATCGTGCCATGCTCGAGACGATGGAGCGGTGGATCGACGCGCATGGGCAGGTGCGGTTGATGGCCCCTCCAGGCAAACGGTCTCCCGCCATTTCCACCCTCGTCCTTCCCGAGGGCCGGGCGCCCGCCACCGTGATGCAATCGCTCGGCGAGCGCGGCTACCTCGTGGGCGGTGCACTCGATCGGCGGCATGGACCGGTGATTCGCATCGGTCACATGGGGGATCTGGAGCCGCCGCACCTCGAGGCGCTCCTCGCGGAGCTCACGAGCCTGCTCGCATGAAGCGTCTCGCCCAGTACTTCCTGCGCGGGCTCGTCGTCACGACGCCCGTCTTCCTGACCGGGTACGTCTGCTGGTGGATCGTGAGCCGGGTGGACGGCATCCTCGACGTGGGGATCCCCGGCGCGGGTATTGTGGTGACGCTTGCCGGCATCACCCTGGTCGGCTTTCTCGCGGGAAACCTTCTCACCCGCGGATTGGTGGCCGAGGTCGAGGGCCTTCTCGAGAAACTTCCGTTCGTGCGCCTGCTTTACACTTCGACGAAAGATCTGCTCAACGCGTTCGTCGGCGAGCAGCGTCGTTTCAACCGGCCGGTGCGAGCCCAGCTCGATGAAGCCGGCCACGTGTGGACCATGGGCTTCGTCACCGCCGAAGGCGCCGAGCGCCTGGGGATGCCGGGATTCGTGGCGGTGTACCTGCCCCAGGCGTACAACTTTGCCGGCAATCTCATCATCGTCCCCGCGAACCGCGTCGAGCCGGTCGAGGCGGAGGCCTCCGAGATCATGGCGTTCATCGTCTCCGGCGGTGTGTCGGGGAGTGCCGAGCCGAAGCAAAAAAGGTGATGGGGATCACAGTCCTAAGAGACCGTCTCCGTTAGACTTAACGACACGGATCGCGGTGCGTCATAACCGTTGGCCACTGGGACTGACAGACCGGACCGAAACCATCTCACGAGGACTGTTATGCGCACTCTAATTCGTTGCGGGGCGCTGACTTGCGCCGTCATACTCGGCGCCTGCAACAGTGATACTTCCGGCCCTGACGCGGCGACCTCGCTGCTCAACGCCGATATTGCCCAGGTGACCGCCGACGCGACCGCGGAAGATGTGGATGTGATGCGGGAGCCGGTGTTCTTCACCGCCCTGGCGGGATTTGCGCCAGGCCAAGGAGACTTCCGCCCGGGGAACTGCCCCTTCGATGCCGGGTCCAGCCGGCTGGTCTGCCCGACCATCACCCACGGCGACGTGACGATCACCCGTTCCTACATGTTCTGGGATGCCGGCAACGTGGTGCAGCAGGCCTATGACGCGCTGACCACGGCCAAGGCGAACATCCAGAACTCGATCGAGGGAAGCCGGACGCTGCCGAACTGGGAAGCGACCATCGAGCGCGAGCGCGACATGACTGCGACCGGGCTTGCCGGCACCGAGACCCAGCGCACCTGGAACGGCACCGGTTCGAGCCACGTTACGCGCAGCAAGCACACCGACAACGGGCCGGAGCGCTCCTACGACCTCGAGTGCACGGTGACGGTGGCCAACGTGGTGGTGCCGGTTCCGAACGGTGCCGATGCCTGGCCGCTCTCCGGCACCATCACCCGCCAGTGCCACGTGACGTTCGTCGGCGGTCGGCGGGACGGGCAGACGATCGATCGCACCGCCGTGGTCACCTTCAACGGCACCCAGACCGTGACCCTTACGGTCGGTGACAAGACGTTCGACCTCGACCTGAAAGATCGGCACCGCGGTCCGCGCCCGTAACGCGCGGAGTCGTTGACGGGAATCATGCGGGGGGTCGCCGACGGCGGCCCCCCGCGTGGGTTTATCCTTCCCACGTGCGCGCCCGGCTCACCCTCCTCCTCCTCTATGTCGCATACTGGCTGGCGTTCTTTGCCGTCGTGCGGCTGGTATTCCTCGCCTTCTTTTTCCGCGAGACCGGCGCGCTTCCGGCCGGGACCGTGGCGGGAACATTCCTGAACGGGCTTCGGCTCGATCTGGCCTCGGCGGCGTATCTCTCGCTCATCCCGTTTCTTCTGATCGCGCTCACCGCGATCCGGCGGCTTGTCCGCATCGCGGGGTGGCTGGTGATGGCCTGGACCGCCGTCGCGACCGCCGTGCTGGCGCTCCTCGCCGCCGCCGACCTCGGGATCTTCCGTGAGTGGGGGCGCCGAATCGATGCCGCGGTGCTGCAGTACCTCTCGCATCCCACGGAGAGCTGGGCCGCGGCGGGAGGGGGTCCCCGCTGGCTCATGCTCGCGGTATTCGTCGTGGTGACCGGACTCTTCGTGGCGCTCGCCCGGCGGGTCCTCCGGGTCCGCTTGCGGCAACTACCGCCGGTGCACCCTGCGGCGGTGCTGCCGCTCGCGTTCGCGGCAGTGCTGCTCGTTATTCCCGCGCGCGGCGGGATCCAGCAGATCCCCATCAACCAGAGCAGCGCCTATTTCTCGCCGCTGCCGTTCGCCAATCAGGCCGCGCTCAATGTCGGGTGGAATTTCTTCGATTCCTGGCACCGCGGTCTCAACCGGCGGGACAATCCGTATGTCGTCATGCCGATGGATTCGGCGTGGGCGCTCTGTTGTCACGCTGAGCGAAGCGAAGCGGACGATCTCCGTATTCGCTACATCCGCGGCAACCGCCCAAGCGTGCTGCTGATCATCTGGGAAAGCTTCACCGCGCGGTCGGTGGAGCGGCTGGGAGGAGTGGCCGGCGCCACGCCCGAGTTCGACAGCCTGGCCGCGGAAGGACTCCTCTTCCGCCGGATGTACGCCGCGGGCGACCGCTCCGAAAAAGGACTGGCCGCGATTCTGGCCGGCGCGCCCACGATTCCGAATGGATCGATCCTCACGATTCCCTCGAAGTCCCGCACGCTGCCGATGCTCTCCCGCGATCTCGATTCCGCGGGATACGCCACGGCGTTCTACTATGGCGGCGAGCTCGGCTTTGCCAACATCAAGAGCTTCGTGCTCGAGGGCCGCTTCGATCGGGTTATCGGGAAGGAGGACTTTCCCCGCTCCACCTGGACCTCCAAGTGGGGCGCCCACGACGAGGTCGTGGCGGAGCGGGTCTTGAACGATGTGCGCTCCTCCACCCAGCCGTTCTTCTTCACCTGGCTCACCCAGAGCAGTCACGAGCCGTTCGATGTGCCGGGACCGGTCCGCGTCCCTGGGAGCGATGGCGAGTCGCGGTTCCTCAATTCGCTGGCCTACACCGATCACGTCCTGGGCAAGTTCCTGCGGGGGGCGTCACGGGAGCCATGGTGGGCGACCACGCTGGTCGTGATCATTGCCGATCACTCGAAGAAGCTGGAGCGCACCGACCGCGATGTGCCCTACAAGTCCCCGGCGAGCTGGTATCACATCCCCATGCTCTGGATCGGCGGGGCCCTCGAGCATGGCGGATCGATGGAACATCTCGCAAGTCAGACCGACCTGGCGCCGACGCTGCTGGGCCAGCTCGGAATGTCGGGAGGCGAACGCTATCGGTTCGGCAGGGACCTCTTTGCCGGCGCGCCCCGGCCGTGGGCGTACTATGGGTTCGATGATGGCTTCGGTCTGGTGATGGCCGACGGAAGCCTGGTCTGGGAACACGTCCCCGACCGGATCACCTCACGCGTAGGACGGATCGGAGATGCGGAATTCAGAATTGGGAGGGCGATGCTGCAGGTGACGTACCAGGATTATCTGGACAGGTGAGCGGTGAGCGGTAAGCAGTAAGCAGTAAGCAGTAAGCAGTAAGCAGTAAGCAGTAAGCACTAAGCGGGCTGAGCATGACGGAGTTACGACGACATGTGGCGTTTGATCAGATCCAACAATGACTCCTGACAGCGCTTGCTCCGGCGAAGGGCATCAACCGCCATATCCCCCGGCAGGATGCCTTCCTGCAGACCGGTCTCCAGCAGGTCGGTCGTCTCCATCGCGCCCCCCAACGCAAGGGTGAGGTGATAGGCGAATTTCCTGGGTGCCAGGGCGCATCCCTGGACGATGTTGCTCTGCACCGACAGCGCTGCCCGCTGCAGGTGATCGAACAGCGCGGAAGCTTCTGGTTTCCAGTGTGACCGCGCGACGAGGAAGGTCGCAGTCGTAACGACCCGCGCTTCCTGCCAGGATTCGAGGGACCGGTGATCCCGCATGCTCCAGTCTGGCCAGCATCACCTCTTACCTCAAAAGGCTCTTCGCCACGAACCAGACATTGGCCGGCCGCTCCGCCAGCCGCCGCATGTACCACGGAAACCACGAGCTTCCGTAGCTGATCAGCGTCTTCACGACCTGGCCGCTGGCGGCGAGGGCTTTTTGTTCGGCCATCCGGATTCCGTAGAGCATGTGGATCTCGAAGCCGTCGTTCTTGACCCCAACCGACTTGGCCTTGGCCACGATCCGCTCGACCAGCGTCATGTCGTGGGTGCCGAAAATGGGGAACGCCTCCCCCTTCGCCGCGGCATCGAGCAACTGGGAGGAGAGCTCGTAGTACGCGAGATCGGTGTCCCGCTTCGCCGGATAGGCCACATGGGCCGGCTCCGCATACGCCCCCTTCACCAGGCGCACGGTGGGCCGGATCGGGAGGAGCGCGGCAAGATCCTGCGGAGTTCTACGCAGGTACGCCTGCATGGCGAGCCCGGTTTGTTCGTGCTTTCCCCGAAGCTTGCGATACAGCGCGAGGGTCCGATCCACGTAGCTCGAATCTTCCATGTCGAGCCAGAAATAGATTCCCGTCGCTTCGGCCTTGCGGGCCAGCGTCTCCAGATGCTCCGCGCAGCGGCTCTGGGAAAAATCGAGACCGAGCTGCGTCGGCTTGACCGAGACGTGCGAAGGCAGTCCGCGCGCCTTCACTTGGTCGAACACCTCCAGGTAATGATCCCGCACGGCATCCGCGTCACTTTCCGCGGTCAGGTTCTCGCCCAGCTTGGTGAGCACCGTGCCGAGTCTGTCGCCCATCAGCGCCTGCGAAGCGGCCAGGGCGTCGTCGAGCTCCTCCCCTGGCATGAAGCGCTTCACCGCCCGCTTGGCAAAGGGGCGCGTCATCACCCGCTCGGCGAGCCAGCGGCTCTTGGACATCCGGAGCAGAATGTTTCGCGCGAGGGAGGAGGCGGCCATTGGCGTTCCGTTGGGGGAGACGGATCAGGTCCGGAGAATCTCGACGTCGTAGTCCTCGAATGTCCGGTCTGCGGTGAGAATCGGCAAGCGCTCGACTTTGGCGACGGCGACGAGCAAGCGGTCGAACGGGTCGCGATGGTGGAGCGGGAGGTCGGCCACGGCGAGCGCGTGCTCCGCCTGGATGGGCAGGACCGAAACGCCGGAGCGCTCGAACAGCGGGGGAAGATACGTCCCCGGACGCCCCGGGAGCGTCAGTTTCCCAAGCCCGATTTTGATGGCGATTTCCCAGAGGCTTGCGACTGAGAGCACGAGCTCGTTGCGGCGCTCGGAAATCAGGCCGCGCGCCGAAGGCTGCAGGCGCTCCGGTACGGCAAGCATCCAGAGCCAGCACTGGGTATCGAGCAGGATCCTCACCCCTCGAAGCCGTTGAGCACGTCGGGCGGGAGCGGCGCGTCGAAGTCGGGTGCGATCACCACCCGGCTCCGCTCCGACCCGAGCACCCGCGCTCCTGCGTCACCCACGGGGACCAGCCGCGCCACGGGAACCCCGGACTTGGCGATGACGATCTCCTCCCCCGCCGCGACCCGGGCCAGGAGACGCGAGAGGTGGGTCTTTGCCTCGTGGATATTGAAGTATTTCATGAACTTATATCTAGTCTAGTCTATAGACTAAGTCAACACTCTCTGGGAGGGGGAACTCGAGCGACTCCTCGCACCGAATTATCTTTCAGCGTGGCAACCTTTGATCGCCTCGTCTTCGACAACAGCTACGCACGGCTCCCTCCAGCGTTCTACGAGGCCGTTGATCCGACGCCGCTTCCCGAGCCCCGGCTGGTCGCGTTCAATCCCGACGCGTCGGCGCTCATCGACCTCGACCCCGCCGAGGCGGGACATCCGGATGCCGCGCGGTATCTCTCCGGCGGATTACGGATCCCCGGCGCCGAGCCGATCGCGCAGGTCTATGCGGGCCACCAATTCGGCGTGTGGGTGCCGCAGCTGGGTGACGGGCGCGCCTTTTTGCTCGGCGAAGTCCGGAACCAACGCGGCGAGTCATGGGATCTCCACCTCAAGGGAGGCGGCCAGACCCGATTCTCCCGCTTCGGCGACGGCCGCTCGGTGCTGCGCTCCGCCATCCGCGAGTATCTGGCCTCCGAAGCACTCCATGGCCTCGGCATTCCGACGACTCGCGCACTCAGCATCGTCGCCAGCGACTTTCGCGTGCAGCGCGAGACCGTGGAAACCGCGGCCACGATCATCCGGCTCGCCCCAAGTCATGTGCGGTTCGGCACCTTCCAGTACTTTGCCGCGCGCGGAGCGGCCGATCGCGTTCGGGAGCTGGCTGAGTATGTGATCGGACGGCATTTTGAGCAGAGCGGAGATGGGTCCCTTCGTTATTCGAGTTTCTTCGGCCAGGTCTGCCGCCGCACGGCGCGACTGATGGCCCGGTGGATGGCGGCGGGCTTTGCCCATGGAGTGATGAACACCGACAACTTGTCCATTCTCGGCCTCACGCTCGACTATGGCCCGTACGGGTTTCTCGACGACTACGATGCCGGCTTCATCTGCAACCATACCGACACCGGCGGACAGTACGCGTTCGACCGGCAACCTTCGGTCGGGATGTGGAACTGCGCACGACTCGGTGAGACCCTGATGGTCCTGGGAAATGATCCTGCCGCCGCGGAGCCATGGCAGGAAGCGCTGGAGTCGTATTGGGGTGCGTTCGTCACGGAGTATTCAAGCTTGATGCGCGCCAAGCTCGGCTTCGAGACCGAACAGCGTGAAGATGCGGCGCTGCTCCGCGACCTCCTGGCACTGCTGCAGGCTGACAAGATCGACTACACGCGATTCTTCCGGGAGCTCGACAACCTCAACGGTCAACGGTCAACGGTCGATGGGAGTCTCCGCGGCATGTTCGCCGCTGGCCCCGCGTTCGAGGCGTGGCTGGGCCGCTACGCAACCCGGCTGCAGGCAGAGAGCGGCGACGATGCCGAGCGGCGCGAGCGCATGCGGCGCGCAAATCCCAAGTACGTGCTGCGGAACTGGGTCGCGCAGGAAGCCATTGAAGCGGCAGAGCGCGGCGAGTTCGAGCTGATCGAGTCGCTTCGACGAGTGCTGGCCACTCCGTACGACGAGCACCCTGCCATGGAACGATTCGCGGCGCCCCCGTCTCCGGAGCACAGGCACATCGAGGTCAGCTGCTCGTCCTAGGGAAGCTCTGAATACGTCTCTCGAGACGCCGCGCGAACGTTTCAGGAGTGGTACAGCCCGGGTTGATGGGTAACAGAATAGTCCGGGAGGATAGGTAACACTCTAACCTGCACGACGAGACTCGAGTCAGCGAGGCCGTCGATGCCCTGGAAGGAGAGTGTGGCTATGGAAGAACGCGTACGGTTCGTGCACGACGCATTGAGCGATCGCTTCGACATGAGCGAGCTCTGCGCGCGCTACGGGGTCAGCCGCCGCATCGGCTACAAATAGCTCGCCCGCTACGAAGCCGACGGCCGGCACGGCCTGGTCGATCGCAGTCGCGCGCCGCATCGCTGTCCGCATCGCACCGCGGATCTGATCACCGAACTGCTCGTCGACGCACGCCAAGCGCACCCGCAGCGGGGCGCGCGGAAGCTGCTCCGCGTGCTGCAGGATCGCCACGCGGAGATCCGCGCGTGGCCCGCACCGAGCACGGTGGCGGATCTCCTCGCGCGCCGCGGGCTCGTGCACAAGCGTCGACGCCGGCGGCCCGCAGTGCATCCTGGTGTGGTGCGCCCGACCATGGCGGCGTCGAAGCTTTCAAACGGCGTAGTAACGTCGATCTCCATCACCTCGACATCGCCGAGTCCCGCGCGCGCGAAGAGCTCGGCGAGCACCTCGGGCCGGCAGGAGGGGAATCGCACTCCTTCGTTCAGCGGCGCCGCGCCGGGCTCGATCTCGACGGCCACCTCCCAGAAGTACCGGATGAGCTGCATCCCTTCCGCGTAATCCCAGACATAGGCGGCCTCCGTCCCGTCCCCACCGTCACCCGGGCCATCTCCCGGAGCGCGGCGTTCTGGTCCGCCACAAAGTTCAGGACCAGGCCGGAAACGACCACGTCGACCGTGGCATCGCCCAGCGGGATCCTCGTCGCGTCACCCCGGTGGAGCGCAATGGCGGCGGGCAGGCGCTCGCGCGCGGTTCGCAGGAAACCGTCCGACGGCTCCACGCCGGCGAGGGCCGATGGTGAGGAGAGATCCCAGATGGTGGCGCAGAGCGCACCGGTGCCACAACCGACGTCGAGCCACCGTCGCCCCGGCGGAATCCTCAGCCAGGAAAGGAAGCGGGGCGCCACGCGACGGCTCCAACGACCGATGTATCGCTCGTAGCTATCGCCAACCTCCCACGCATCGGTGACCATGTCCGCGGAAGGAAGCGGGGGGCGGGAGGAACAGGCCGGGTACGAATGATAGGAGCACCCCGGCAGTATGGCCACGAAGGTGTCGATCACCCGGCCCGCGTGCGGAGGAGCCTGCCCGTTGCGGCGTCGTGAACCGACGGGCCTGGGTAGGGGATTTCGGCTGAGGCGAAAGCTAGGGAG
>CAZHSO010000050.1:0-25951 GCA_964535105.1 uncultured Gemmatimonas sp.
AACTCCTCGACGAAGAATTCGTTGATGCGATGGATTCCCATGGCCGTCTCCCGGTGGTATGCGCGTGTCACCCGAATGGGTGAGGTCCGCCAATGTAGCCCCGGAGTCGGTGCCTTGCTATCCTACCCCATGCACGGCGGCACAGGACGCCCGGGCCCCGAGCCCGATCTCTCCCGGCGGTTTGCCGAGGCACTGGGGGACCGATATCGCCTGATCCGGGAGCTCGGGAGCGGGGGTATGGCGGTGGTCTTCCTCGCGGAAGACCTGAAGCATCACCGCCAGGTCGCCGTGAAGGTGCTTCGACCCGCCGTGGCCTTTGTGCTCGGTCCGGAACGGTTTCTCCGCGAGATCGAAATCGTCGCCACGCTCACCCATCCGCACATTCTCCCGCTGCACGATTCCGGCGAAGCCTCCGGACTGCTCTACTACGTCATGCCCTTCGTCGAGGGTCCCACGGTGCGGACGCTCCTGGATCAGCGCTCGCATCTGCCGCTCGCCGAGGCGGTCGCGATTGCGGTCGACGTCGCCGGCGCGCTCGACTACGCGCATCAGCGCGGGATCGTGCACCGGGACATCAAGCCCGAGAACATCCTGATCGAAGAGGGGCACGCGGTCGTGAGCGACTTCGGGATCGCGCGCGCCCGTGACGCGGCGGTCTCCTCCACGCTCACCTCGGAGTACATGGTGATCGGGACGCCGCGCTACATGAGCCCGGAGCAGCAGATTGTCGGCGGGCCGGTGGACGCGCGAAGCGACGTGTATTCCCTCGGGCTCCTGCTCTACGAAATGCTTGCCGGAGAGTCGCCGGTCACCGGTCCGTCGCCGGCCCTTCCCGCCGTGCGGCGCGCAGCCCGGCCGCTGCGAAGTTTGCGACACGTCCGCCCCGCGGTGGCGCGCGGCCTCGAGCGGGCACTCGACCGGGCGCTCGCCCGGGACCCGGCGGAGCGCTTTCCGAGCACGTTGGCGTTCGCCGAGGCGCTCCGGGCACCGGTGCGGCGCCGGCGCCTGATCCTCGCGGTCGGCGCCGGGGCGCTGCTCGTGGGCGCGATCGTGGCCCGGAGCGTGAATCCCCCAGCCGTCCCCGGGCCGCATCCCAACCGCGTGGTGGTGACGGCCTTCGTCAACCAGACCGGGCTTCCCGCGCTCGACCGGCTCGGATTGATCGCGGCCGACTGGCTCACCGCCGGCCTGCAGCAAACCGGGCTGCTCGAAGTGGTTCCGAGCGAAGACGCCCTCCAGGCCTCGCGCACCATCGAGCGGGTGCTGGCGGAGCGCCCCGGGGCGGAGTCGGCGCCGGACCTCGCCGGCCTGACCGGCGCGGGACAGCAGGTCTCGGGGAGTTATACCATCGAGAATGACTCGCTGGTGCTGCACATCCAGGTGTACGACGCCGTCCGGGGCCGTGTGCTCGGACCGATCGACCCGGTGAAGAGTCCGTCTGCCACTCCGGAGGCCGTTCTCCCCGAGGCGCGCGCGCGGCTCATGGGATTTCTGGCGTTCTCGCTCGACGAGCGGCTGATTGCCTTCGTGGGGCGGCCGGCCCGACCGCCGACCTGGCCGGCATACCTCGAGGCGAGCGCAGGGCTCGAGGCCTACGTGCGGAACGATTTCGAGTCAGCGGCAGAGAAATCCCGCCGCGCGTGGGAGATCGACTCGACCTTCGCGGCGCCGCTGGTGATCGCCTCGATCAGCCTCTCCAACCTCGGCCGGTACGCCGCCGCCGACTCGGTGCTCGACCTCCTCGAGCGATCCCGGTCGCGGCTGAGTCCGCACCAAGTGCACTGGGTGGAGTATCGGCGGGCGCTGATGGCGGGAAACCATGAAGCCGCCTTGCGTGCGGTGCGACTGGTGGCGCGCGAGGAGCCGTTGTCGAAGGCGGTCTATAACCATGCGTTGCAGGCGCTGCAGGCTGGACATCTCGACGAAGCCCTCGTCGCGCTGCAATCCGTTCCGACCCGCGGCGGGCCGATGCTCGGCTGGGTGTCCTACTGGGATCTCCTCGGCACCATCCAGCATCTGCTCGGAGACCACGACGCAGAGCTCGCGACCGGCAGGGACGCGCAGCAAGCCAACCCCATGCGGGCATTCGCGCTGCTTCCTTCGCTCCGGGCCCTCGCCGCACTGGGGCGCGCGGGGGAGATCGACTCGCTCCTCCGTCAGGCCGGCCGGCTCCCAGCCGATCCCGCCGCGTCGGAGGCGACGCTCCTCGGGGAGGTGGCCGAAGAGCTCCGGGCCCATGGCTACCGGGAGCCGGCGGCGCGGTTCTGGGAGCGAAGCCTTCTCTCCGACGACCCCACGGGGACTCGCCTGCAGCGGGCGACGTCGCTCTACGCCCTCGGGCGCGTGGCCGAGGCAATCCTGACGATCGATAGCCTTCTCGCTGGTCCGAGCGCGCCACCGGCGGACGCGCTGGGTCTCCGGGGCGTGCTCGCCGCGCGACAGGGCGACCGTCCGCGCGCCCAGGAGATCACCACCCGGCTCGCCGCCCTTCCCCGCGCCTATAGCTTCGGCGTTCCGACGGTCTGGCGCGCCCGGATCGCCGCCGCACTGGGCGATCGCGATGCGGCAGTGGCCCTCCTCCGCACCGCATTTGCGGAAGGACGGGAGTACGACCTCTGGCTGCACCGCGATCAGGACCTCGCGTCGCTGGGCGGGTATCCGCCGTTCGAGGAGCTGACGCGGGCGAAGCAGTAATGTCCGCGCTTGACGAATCTCCCCGGGACGGAGATACTTCCCGGGTCATGCGACGACTCCCTGTGCAGCAGAGCTGGTGGTCCTGGCGCGGTTCCTCCCGCGGTGGGTCCTCGTGCGCATAGTCTAGCAACACAGACGACGGCATTCCACGAAGCCCACCGCAGGAGCGGTGGGCTTTTCCGTTTCTCTCAACTCGCGCGAGATGCCCGGATGATCATCGTCTTGAAGCCGCACGCCACCAAAGAGCACGCCGAAGCCCTCATGGCGCGGATCACGGCACTCGGACTCCGCCCCCTCTACATGCCCGGCGAAGAGCGGGTGGTCCTGGGGGCGCTGGGCGACGAGCGCGCGCTGGAAAGCCTGCACCTCGACAGCGATCCGATGGTGGAGAGCGTGAAGCCGATTCTCGCGCCGTACAAGCTGGTGGGGCGCGAGATGCACCCGCACGACACCATCGTGGATCTCGGCGGCGTCCAGATCGGGGGCGGGCGATTCACCGTCATCGCCGGACCGTGCGCCGTGGAATCGAAGGAGCAGATGCTGGCCACCGCGCGCGCGGTCAAGACGGGGGGGGGCCACGCCCTGCGCGGCGGCGCCTACAAGCCCCGGACCAGCCCCTACTCCTTCCAGGGTCTTGGCACCGAGGGTCTCGCGATTCTGCAGGAAGCATCGCAGGACACCGGGCTTCCCGCGGTGACAGAGGTGGTGGATGTGGCGGATGTGGAGCTCGTCGAGAAATACGCCGCCGCCTTTCAGTCCGGCGCGCGCAACATGCAGAACTACCGGCTGCTGCAGGCGCTCGGAAGAAGCAGAAAGCCGGTGATCCTGAAGCGCGGGATGGCGGCCAAGGTGGATGACCTGCTGCTCGCGGCGGAGTACATTCTGGCGGAAGGGAACCCGAACGTGATTCTGTGCGAGCGCGGGATCACCACCTTCGAGACCGCCACACGCAACACTCTCGACCTCAGCGCGATTCCCCTCATCAAGCAGCGCAGCCACCTGCCGGTGCTCGTTGATCCGTCCCACGGCACCGGACTGCGGGAGCTGGTGGCGCCGATGGCCAAGGCCGCCCTGGCATGCGGCGCCGACGGCATCCTGGTCGAGGTGCACTGCGATCCGGCCAACGCGCTCTCCGATGGCCGCCAGAGCCTCTTTCCCGAGCAGTTCGCCGCGATGATGCGCGAGCTTCGCCCGATCGCCGACGCGGTGGGCAAGGTGATGTGATGGGCACGACGCCGCTCGAGAATGGCGCGGTCCTCCCGCTGGTGCGCGAGCTGACGGGAAGTCCCGACCCGCTGGCCCTGTACCGGCGTTTGTCGGATGGGGGACGGCGTCCGGGAACCTTCCTGCTCGAATCCGCGGAAACCGGAGCGGGTGCGGGTGAGCGAAGCCTGCTCGGGGTGGGTGCGGCGCTCCGCCTCACCTGCATCGGCCGCAGCGTCACGGTCGAGGCCCTTTCGGCCAATGGGCGCTCGATTCTTCCATGGATCGCGGAGAGGCTTGCGGAGACCGGCCGCTTCGCTTCGCTCAGCGTGACAATCGAGGGCGGAGTGGTCACCGCGGTCTTCCCACCTCCACCGGCGGGAGAACGCGACGAAGCCGAGCGGGCCAAGCTGCTGTCACCCCTCGACGCGCTCCGCACCGTGGTGTTCGGCCCGCGCCTCCGCGCCCACCCGATCGACGCCTGCCATCTGGCCGCGGGCGTCTTTTCCTACGACCTGGTCGAGCTCTTCGAAAACCTTCCCCATGGTGAAGCCGAAGCGGCGGTCACCCCGCATTTCGAATTCGTGGTGCCGGACCGGCTCGTCATCGTCGATCACCTGCGGCATCGGACCCTCCTGGTGGCCAATGCGTACGGCGGCGCGGGCGCCGACGCCAACTACCACGATGCGGTGCGGGCAATCGGGGAGCTGCTGGCGGCAGTGGATGCCGCGGGGAAGGGGGAAAGGGGAAATGGGGAAGGGGAAACGAGTGTTTCCCCCCCTTCCCCCTTCCCCGCATCCCCCTTCCTGGCTTCCCCCTTCCCCGCTTCCCCCTTCCCCGCTTCCCCCTTCCCGGCTTCCCCCTTCCCCCTTCCCCCTTCCCCCCTCCCCCTTCCCCCCTTCCCCGTCGACATGTCCGACGAGGAGTACGCATCGCTCGTCCTCCGCCTCAAGCAGCACATCGTCGCTGGCGATGTGTTTCAGATCGTGGCCTCGCGGACGTTTTCGGCGCCCTGCCCCGATCCGCTCGGCGCCTATGCCGAGCTTCGCAGGGCAAACCCGAGTCCCTATCTGTTCTACGTGGTTGGACAGAGCTCGGTGGTCTTCGGCGCCTCCCCGGAGACCGCAGTGAAGGTGCATGGCGCGCCGAAGCGTGTGACCATCCGGCCGATCGCCGGCACGGCGGCGCGCGGCCGGACCGCCTCCGGCGAAATCGACGCCGACCTCGATGCCCGCCGCGAAGCCGCACTTCGCCTCGACGAGAAGGAAACCGCCGAGCACATGATGCTGGTCGATCTCGCCCGGAACGATGTGGCCCGGGTGAGCCGTCCCGGGACGCGGCAGGTGACCCGGCTGCTGACCGTGGACCGCTACGCCCACGTCATGCACCTGGTGTCCGAGGTGGAAGGGGTGCTTGCCGACGGTCACGACGCCCTCCACGCCTACGCCGCCGCGATGAACATGGGGACGCTGGTCGGGGCGCCGAAGATCCGCGCGGCGCAGATTCTTCGCGAGGTGGAATCGACCCGCCGAGGCGCGTACGGCGGAGCCGTCGGCTATCTCAATCATGACGGCGGGATGGACACGGCGATCGTCATCCGCGCCGCGGTGGTGCGGGATGGCGTCGCGCGGGTGCGCGCCGGCGCCGGAATCGTCTTCGATTCCGATCCCGCGTCGGAGGCCCAGGAAACCCGGCACAAGGCGGAGGCGGTGCTCCGCGCCATCGCGAAAGCGGGAACCTCCGATGCCTGACCCGCTCCACCTGATCTTCGTCGATAACTTCGATTCGTTCACCTGGAACCTGGTGGACGAGTTTGCCCGCCGGGGAGCCGAGGTCGAAGTGTGGCGGAACACCGCCACGCCGGAACACATTCTGGCGCGGGCGCAGGGAGGGCGACCCAGCCTGCTGGTGCTCTCTCCCGGCCCCGGCACGCCGGCGGACGCGGGGTGCTGCATCGATCTGGTGCGACGCGCCGCGGACACCGCGGTCCCCCTCTTCGGAGTCTGTCTCGGGCACCAGGCGATGATCGAAGCGTTTGGCGGTGTGGTCGGCCCGGCAGGCGAGGTGGTGCATGGCAAGACGTCCCGGGTGCGGCATGAGGGCGGCATCCTTTTCGACGGCGTCCCCTCCCCTTTCCCTGCCGGCCGCTACCATTCACTAGCCGCCTCGGTGATGCCACCGGCCCTGGACACCGTTGCCGAGTCCGGCCGCGTCGTGATGGCGGTCGCGCACCGCACCGCGCCGCAGCTCGGCGTCCAGTTCCACCCCGAATCCATTCTGACCCCCGATGGGGGCCGGATCATCGAGAACGTGATGCGGTGGGCGACTCATGCGCGCCAGTGAAGTGCTCGAAACGCTCAGCCACCGTCCTCTCTCCCGAGAAGAGAGTACGACCGCCTTCCGTCAGCTCCTCGCGGGCGATTACTCGGAGATCGAGATGGCGGCGGTGCTGGCGGCGCTGAAGACTCGGGGAGAAACGCCCGAGGTGATGGCCGGCGCCGTGGAAGCGCTTCTCCTCGCCGCGCTCCCCTTTCCCCGCCCGGCCTACCGGTACGCCGACTGCTGCGGCACCGGAGGAGACGGCGCCTCCACCGTCAACATTTCCACCGCCGCGGCGTTCGTGGCCGCGGAGCTCGGCATTCCGATCGCGAAGACCGGCAACCGCTCGGTCTCGTCGCGCTGCGGCTCGGCCGACGTGCTCGAGCGGCTGGGTGTGCGTCTCGATCCTCCGCCCGAAGTGGGCCGCCGCTGTCTCGACCAGCTCGGCATCTGTTTCGTCTTCGCGCCACAGTACCACCCCGGCGTGCGGAACGCCGCGGTGGTGCGGCGCGCGCTCGGCGTCCGCACGGTGTTCAATCTGGTCGGCCCGATCGCCAACGCCGCGCGGCCTCCCTGGCAAATGATGGGGATCTACGATCCCGCCTTGTGCGAAGCGGCAGCCCGGACCCTCCAGCTCCTCGGACGGGAGGTCGCCCTCGTCGTGCACGGCAGCGGCCTCGACGAAGTGGCGCTCCACGGGCCAACGACCGGGGTGCTCCTGCAGGGTGGCGAGATCCGGCACGTGACGATCACACCCGCCGACGCGGGTCTCTCCCAGGCGCCGGTGGAAGCGCTGGCCGGCTCCGGCCCCGAGGAGAATGCGGCGTGGCTCACCGCCCTGCTCGAGGGCAAAGGGCCGCCGACGCACGCCGATGCCGTCGCCCTCAATGCCGGTGCGCTGGCCTGGGCAACGGGCACCGCGCCGACGCTGCGACAAGGCACACGGCTCGCCCGCCAGGCCCTAGACGGCGGGAGCTGTGCCCGCCGGCTCTCCCGCCTCGCCGAGCTTTCGCATGGCGCTTGACGCGATTCTCGCCCACAAGCGCAGAGAGGTGGCGGCGCGCAAGGCGGCTGCCTCCCTCGAGTCGCTGCGTCCTCGAGCGGTGCCCACCGGGCGGAGTTTCTCGTCTGCGCTCCGCGCCGGACGTCCGGGTTTTGTCCTCGAGATCAAGTTCGCATCGCCGTCCGCGGGCGTCATTCGTCCGGGCGCCGACCTCGAACCGGTGCTTGCGAGTTATGGACGGCATGCCGACGCCGTCTCGGTGCTGACCGATGCCAAGTTCTTTGGCGGCTCACTCCAGCGTCTGAGTGAAGTCCGGGAGAGGCTCTCGCAACCGCTCCTCTGCAAGGATTTCATCCTGGAGCCGTACCAGGTCGTCGAGGCGCGGGTCCACGGCGCGGACGCGATCCTCCTGATCCTGGCCGCTATCGATGATGAAACCTGGCGCGCGTGTGCGGCGGAAGCGGCCCGCTTCGCCATGGACGTCCTCACCGAGGTGCATGACGAGGCCGAAGCAGCGCGTGCGGTGGCCCTCGGCGCAAGCATCATCGGCATCAACAATCGGAATCTTCGCACCCTCGAAGTCGATCTGGAGACGACGGCCCGCGTCGCTCCGGGGATTCCCGCGGACCGGCTGATCGTCGCGGAATCGGGGATCGCCACCCGGGAAACGGCCGTCGCGCTGCGCCGGCACGCCGATGCCTTCCTGGTCGGAAGCGCGCTCATGCGGGAGCCCGATCTCGACGGCGCCGTGAGGAGCCTCGTCTACGGCCGCACCAAGATCTGTGGACTGACCACTCCCGAAGATGCCGCCGCCGCGCTTGCGGCGGGCGCCACCCACGGCGGGGTCATGTTTGCCGCCGGGTCGGAGCGCCGGATCACCGCGGAGGGCGCCCGGCGAGTCGTTGCCGGCGCCGGGCTCGAGTGGGTGGGTGTGTTCGCCGATCAGCCTGCGAGCGAAATCGCAGCGCTGGCCGCAGGATTGAACCTCGCCGCCGTCCAGCTCCATGGCGAGGAGAGCCCGGAGCAGGTCGCCCTGGTGCGCGCGCAGGTCCCCGCGTCGACCGCCATCTGGAAAGCCGAGCGGGTTCGCACCGGGATTCCGGAGCGCGGCGGCGCCGATCGCCTGCTGCTGGACGGCTGGAGGGCTGGACGGCTGGGGGGCACCGGGCGGGCATTTGATTGGTCAATGCTCGAGGATTACACCGAACGGTCGGAGGTGATTCTCGCCGGCGGAATACGTCCCGGGAATGTGGCCGAGGCAGCGGCGTTGGGCACCTGGGCCCTCGACGCGAGCTCTGGTGTCGAAACCGCACCGGGCCGCAAAGACGCACGCCTCCTCCGGGACTTCTTCACCGAGCGCAGGCGCCTTCCCGGGCGCGGAGATCACATCGCATGAAACTCGCCGGCCGTTTCGGTCGCTTCGGGGGAAGCTTCGTCCCCGAGATACTCATGCCCGCGCTCGAGCAGCTCGAGGCGGCCTTCCTCACCACAAAGGAAGATCCGGCCTTCCAGCGGGACCTCGACGATCTCCTCCGACACTACGCCGGGCGGCCCACGCCGCTCTATCGCTGCCGGAATCTGGCGGCGGCATCCGCCTCGAAGATCTACCTCAAGCGCGAAGATCTCCTGCATGGCGGCGCCCACAAAACCAACCAGGCGCTCGGGCAAGGGCTTCTGGCCAGGCGGATGGGCAAGAGCCGCCTCATTGCCGAAACGGGCGCGGGCCAGCACGGGGTCGCCACCGCGCTCACCGGAGCGGTGCTCGGCCTGCGGACGCGCGTCTATATGGGCGCGATCGATATGGAGCGTCAGAAGCAGAACGTGTTCCGGATGCGGCTGATGGGCGCCGAGGTCGTTCCGGTGACGACCGGCTCGCAGACGTTGAAGGACGCGATCAACGAGGCGCTGCGGGACTGGTCGGCAAGTTACGAGGATACCCACTACCTCCTCGGAACCGTCGCCGGCCCCCATCCCTTTCCTCTGATGGTGCGGGACTTTCAGCGCATCATCGGCGATGAAGCCCGGGAGCAGATGCTCGATGCGGAAGGCGCACTGCCCGATGTGGTGATCGCGTCGGTGGGCGGCGGATCGAATGCGATGGGAATCTTCACGGCGTTCATCGCTGATGAGGCGGTCCGCCTCCTCGGCGTGGAGGCGGCGGGCGAGGGGCTGGAGACAGGGAGACATTGCGCGACCCTCACGACCGGACGCCCCGGCGTGCTGCACGGCGCGTACAGCATCACGCTGCAGGACGACGAAGGACAGATCGGCGAGAGCCATTCGATCTCCGCCGGCCTCGACTATCCCGGTGTCGGCCCCGAGCACGCGTATCTGCAGGACACCGGGCGGGCGAGCTATACGACGTGCACCGACACCGAAGCACTCACCGCGTTCGGGGCGCTCGCGCGGTCGGAAGGCATCATCCCGGCGCTCGAATCCGCCCACGCCCTCGCCATCGCCCTGCGCGAAACGGAACAGGCTGCTCCGCCCGCGACGCTCCTCGTCAACCTTTCCGGCCGGGGCGACAAGGATCTCGAGACCGTGCTCAGTCATACCACACCGGCAGGAGGCGCCGCATGACCGGCCCGGTGACGCGCGGCGCGCGCTACGCGACGATGTTCCGCCGGCTCGGCGAGCGGGGTGAGGGGGCGTTCATTCCGTTCGCGATGCTGGGTGATCCCGATGCCGCCCGGAGCCTGCCGGCAATCCGCGCGCTCGCTTTGGCGGGAGCGGATGCGCTCGAGCTCGGTCTTCCCTTCTCCGATCCCGTTGCCGACGGACCGGTCATCCAGGCCGCAGCCGCCCGTGCGCTCTCGGCCGGCGTGCGGCAGGCTGACTGCTGGCGCATCGTGGCGGAGGCGCGAAGGGAGTTCCCCGAGCTTCCGATCGGACTGCTCGTGTATGCTAACCTCGTCTGCCATCGCGAGCCGGAGCGATTTTATGAAGCGGCGGCGGCGGCAGGTGCGGATTCGGTGCTGGTCGCCGACCTACCGGTTGCCGAATCCGCGGAGGTGGCCGCGGCGGCCCGTGCGCACGGCATCGCGCCGGTCTTCATCGCGCCGCCCAACGCGGATGATGCCCGGCTCGCTGTCATCGCGGCGGCGGGCGAGGCCTACACCTACGTCACGTCGCGCGAAGGGGTGACCGGCGCCGACGAGCGGCTGCGCAGAGACCAGAGCGACCTGATCGCGAGGCTCAAGAAACATGGGGCTCCGCCCCCGGTGCTCGGCTTCGGCATCTCGACGCCGGAGCACGTCCGCGCGGCGCTCGCGATGGGCGCGGCAGGGGCGATCAGCGGGTCTGCCGTGGTCAGCAGGCTGGCGAGTGGCGAGGACGTGTCGGCGTTCGTCCATGAGATGAAAGCGGCCACTCGGCGGGCGTGACTTGAGGGATCCACAGATTTCACAGATGACACAGATGCAAACAACAACAACAACAACAACAAACGGAGAAGCAGGCCGATATCGAGTGGTTGTGGTTTTCTTGTTTCTGTGAAATCTGTGAAATCTGTGGATTGCAGTTCCTGACCAGTGCCTACCGCGGCCAGCCCAGCGGCCGCTGGTCCATCAGCAGAATGATCGGCGCGCGCAGATCGCCCGCGAACACCGTGGATTCGAGCGGCATCGTCCGCTCGTGATCGTCCGGCGTCATCCCGATCGAGCAGGTGAGCGAGACATGCAGCACCGGCTGGTCGAGCAGTGCCGGAGGCGGGGTGCGTCCCGGTCCGAACGACATCCCGTCACGCACCGTCGCAGGCACCCTTCCAGAAATGTGGACCGTCTGGCCCACCAGGGCGTGTAGCATCCGGTAGGTCAGGGTTGTGGACTCGCCGCCACGGGTGACGACCCCGAAAACCGGAGCTTCGAAATGCCCGCTCCGCGGGAAGAACGCCAACCCGTAGCTGAACCCGTGCCCGTTATCCTGAGCAATGGCAAGGGTTTCCGTCAACAGGTCGTGGACGGCGATCAGATTTTTCGGGATCGGGTCGACGTTCATGAAGCCACCTTGTCAGAATCCTCTAAAGGTCAGGAGGCAGGTCCCGGGCCACCACCGCTCTGGGCGGCCGGGACCAGGTGCAGACGGACCACCGTACCCCCGCCGTCGGAGCTGCTCACCTCCACCCTCCCACCCCATCCCTCGACCAGCCGCTTGACGATCGGCAGTCCGAGTCCCGAGCCACTCGTCGATGTCGAGAATCGGGGCTCGAAAATCATCGGAAGGAGCGCCAGCGGAATCCCGCAGCCATCATCGTGCACCGCGAGCGTCGTGCCGTTGATCGCGATGCGGATCTGGCGCGCCCGCGCATTGCGGGCATTCTCGAGAAGATTGACCAGCGCTTCCTTCACCTCGTCGACCCGCGCCGCCACGAGGACCGGCGCCTCGCTCTCGACGACAATCTCCGCTCCCTCGGGGCCCAGCCGGTAGAGGTCGGCCACGTCGCGGACAACGGACGGAAGCTTGACTGCTTCCATGGGTCCGCGCTCCGACGCGGGAACGCCGAACCGGCTGAACGAGCGGGCGATGCGATCGAGCCGGTCGATCTCCGAGAGAATGCGCCGGGTCGTGTCCTCGAGCACCGGGCCGATCGGCGTGCGCCCGTCCTGGTGCACCCGCCGAAGGTGCTGCACCCCGAGCCGCATCGGCGTGAGCGGATTCTTGATTTCGTGCGCGACTTGATTGGCCATCTCTCCCCACGCGACGATCCGCGCGACCCGCTCCTGCGCCTCGCGAGCGCGGCGCACGTCGGCGGTCATCTTGTCGAACGCCGCGAAGACCGGCGCAAACTCGGCCGAGGGCGGCTGCTCCAGCGCCGGCACCGGCTCGCCCCGGCCGAACGCGAGCGCCGCGTCGCGGAGCTCGGCTACCGGGCGAGAAAGCGCTTTGGCCGACACGCGCGCCGCGAGCAAGGACGCGGCGACGCCCGCGAGGCTCGCGAGCAGCAGCAGCATGGCCAGGTCGAGCTGGCGGCTCCCGAGCATCGGATCCGCGGCGGTCTGCGGCAGCGCGAGGACGCCAGCGCCGAAAGCAGCCAGGCGCACCGCGCGGTAGCCGACCCGGCTCGCCACCGCCCGCGAGGGACCGCGGGTCGAGGCCACTTCGCCGCCATGAATTTCGATCGCGTGATACGCCTCCGGATCCAGCAGCGGCGGCAGGACACCCAGCGCCTCGAGCAGACCGCCACTCGAGCCGGCGACGTGCTCTCCCCCTTGGTAGAGCGCGAGGTCGGCATCGACCCGCTCCGCGAGCGAGCCCAATGCCCCGCCGAGATCAGGCGCCGGGGGCAGCGCCACCCCCGGCGGCACGATATCGCGGAGGGTCTGCTCGATCATCCGGTCGCGGCTGCTGGCGACTTCGGCGCCGAGGCGACTCACGCCCCAGGCCGCGAAGAGCACGGTCGGCGTGAGATAAAACACCGCAAGGGCGGCGCCGAGCCTCGCTTCATACGATCGGAGCTCTGGCATCCAGGTCGGACGGCGGGGCGCGTGTCCCCCGAGAATGGCCGCGAACGACCAGAGCAGAGCGAGCAGCGCCACGTCGAGCGCGATGACCAGCGCACCGCGGACCGCCAGCGAGGCGGGAGATCCCAGCTGCACTGTGCCGGTGATGTCACGCGGGATGCCGGCGATCGACACCGTCCGCTCTCCGCGCGCCACCCACTCCTCCCGTCTCCAAAGCGCCATGTCCTGCGACGGTTGCACCGTGGAGGGCGCCGGCGAGAGGGTGAGCCGGTAGAGCGGCGAGTGCGGCGCCTCGCTCGCGAGCAGCCGACCGAGCCGTGACGGTGGCACCAGCACCGATTTCGGACCGAGGGCTGCGCTCACGACGGTGTGTTCATCGCGGCGAACCAGGAGCAGGTAGGAGGTCGCGGGCTCCCGGTGCTCGGCCGTGATCGTGAGAGAATCGGCCGGCGCCATGGCGCGCACCCGCTCGGCTACCGTGTCACGGGGCATGTCGAGCCGGTCGAGCCCGAGCTCGACCAGCTGTGTGCCGTCAGGGCGCCAGATTCCGAGGATTCCGCGCCGTCCCGCCGGAAAGAGGGGAGACGATCGCCAGAGCGCATAGAGCTCCGGGGTCGAGCGCGGCGCCGGTCGGCTGAGCACGGTACGCCCGAACGCCCGCAACGTGGATTCCGCCGAAGGGGCGGGCGTATCGCCGAGCGCCGCCATGTCGGCGCGCGCCGCTTCGAGCCGGCCTTCGATCTCCGCGCCCCACGCCAGGAGCGCCGCGGCGCTCCCCGCGACAATCGCGATGCCGACGATCGTCGCGCGGCGTGCGGCGGGCCGGGTGACCAGCACCAGCGCGGGGAGCCACAGCAGAGTGTACCAATCCGGCCAGCCGTAGCGGGCGTTCCATACTGTCGTGCCAATCGCCGCGGCGGTGAGCGCGATCGCGGCCCCCGCGGCCGGCGCCCACCACCCGCTGTGCTGCAGCTCCCGTCCGCGGAGCAGCGCCGCCGCCAAACCGATCAGCCCTGCCGATATCAGGAAAAGGGTGAGATGCCATGCGAGCCAGAGGCCGATCGACACGCCGGATGACGGCGGAATGATCCCGCGTCCTAGCTCGGCCATGAGATACGGCGCGCCGACGAGGAGCAGGATCGCCACGACGACGCCGGTCCAATTCCTGACGGGCGCCCGCTCCCAGAGCAGGGCGCCGATGAGCACGATGACGATTCCCACGAGCGCGAGCGGGCCCGCCGCCGAGGAGACCGGACCGAGGATGTCGCTTCGAAACACGGCGGGGTCGAATGGAGCCGGATAGCCGAGGAGAAGCCCGAGGGGTGAGCGGAGCGCGAGCCCGAGCGGGAGAAGCGCGAGCGCCACCCGTCCGGCGCCGGCAGGGACCAGCCACACCGCGAGCACCAGGGACGCCAGCAACGCCCACGCGACACGCCGGGACCCCTCCCCCCGTGCGCGCGCCATAGCCTCGCCCTGTTCCGGCGGAACGAACTGCGCGCTGAAGAGCACGCGGGTGCCGCGGGTCGTCGGTTGCTCGTAGTCGAACACATCGGGGTTGTCGGGGGCGGACTGTGGGGCGGTGATCGACAAGCCGACCTCGGTGCGCTCACGGAAGACGGCGGCCAATCCGCGGTCCTGGTCCGGCACGGCCGGATCTGCTCCCAGGAGCACCGCCCCAACGGCGATGCGTCCTGCGGGCGCGTGGCGCCGCACCTCCAGCACCGCGTAGTATGGAGTGAGGCGAACATCGACCGAGTCGCCATCCGGCAGGGGCGGAAGACGGAAGCGGCCGGCCCAGACGCGGGGTGCGCCGCTCGCCTCGTAGATCGCGACGCCGGCTTCGAGGCCACGAATCGGGACGAGCCGCTCGGCGGCGGTGAATCCTTCTTCCCGGGGCAGCCCGGCGATCTGAATCGCGCGGCTCGCCAGCGTGTCGGCGAGGAGCCTCGCCTGGCGCAGCTCGCTCGCCAGGCGCCCCGAGGCCGATTGGATGCGGCGCTCGCGCTCGGCGGGCCAGGAGTTTGCCAGCCGTTCGAGCCTCCACTGCGTCACGCCGAGGAGGACCGCGGTCAGCGCCACAGGGAGTGTGAGCCATCCCCTGCGCCGGAACAGCACGGTAAGGGCGAGCAGCACAATGGCCGCGAGCGCGGTTCCCCGGGAGGGAGCCCGCAACCACTCGCTCGACGCGATGGCCGCGGCGGCGAAGGAGAAGACCCACCACGGGAAGGAAGCGTTCAGATGACGCGTCCGCTGCGGTTGAAGGAAATGTCACCCGGGCAGGCCGCCCGGATCCTTACCGACACGCCGCGCTTGCTGGTGCCGGCGGGAACCCTCGAGAACCGCGGACCCCATCTCCCGCTCGGGTGCGACACCATCATCCTGGAGCGGCTCGCGGACGACCTCTCGATTCGGACGGGCATCGCCCGCGCCCCCGCGCTGGAGTACGGGGTCCACGCCACCCCGGATTCGCTGAACTGCGGCCCATCAGCGCTGACGCGAAAGACCCTGCACCGGGCCATCAACGAACTTATCGCGATCTGGGAGGAGAAGGCAGGCGTGCGCGATACGCTCATACTCACCGCGCACGCAGCTGACCAGCACCTGGAAGCGCTCTCCACCATCCGCACCTCGGGCCGGGTCCGCGTCGCGGACATCCTCTCGCTGGGCGTGCTCGCGCCGCTGCGCGAATCGAGCCTTGGCCCGTGGCATGGAGGCGAGGTCGATACCTCTCTCATGCTCCATCTCGCTCCCGACCTCGTCGATCTCACGATGGTCCCCCAAAACCTCCCCGCAACGGCGGAGAAGGGTGCCCGCTTCTACGAGGCCATCCTCGCCACGCTGGAGAAGGAGCTCGTCCGTCCGGCCGCGGTGAAGAGCCCGGAAAAGAGCGAGCTCGCGGAAACGTAACTGTTGGTGTATCATTATGTTAGGCTGTGTTTGTCGCAAGGTGAAACCTTTTGCGACGTCCCGCCGTTATATGTGATGTTCGACGACCGCCCGAAATCACACAAGGAAAAACACCATGACTCGCTGGGCCCGCGCCCTTCTCGGACTTTGCCTGGTCGCACCGACCGGTGTTTTCGCCCAGGTGCCAGCCGTCCAGGCCCCGGTCGCCCCGACCCGCGCCGCGCCGACGGCACGTCTGACCCTGACGGAAGCGCTCGAGCTGGGCCGCAGGAACAGCCCCGCGTACCGGCAGTTCCTCAACGATGCAGGCCCGGCCAACTGGGCGGTTCGAAACGCCTACGCGAACCTTCTGCCATCGCTCGACGTCAGCGGCGGTATGGGCTACACCGGCTCCGGCGCCTCGACCTTCGGCGGCTCGACGTTCAATCAGTCCTCCCCGTCGCTGAGCTCCAACTACTCGCTCTCGTTCGCCTGGCAGCTTTCGGGACAGGAGCTCTCGGCCACCGGGCAGCAGAAGGCCAATCGCCGCGCGACCGATGCCGACATCGCCAGCGCCGCCGAGCAGCTTCGCAACGATGTCACGGTGCAGTACCTGAGCGCGCTGCAGGCGGTGGCCCAGACCGAGGTCGCGCGGGTGCAGGTACAGCGCAATGCCGACTTCCTGGCACTCGCGCGAGCCAAGTACACCGTCGGCCAGAGCACCATGCTCGACGTGCGGCAGGCGGAGGTGCTCAAGGGCCAATCGGACGTCGCCCTGCTTCGCGCGCAGCAGACGGAGAACGAGGCAAAGCTCGAGCTGTTCCGCCGGATGGGCGTGTCGCTCCCCGGGCTCCCCGAGACGATCGCGCTCGCGGATTCGTTCCCGGTCACCGAGCCGCAGTTCGACCAGAAGCAGCTGCTCGCCCTCGCGCAGGAAGAGAACCCATCGCTCAAGGCATTCCGCGCTCGTGAGCACGCGGCGGCGTGGGGCGTCCGCTCGGCCAAGTCGCGCTTCCTCCCGACCGTGAGCGTGGCTGCCGGCATCCAGGGCTTCACCCAGGAATTCACCAACGAGAGCCTGCTGCTCAACCAGCGGATCGGCAATGCCCAGAGCAGCGCCGAGAACTGCCGCTTTCAGAACGCGCTGATCGGAACGCTCCCCGGCGGCGGCGTGGCGGGATACCCGAACGGCGGCATCATCGCCGACTGCAACGCGTTCTCGAATCTCGACGCGACGGGCGACGCACTGCTTCCGGGAGTTCGCGACCAGCTGATCAGGAACAACAACGTCTTCCCGTTCAACTTCGTCAAGCAGCCCTTCTCCGCACGGCTCAGCATCTCACTGCCGATCTTCGACGGCTTCACCCGGAATCTTCAGGTGGCGCAGGCGCAGGCGGCGGAGGACGATCTTGCGGAGAGCGTCCGCGCGCGGCGGCTCCAGGTCGAAGCGGAGGTCGCGGCTCGTTTCCTCGGCGTCACCAATGCGTATCTCTCGATCCAGGTGCAGGAGCAGAGCCGCCAGTCGGCCCGCGAGCAGCTCCGCCTTTCCCGGGACCGGTACCGGCTCGGCGCCGGATCGTCGCTCGAAGTGTCGGACGCGCAGAACAACGTCACGCGCGCCGAAGGGGATTATGTGAACGCGATCTACGAATACCACAAGGCCGTCGCGGCGCTCGAGCTCGCGGTTGGCCGCCCACTGCGCTGAAAGAGGATCGATCATGTCACGTCGTGCCAAGTGGACTCTGGGCCTCGCGATCGTCGTCGTGGTTGGCGGCGGCCTCTTCGCCCTGACGGCCGCCAAGAGGGGCAGCCGCGCCACCGAGGTTCGGCTCGAGCCGGTTTCTGGCCGCGACCTCGTCGCCGCGGTCACCGCCAGCGGCAAGATCGAGGCGGAGACCAAGGTGGATGTCAGCTCCGATATCACCGGGCGGATCACCCAGATCGCGGTCAAGGAGGGTGACCTGGTCAAGAAGGGCCAGTTTCTCATCCAGATCGAGCCGGACCAGTACCTCTCCGTGGTGAACCGGCTCGAGGGCCAGGTGTCGCAGATGGAGGCGTCGTTGGCGCAGGCCCGCACCAACCGCGATCAGGCCAGGCGCCAGCGGGACCGCACGCTCGAAATCCAGAAGGCGAACGCCGAGCTGATCGCGCGCGAAACCGTGGAGCAGGCGGTCCAGGCCTTCGACGTGGCGGAGGCGAATCTGAAGGCGTCTCAGGCGGGGGTGGACCAGGCGCGGGCGGCGCTCGCGGAGGCGCGGAGCAATCTCTCCAAGACGCGCCTCACCGCGCCGATCGCCGGCCGGGTGGTCCGCCTTGCTGTCGAGGAGGGCGAAGTCGCGGTGCCCGGCACCTTCTCCCGGGAAACCGGCCTCCTGATGACGATCGCCGACCTGTCGGTGGTTCTCGCCCGCGTGCAGGTGGACGAGACCGACGTGGTCCGCCTGCATCTCGGGGACTCCGTGTCGGTCAGCATCGACGCCTTCCCCGACACCTCCTTCGTCGGCCGCGTGACCAAGATCAGCAACAGCGCCAAGCTCTCGCAGACCGGCTCCACGAGCGGCGGATCGACCGACCGCGCGGTGGACTTCGACGTGGAGATCACGCTCGACCAGCCGCCGGCGGGAATTCGTCCCGATCTCTCGGCGACCGCGCGCATCATCACCGATACCCGGAAGCAGTCGCTCTCGATTCCGATCATCGCGCTGACCGTGCGGGCGCACGAGGACGTGCCGAACGAAGTGAAGGGCGGGAACGGCGCCCCCGTGGGCGCGCCGGCCGCCGGCAAGAAGCCGAAGGACCGCGAAGGCGTGTTCGTGGTGGAGAACGGCGTCGCGATGTTCCGGCCCGTGAAGGTGGGCATCGCCGGCGACGAGCACTTCGAAGTGCTCGAAGGTCTCAAGGCGGGTGACACCGTCGTCGCGGGCCCCTACCAGGCGGTGCGCGACCTCAAGGACAGCACCAAGGTCAAGCAGGCGCGCGACGTGAAGGGCGCGGACGCCCAGAAGAAGACCCCATGAGCGACCTCGTCATCCAGATCCGCGACCTGATCCGCACCTATGAAATGGGTGTGGAGACGGTGCAGGCGTTGCGGGGCGTGTCGCTGGAGATCCGGCGGAACGAGTACGTGGCTATCATGGGACCGTCGGGGAGCGGCAAGTCCACCCTGATGAATCTGATCGGCTGCCTCGATACGCCGTCCCGCGGGGAGTACTGGCTTAACGGGCAGGAAGTCTCCCGCATGCCGGACGACGCGCTGGCGCGGGTGCGCAACCGCGAGATCGGGTTCGTCTTCCAGACCTTCAACCTGCTGCCGCGGGCGTCGGCGCTGGCCAACGTCGAGCTGCCTCTCGTGTACGCCGGGATCAGCGCCCGGCAACGGCACGACCGGGCCAAGGCGGCACTGACCCGCGTCGGCCTGGGCAACCGGATGGATCACCGGCCCAACGAGCTCTCCGGCGGGCAGCGGCAGCGGGTGGCGATCGCCCGGGCGCTGGTGAACGAGCCCGCGATCCTGCTGGCGGACGAGCCCACCGGAAACCTGGACAGCACGACCAGCGAGGAGATCATGCGGGTCTTCGAGACCTTGCAGCAGCAGGGGCAGACGATCATCATGGTCACCCACGAAGCCGAGATCGCCGCGCACGCCCAGCGGGTGGTGCTGCTGCGCGACGGCCGGGTGGCGAGCGACACTCGCCGCCGGGACGCGGCGGCCTGACATGATGCTCAAGGACGCAGTCGGCATGGCGCTGACGACGATCCGCACCCAGAGGCTGAAGAGCTTCTTTTCGCTGCTGGGCGTGCTGATCGGCGTCACCTTCCTGATCGCCGTGGTCTCGATCGTCCAGGGCATGAACGTGTACATGGAGGATGAGTTCGCCAACAAGCTGGTCGGGCTCAACACATTCCAGCTCCGGCGGATGCCAAATTTCAGCAACGCGTCGGAGGAACAGTGGCGCGAGTGGTCACGGCGGCCCCGCATCAACTACTTCGAGGCCGACTTCGTCGAGTCGAGGATGCAGACACCGGCCATCTTCTCGCGCTTTTGCAGCGAGCGGCTCCCGCTGATGTGGAACGGCACCACCGCAAAGGACGTGGACGTCTGGACCGCCGATGCCCCGATGTTCCGGATCAAGAATCTCGATCTCGAGTCGGGTCGGGTCTTCACGCCACAGGAGGCGCAGGCTGGGCTGGCGGTGGTGGTGATCGGGTGGGAGATCGCGGAGAAACTGTTCAAGGGCGCCGATCCCATCGGGAAGAGTGTCGCCATCGAGGGGCTGCCGTACCGGGTGATCGGCCGGTTGGCCAAGCAGGGCACCATTTTCGGGTTCTCGCTCGACAAGTTCGCCGTGGTACCGTTCGACTCCCCGGTCCACCGGGTGGCCTGCCGTTCCGGCTTCATGGATGAGCTGCACGTCCGTGCGGATAACGTCGTGGGGATGAAGGCCGCGCTGGCCGAAACGCAGGAAGCGATGCGCATCCGCCGCCGGCTCAAGCCGCAGCAGGATGACAACTTCGCGATGCAGACCGCCGAGGGCGCCCTCGAGGGGTGGAACAAGATCTCGGCCATTCTCATGACCGCACTGCCGTTGCTGGTGTCGGTGAGCCTGGTGGTGGGTGGTATCGTGATCATGAACATCATGCTGATGGCGGTGGCCGAGCGCACCGTCGAGATCGGGATCCGCAAGGCGCTGGGGGCCAAGCGCCGCGATATCCTGGCGCAATTCGTCGTCGAATCGGCGACGCTCTCCACCGTCGGCGCGGGGATCGGCATCCTGGCCGGCATCGGTTTGGCGTTCGCGGTGCGCTCCCTGACGCCGCTTCCCGCCGCGGTGGCGCCCTGGTCGGTGCTGGTCGGCGTGTCGCTCGGGGTGGCCGTGGGCATGATCGCCGGTATATACCCCGCCACCCGGGCGGCCAAACTCGATCCCATCACCGCACTTCGGGCAGAATGAAAAAGATCAGCGGACTGGGCGGGAGCGGGGCGCGCATCCTCGAGGGCATGGGGATGGCGCTCGACTCAGTGCGCGCCAACAAGGTGCGCGCAGCGCTCACCATCCTGGGCGTCGCCATCGGGGTGATGGTGGTCATCGCGATGGCCTCCGCGATCACCGGCATCAACCGCGCGGTTGCCGCGCAGCTCGAGACCCTCGGGCCCAAAACCTTCTTCGTGTTCCGCTTCTTCCAGGGCGGACTCAACATCTCCGACGGATCCGACGAGATGTCCCCGTGGCGGCGCAATCCGTGGCTCACAACGGAGGAAGCCCAGCTCCTGCGGACGCTCGCGTCGGTGAAGGATGTGGGCTACCGGGAGTCGACCAGCGGCCCGGTGGGCTACGAGGATCAGAAGCTGTCCAGCGTCCAGCTCATCGGCTACACCACCAATTGGCCGCTGGTGTCCGGCGGCACGATCACCGCCGGCCGCAACTGGACCGACATCGAATTTGCGGCCGGCAGCAACGTGACCGTCATCAACGACAAACTGGCCGAGACGCTCTTCCCAGGCCTCGACCCGGTCGGCAGGCGGATCAAGATCTACGGCCAGCCATTCCAGGTGGTCGGCGTCTACGCCGACGCGGCGAGTCTGTTCAGTGGCGGCACCAGCTCGATGGCCATGATTCCCCATTCCTCCTTCACCAAAGTGGCCGACTGGTTCAAGGGATGGCTGGATTTTGTCGTCCTCCCCACCGAGACGGCGACCGTGGCCCAGGCGCAGGACGAGGTCATCACCGCGCTCCGCGTCAAGCGGGGGCTCCGGCCCTCACAGGAAAACAATTTTACGGTGGTGACCCAGGACAAGCTGATGGAGACCTTCAACTCGGTGACCAGCGGCTTTTTCCTGGTGATGCTCGCGCTGTCGAGCGTCGGCCTCATGGTCGGTGGCGTGGGCGTGGTGGCGATCATGATGATCTCGGTCACCGAGCGCACCCGGGAAATCGGGATTCGGAAGGCGCTCGGGGCCACCAGGCGCGAGATCCTATTCCAGTTTCTGGTCGAAGCCTCCTCGCTGACACTGATCGGCGGAGTCATCGGCCTTGCCGTTGGCGTCCTGATCGCCTGGGGCATCGCCTCCTGGACCCCGGTTCCCGCCGCGGTCCCGCTGTGGTCGGTCGTGGCGGCGCTGCTGGCCTCCGCGGTCACCGGCGTATTCTTCGGGATGTACCCGGCGACGAAGGCGAGCAGGCTCGATCCGGTGGAAGCGCTGCGGTACGAGTAGGCCATTGCAGGGTGAGCGGTGAGTGGGAAGAGCTTCTCCCGCTTACCGCGTACCGCTTACTTTTGTGGTATGCCCCTGAAAGAGGCCTTCTTCCTCGCCCTCGAAGCGATCCGCACCAGCAAGCTCCGTTCGTTTTTCACCCTGCTCGGCATCATCGTGTCGGTCGGCTTCCTGGTGGCGGTCGTGGCCATCATCCAGGGGATGAATTTCTACGTCCGCGACAATCTCCGCGGCGCGATGATCGGCACCAACTCCTTCCAGGTCCGCCGCTCACCGATTGCCCTGGGCTACCTGGACGACTCGACCGTCCGCGAGGTCAACAAGCGCCCGATCATTTCGCGGGAAGACGCCCTGGTCGTCCGCGCTGCCGTCACCGACGCGGAGGCGGTGTCGCTGCAGTCGGGCTGGCCCCCTCCGTTCGCGGACATCTCGTACCGCAACCGGACGGTCGGGAGCGTGCTCATCTTCGGCGTCACCCCTGAATACCAGGTGGTGCAGGATTACCGGATTGCGCATGGCGATCCTTTGACCGAGCCCGACGTGACCGGGCGCCGCCTGGTCGCGGTGGTCGGGCCCGAGGTCGCGGACAAGTTGTTCGAGGATCCCGCCCTGGCCGTCGGCAAGAAGATCCGGATTGCCGGGAGCGAGATCACGATCAAGGGGGTGACCGCCAAGAAAGGGCGGGTGCTCGGGCAATCCTTCGACGGATTCGCCCTGTTGCCGCTCAGCACCTTCGAGGCGCTGTATGGACGCCGGCTGACGGCCACCGTGTCGGTCAAGCTGCCCGATGCCGCCCAGCTGCCTAACGCGATGGCCCGCGCGGAGGAGGCGATGCGGGTGGCGCACCGCCTCCGTCCCGGCGAGCCGAACGACTTTACCCTCGACAAGGCCGACGCGCTGGTGGCGTTCTGGACCTCGCTCACCGGGGTGCTGTTCACCATCATCCCCGCCGTGGTCTGCATCGGTATCGTGGTCGGTGGCATCGTGATCATGAACATCATGCTGATGTCGGTCAACGAGCGCACCTACGAGATCGGCATCCGGAGATCCCTGGGCGCGCGGCAGCGGGACATCCGGCGCCAGTTCCTGGTGGAGGCGGTGCTCCTCTCGATGCTCGGCGGCATCTTCGGGATTCTGGGTGGTGGGCTGCTGGCATTCGTGATCTCGTCGATCAGCCCGCTGCCGGCCAGAGTGACCGCCTGGTCGATCGGCGTGGCCCTCGCGCTGGGCGCCGGGACCGGCATTCTCTTCGGCGTCTATCCGGCCAGCCGCGCCGCCAAGCTCGACCCGATCACCGCACTTCGCCAGGAATAACGGATGATCCTGCGGAATCTCGATGAGGGCGTCGCGGTCGCCCTCCGTACCCTCCGGACTAATAAGCTCCGGTCGTTCCTCACCATCCTCGGCGTGGTGATCGGCGTCTCGACGGTAATGCTGATGGCGTCGATCGTGGACGGCGTCAAGACCCAGATCTTCAATTCGCTCAATGCGGCATCGCCGAACGCGTTTTACGTGATGCGGTTCTTTTCGCAGACGCCGCTCAATCCCGACAACCTTCCCTACGAGGTCCGGATTCGCCCGGTCCTCAACGAGGAGGACGCCCGAGCCATCGCGCGCGCTCACGACATCCGTCACGCCGGCCTCTGGAACCAGTCGTTCAACCGGATCGAGTACCAGAGCAGCCGGACTCAGATGGTCGTGATTCAGGGCGCCGACGACGCGTTCATGGAAATCTCGGGCGGGAGCGTCGCCGCGGGCCGGTTCTTCACCACTGCCGAGCTGAGCGGCGCCGAGGTCGCGGTGCTGGAGGTCGAGATGGCCCGCCGCCTCTTCGGCCGAATCGATCCCCTCGGCATGATGGTGCGGATCGGCTCGCGGCCGTTCCGGGTCATCGGCCTGTGGCAGCCGCCTGACAACGCCTTCCAGGCGCCCGGCTTCGTCGTTGGCGCGATCGTGCCGTACCAGGTGGCCAAGCACGCCTTCCGGTACAGCGACACCAACGATTTGTTCATCGTGGTGCTGGGCCGCCCGGGGATCTCGGTCACCGATGCCAAGGACCAAGCCACGGTCGCGCTCAGGCGGGTGCGCGGTCTCCGGCCCAGCATGCCGAATACCTTCGACTTCATCACCCAGGATCAGATCCTGGAGGTAATTGACCAGCTCACCTCGATGTTTTTCCTGGTGATGACTGCGATCTCGAGCGTGGCGCTCCTGGTCGGCGGCATCGGCGTGATGGCGATCATGATGGTCTCGGTGACCGATCGCACGCGCGAGATCGGGCTCCGCATGGCATGCGGCGCCACCCGGAAGGAAATCCTCTGGCAGTTCCTGGTGGAGGCCGCGACCCTCACCCTGATCGGCGGCCTGATCGGGATTCTCTTCGGGCTGGGGGTGGGGGAGCTGGTCAAACGAATCCTGGCGATGCAGTCGGGAATACCACTCTGGAGCGCGCTGGTCGCCGCGATGGTCTCGATCGGGATCGGACTGGTGTTCGGGATGCTGCCGGCGAACCGGGCGTCACGGATGGATCCGGTGGAGGCGTTGAGGCACGAGTAGGGCGCGGAGACGCGGAGACGCGGAGACGCGAAGACGCGGTAGATCAGTTCGCGTCCTCGCGCCTTCGCGTCCTCGCGTCCTACATACTCTGCACTCCCAGCATCACGACGTCCTCCACCAACACCGTCTCATGCGTAAAGTACGGCTCCCCATAGCGCGTGCGGATGAGTGAGCCGTAGGCCCCGTTCTGGTGTTCCACCCTGCTGTACAAATCCTGCCCGGTCGGAAAGATCTCGCCCGCGCTGATCACCGCGTCGAACTGGCTGGCGTAGCACTTGATCGCGGCCATCTTTCGCTCGAACTGGGCGCTGATGTCCACCACGAGCGTCGGCTTGGGGGGGTCTTCCCGGTAGGAGAGTGCGTAGAGAATCTTGAACGGCCGGTGGGGTGACCCGTCGGCCGGATACTTCGCGAGCCCCGATAGGAAGCAGGCGTCCCGGCCCAGCTCAGAGGTCACGCGATGGTCGGGGTGGCGGCCCACCGGAAACGGAAGGATGACGACGCGGGGGGCGAAATGGCGGATGGCCTCGACCACTACTCGCCGGGACGCCTCGTTGTTCTCCAGATGCGCGTCCCGGAGCCCGGCGTTGCGCCGCTCGGTCACGCCGAGAATCTCGGCGGCGCGAGCCGCCTCCTCGCTTCGCAGTCCCGCACTCCCCCGCGTGCCCGCCTCCCCGGCGGTCAAGTCCAGGATTCCGGTGCTGTGGCCCTGGTCGCGGGCCTTGAGGAGGGTGCCCGCGCAGGTGAGCTCGACGTCGTCCCGATGGGCGGCGATGGCAAGAATGTCGACTGGCATGGCCCAAAGGTAAGCGGTGAGCGGTAAGCGGTCAGCGGGACCAGCCCCCGTTCACCGCTTACCGCTCACCGCTCACCCTCGTAGATTTCCCCCATGCCCGTGCCACCCGTATATCTGGACCACGCCGCCACCACCCCGGTGCGCCCCGGCGTGCTCGAGGCCATGCTCCCCTTCCTCGGGAGCGGGAACTTCGGCAATCCCTCCAGCTCCCACCGGTTCGGCCGCGCCGCGCGCGCCGGCCTGGAGCAGGCACGCCGCGAAGTCGCGATGGCAGTGGGTGCCGAGCCGACGCAGGTGGTATTCACTTCCGGTGGCACCGAGGCCGACAACCTCGCCGTCATCGGGGCGGCGCTCGCGGCGCGGCATCACGAACATCCGATGCTCGTCGCGGTGTCCGCGGTGGAGCACAAAGCGGTCCTTGCCGCCGCACACCAGGTCAAGCACCTGGGCGGCGAGGAGATTCTGCTGCCGGTGGATTGGGACGGGCTGCTCGATCTCGAGGCCCTCGGTGCGGCGCTCGCCAGAAAGCCCGCGGTCGTGTCGGTGATGTGGGTGAACAACGAGACCGGGGTGCGGCAGCCGGTGGAGGAAATCGCGCGACGGTGCGCGGGGGCCGGCGTGCTCCTCCACAGCGATGCGGTGCAGGCATTCGGCAAGGTGCCGGTTACGCTTCGGGATCTTCCCTGCACCCTGCTCACCATTTCCGGCCACAAGATCGGCGCACCAAAGGGAATCGGCGCGCTCATCGTGCGCGATCGCAAGGCGATCGAGGCGATCATCCACGGCGGCGGACAGCAGTTCGGCATCCGGCCCGGCACCGA
>CAZHSO010000051.1:0-25506 GCA_964535105.1 uncultured Gemmatimonas sp.
GGCAGGCGCGGGGGCGGCCGTGTCACCCAACACAAGCCAGCGGAATCGGAGCGGGTCGACCGTCTCGTTCACGAGTGCGACTTCCCGCTGTCCGTCGAGCTGGCGCACCGTCACCGGCACGCCCGCGGGCAGATCGCAGAACGCCCACAGCCCGCGCTCGTCGCTCCTGGTGGTCTCGGTCTGCCGCCGTACTCCAGCACTACCCTGCACGGAAAACCAGGTTGCCTCGACGGAGATATCCGCGAGCGGCCGCTCCGGTTGCCGCGCGATGAGGCCCACCAGGCCAGCCGCGCCGGTTTCACCCCGGCACATTCGCTGGGCCACCGCGGCCGGCCCCGGCGTCGCGGTGATGATGTGCGCCGGCGCGCCTGGAACCAGCTTGACGGTGCGGGTCGCCCGCTCCGGCAGGAGGTCGAGCAGTTCATGCGAGAGCGTCACGATCCTCGATCCGCTCACCGGTACCGACAGCGCAAAGGTGCCGAGGGAATCGGTGACCGCGCGGTCCGGCGCCCCCGCCACCGTGACGACCACGCCGGCAAGCCCGTGGCCGGAGAGGCTGTCGTACACCATGCCGGTGAGGATCGCCGTCGTCACGATGCCGCGCGGCTCCGCGGCGGGCGCGGCGCGGCCCGAGACCTCGAGGTAGCCCAGCAGCGAATCGCGCTCGGTTCCCGCCAGGCCCAGGACGTTGGAGCGGCTGCGCTCGATCTTGGGCATCCGGATGACCCAGTCCCGCACGTAGAACTCACCGCTGGCCAGCCTGCCGAAGGCGAGGCGCCCTCCGGGAATGGCACCCACACCGTGCAGGGGCGAGGTGGTGTACTGGAACTCGAGCAGCCGAAGCTCAACGGTCTGCCGCTCGACCCAGAGCACGCCCCGGATGTCCGCGACGCGCCGGCCGGCGGCGGGCTCGAAGCGCAGCCCGATGTGTCCCGGCAGGCTGTCGGGCGGCGGCGAAACGGTGAAGCAGTGGGTCGCGACGAACTGGTCGGAGAGCAGGAGGTCCGCGTCGGGGGCATAAAACGAGATGCTGTCGTCGCGGGACCGCACGAAGCCCTGACTCGCCAGCTCGGCGGGAGGGCGCGTCACGAACGGCTTTCCGCTTCCCGTCCGCTCCGGAGAGCGGTGCTCCTCACGCACCACGCCGCCCCGGGTCAGCTCGCGAACAGCCGTGTCCCCGTTGAACAGCCGGGGGCTCCGCTCGGAGAGCTGCGTCCGGGTGAGTGCCTGGCGGATCTGCTCCCAGAGTACCGCCGCGGTGGCCCGCTCGTCGGGCAGTCCGCCGCACTGCTTCTTGCCGCGGACCACGATGGTGGGGAGGCTGACCCGGACGGTCGGCAGGGCGAGGTCGATTCCGCGGGTCTCACCGGCGGCGAGCTCGATCGGGATCGGGGCCGAGATGGCGTAGCCGATGCGGCTCACCCGGAGCAGGTAGCGGCCCGGTGCCGGGGCAAGGAGGGTGACCCGCCCCACCGCACTGGTGAGCCCCTGGACCAGCGTGGAGTCGCCGCGGAGCAGCCGGACGATCGCGCCGCCGACCGGCGCGCGAGAAGAATCCTCCAGCACGCGCACGCGCACCGTCTGGGCGCTCGCGCAGGGCGCGGCGAGCAGGGCGATGAGAAAAAACCGACACCAGGGGGAACCGGGGTGACGGGGCATACAAGAGAAGATCGACGATTCGGGGACGCCATGCTAGGTCGCCGGTTTTCGGGTAGTGGGTCATTTGCCGCTCTCAGAGTATCCCCGCCAGCGGTGCCGGCCGCAGGCCCGTCGGCTTTGTCGGAGCGGTCGGTGACCTGGTCGATCGCGGGGTCAGAGGTCATCCGCTCCAGCGCGACGCACTCGGTGGCGACGAAGCCCCGGCTCATCCGCCCGGCAAGCCCCCGCTCGATGTCGTAGGTCGAGTCCAGCGTGGCTCGGAGCTGGTCCAGAAGGGCGGGATCGGGAGTGCCGAGCGCGGTATGGGATACAGGGGTCAGGATTCAGGGGGTGGCGGGCGGCCGCGCAACGAAATCCGTGGTCGGGATGTCTGATCCTGATCCGGACCCTGTCCCCTGATGGAGGACCTTGCCAATGACTCTCCCCAACAACCGCGTGCGCTGGGTGCTTGGCGCGGCTGCCCTGATCTGCCTGACCACCTCGCCGGCCCTGGCGCAGCGCCGTTTCAGCTCCGAATCGTGGAACCGGGACTGCAACCGGGAGGGCGCTCGCGACTCCGAGCGGTTCTGCCGGATCAGCGAATCGACGATGCAGAGCCCCGATGGCGTCCTGGTCATCGACGGGCGGACCAATGGCGGCGTCAGCGTGTTTGGCTCGAGCCGCCGCGATGTGCTGATCCGCGCCCGGATCCAGGCCAACGCTCGCACCGAGGAGCGGGCCGAAGAAATCGCCCGCGAAATCCGGATTCGCACCGACGGAAGCCGGATCTACGCCGAAGGGCCGGAAACCGGGAGACGGGAATGGTGGTCGGTCAGCTACGAAGTGGAAGTCCCGTCGCGTTCCGACCTCGATCTGCGCGCCATGAATGGCGGCATCTCGGTGGTGGATGTGAGCGGCGTGCTGCGGCTCACGACGATGAACGGCGGGATTCACCTCGAGGCGGTCGGCGGCGACGTGGTGGCGGAAACGACCAACGGCGGCATGAACGTGCGGCTCGACGGCGACCGGTGGCAGGGCAAGGGACTCGATGCGGTGACCACGAATGGCGGGGTGACGGTTCGCATTCCGAACGGCTATTCGGCCCACCTCGAAACCGGGACGGTCAATGGCGGCATCGACATCAATTTTCCGGTGACGGTGCAGGGCCGGATCGGGCGCCGGATCACGACCGACCTCGGCCGCGGCGGGGCGACGATACGCGTCATCACCACGAATGGGGGGGTGGTTATTCGAAGGGGCTGACCCCTCCCCCTACTTCCTGACCAAGTACTGCACCTTCGCAAAGTACTGCGTCTCCGTTCGGGTCCATCCCGACGGTCCATCGAATTCCTGGTACCCGCGCGACGATCCGAGATAGATGAGCGAGAACGGGTTGAGCCGATAGGAGAGCAGCGGCTCCACGATGAGCGCCCGGTCGAAGTTGTCGTATTCCACCACCAGGCGCAGGAAGAGCCCGCGGGTGAACTGCAGGTCCGCGCGGTTTCGCAGGATGTAGCCGCTGAAGATCTGCTGGCCCCCTGCGGAAAGATCGGAGTGCACGTAGGACGGGCGAAGGGCGATCCAACTGGCCGGGCGGATCGTCGCCGAGGCTTCGATGTCGCTCCCCCTCCCGATCACCGGGGTCGCGACGTTGCGGGCGATGCTCTCGCCGAGCTCGAAGGAGACTTCGAATCCGACGTGCTCGCTGAATGCCGTCTCGACCCCGACGGCGAACTGATCGAGGCCTTCGAACATCACCCCGCGGAACCGCTCATCCCGCGCATTGTATTCGAAGGAAAACTCGGTCTGGCCCTTGAGCTGGGCATTGAGCTCGAGTGCCAGCCCCTGTGCCTTGCGGGCGCCCTCGAAATTCCAGTTCCGGAAGAGCGAGGCCCGCGGACTGATCCGCTCGATGAAACTGTTCGTCGGATAGAAATTGAGTCCCTGAGACATCGAGGTGCGCCGGGAATTATTGCGGGTCTCGAACCCGTTGTCCGCCCGGAAGGTTGGGGTCGAGGCGTAGTAGTCGAAGTCGAAGTTCCAGGTCCGGCCGCTGCGCTCGAGGCTGGTGCGCTGCGCGTACCCCTCGAAGGTCTCCCCGTCGAACCGGGCGGTGTGCTTCCCCCGGTCGAACGTGAGCGCATCGACGCCCGTGGTGAGTGACGGGTCGTTTGGCTCGCGCGTCTGGCTGCCGACCAGCTGGAACTCGAGCTGATACTGCTTGGCGAAGGCGACGCTGCCGTCGACTCCGCCCACCGAGCCGCCGCCGCCCCCCGAGAGGCGCCGATCGGTCAGGATCGCCCCCAGATATGAATTGCGCCCGAAGGTCCGGCGGCCTCGCACGATATTGGAGACGCTTCTCCCGCCGCGCGCGGTGAAGCTCCGCTCCTCGAACGGCAGGAGAATTGGAGAGCGGTCGTCGCGCGCTCCCAGATAGGCGATCGAGCTGCGGCCGGTGCGCTGCACCAGCTTCACCGCGGCGAGCGGGTCGTTGATGTTGCGGGTGTACACGATGCTGAGATTGGTGCCGAAGAGGTCGCCGCCTTCCTGGAAGAACGGGCGTCGCTCCGGAAAGGAGAGGGCAAAGGTCGTATTCACGTCCACCTGCGAGGCGTCGGACTCCACCTGGCTGAAATCGGGATTGACCGTGGCTTCGGCGGTAAGACCAGACTTGAACGAGTACTTCGCGGTGAGCGAGAGATCGCCGACCACCTTGCCGTTGCGGAAACCAGAAGCCGGGTCATCGGAGTCGTTGAGCGCGCCCGATTGGGTGGAGACCGCCGCCGGAATCAGCTCCAGCGCGCCGCCGGGCTTGATCCCTTCGATGCCCGTCAGCGTCCCGAACTGGCAGGCAGAACAGGGATCGCCCCGCTGGGTTGCCGCCCAGGTGATGTGCTGCTCGCTGGCCCGGGGCCGGTTGCGCCAGATCGACGCCCGCCAGGTCTGGGTGGGACGGTCGGGAAAGCGGAGACTCGCGAAGGGAATGGCCATCTCGACGACAAAGCCATCCGCCGTCAGCTTCCCGTCCGACTTGTAGATAATGTCGAATCGCTCGTCTTCTCCCCGGCTGGCGCTGAACCGGAGATCGCCCTGGATCCCCTTCGGATTGGCGAACAGGTAGTACCCCCACGACGCATCACCGTACGTATCGAGCAGGATCCCGATGTAATCGTCCTGGTACATCGCGTCCCGGTCGGTCAGAGACGAACGAACCGAGCGTGGGTCATCCTTGGCGATGAAGGCGACATACAAGTGCGTGGCGTCGTACGTAATCCACGCCTCGGTTTCCACCTCGGGCTGGACGCTTTCGCGGGGGCTCACCTCGGTGAAGTTCACCGCGCGCGCCGCACCGACCCAGCCCGGATCGCCCAGCTCGCCATCGATGGTGATGGCGCCCGCCGCCCGCGTGATCGCGAGGGATGGCTTGACGTTTGGGCGAAACCCGTCCTGCGCACCGAGTGAGGTCGTCCCGGAAAGGACGGACAGGAGGGCGGGAAGGTCAACGAAACGGTACGCTCGCATCGCGGGCGGGCCTCGGGGAGTCTGGAAGTGAAGACCAAGTTACCTGTTCAGGCAGCAGGCAGCAGGCAAGAGGCAGGAGTGAATGGCGTTTCCCCTCCTGCCTCCTGTCACCTGCCTCCTGCCTAAACAACGGCGCCCGCGATGCAACGATTTTCGGAGATCTTGCGTCTTAACCTAAGAACCTTAGGTTAGGTGGTCTCCTTCGACCGGAACGCCCGTGGCCTCGCCCGATCTCGACCTGCTTCGCGGCACCCTCGATCTCCTGCTCCTCAAAGCCCTGAGCTGGGGGCCGATGCACGGACTGGGTGTGGTCCGCTGGATCGAGCATACCACCCAACAGCGACTGCAGATCGAGGAGGGCGCGCTCTATCCCGCGCTGCACCGGCTGGAGGAGCGCGGATGGCTCGAGGCGGAGTGGGGATATACGGACAAGGGACGGCGGGCCAAGTACTACCAGCTCACCGCCCTGGGACGCCGGCAGCTCGGCGCCGAGCTGAGCAAATGGACCCGGTACAGCGAGGCGGTGCGACTGGTAATCACGGCGGCGGGGACGCGATGACCGACCGATGGGAAGGTTTGCGCCGGGTATTCCGGCTGCCGCTGGGACGCCGAGGTGTGCAACGGGAGGTGTCCGACGAGCTGCGCTTTCACTTGGAGGAGCGCATCGACGAGCTGATGGCCGCAGGGCTTTCCCGGGAGGAGGCGGAGCGCGACGCGCGGGCACGCTTTGGCGATCTGCCGGCCATCGGCGCCATGGTGGAGCAGATCGACCGCCGGATGGTGCGGAAGCGAACCGTGGGGGACTCGCTCGAGGCGCTGTCGCGCGATGTGCGGTTCGGCTTGCGCGGGCTGGGCAAGAGTCCCGGGTTCATCCTGGTAGCGGTGCTCACACTGGCGCTCGGCATCGGGGCCAACACGGCGATCTTCAGCGCGGTGAACGGCGTGCTGCTCAGACCGCTCGCCGTACCGGACCTCGATCGCCTGTTCGTGATCCAGCAGAACGCGCCGGGACTCAAGCTCTTCGGCGGCCAGCTCTCTCCGCCCGAGATCGAGGAGATCGGCAGGCACCCCGAGCTCTTCGAGCAATTCGCCGGGGTGTCCGGCGCCAGCTTCAATCTGACCTGGGCGGGCGAACCGTCCCGGATCAGCGCGGTGCGAACGATGGGACCCTTCTTTGACCTCTTCGCGGTGCAGGCCGCCTTGGGCCGGCTCTACCGGCCGGATGAATCCGAGAACGGCAACGACAAGGTCACCGTGCTGACCGATGGCTTCTGGCAGACCTGGGCAGGGGCCGACTCGGGCGTGATCGGCCGCCCGATCGAGCTGAACGGCCGGACCTACCAGATCATCGGTGTGCTTCCCGCGAGCTTCCGGTATCGCCCGATGGCGCAGGTCTATGTACCGATTGCGCTGACGCCGGAGGTTCGGCAACGGCGCGGCACCTGGAGCACCACGGCGATCGGCCGGATCCGGCCGGGCATTTCACCCGAGCAGATGACGGCCGGGCTCGAGCGAATCACAACCGAATGGCGGGGCGGTGCCCCGCGGAGCAATTCCATCGAGGGCCAGCTCTTCCTGTCGGCCACATCGCTGGTCGCGGTCCAGGCCGGAGAGCTGCAGCCGCTGCTCAAGCTGCTGATGGTGGCGGTCTCGCTGGTCCTGCTGATCGCGTGCGCGAATGTCGCCAATCTGCAGCTGGTGCGGGCCGCGGGGCGGGAGAAGGAGCTCGCGGTGCGCGCGGCGATGGGTTCCGGCAAGTGGCCGATCGTCCGGCAGCTGCTGGTGGAGAGCTCGCTCGTCGCCGTCGCAGGCGGCGGGCTCGGCATAGCCCTCGCAGCGATCGCGATCAAGGCGCTCACCCACATGGCGGCGCCTACGCTCCCCGTCCTCAGCGACCTGCATCTCGACCCGCCGGTGCTCGTCTTCGCCGCCGCCGTCACCCTGATTTCGGCGCTGCTGTTCGGGATCGCGCCCGCCTTGCGCGCCGCGCGGGCCGACCTCCATGGCGTGCTGCGGGAGGCGGCGCGGGGCTCTTCCGCGGGCCCGGGCCGAAGCCGGCTGCTGCGGGTTTCCGTGGCTTCGCAGGTCGCCCTCTCCCTCATGCTGCTGCTGGGCGCCGGACTCCTGATCCGGAGCCTGGCCCGGCTTATTGACACCGACCCGGGCTTCAAGCCGACCAATGTCATCACCTTTCAGGTGACGCTGCCGGCCGCCACGTTCGAGCAGCCGGAGCGGAAGGCGGCGTTCTTCGACCGGCTCAGCGCCCGTCTGGCGGCAATCCCGGGTGTCGAGGCCGCCGGCGGGATCAGCGACTTGCCCTTCGGCCCCGGCCGCAACAGCAGCCCGTTCGACATCCGCGGAAAGCCAGCTGCGCCGGGAGAGCCGGAGCGTCATGCCGACATGCGGTTCGTCGAGGCCGAGTATTTCAAGGCGATCGGCATTCCGGTGACGCGGGGACGATCCTTCACTCCGGAGGACCGGAAAGGCAGCCAGACGGTGGCCGTCATCGACGAGTCTCTGGCCAGGCAGTATTTCGGCTCGGAGAACCCGATCGGAAGGACGATCAACCAGGGGCCCGATGCGCTCATCGTCGGGGTGGTGGGCGCGATCAAGCACGGCGATCTCAGCGAGCCCGACAAAGCCACTGTCTACTACGCCTACAGCCAAATGGCCTGGCACTCCGGACTGTACCTCACCCTGCGCACTTCGCAGGAGCCTGCCGCCATCGTGCCGCAGGTTCGGGCGGCAGTGGCGGAGCTCGACCGCAATCTCCCGGTCTATGACGTCAGACTCATGCAGGAGCGGGTGGAGGATTCACTGGGCGCCCGCCGGCTCGCCATGCTGGTGCTCACCGGTTTCGCTGTCCTTGCCCTGCTCCTGGCAGTGCTCGGCGTATACGGCGTCCTCAGCTACAGCACCAGCCGCCGGACCCATGAGGTGGGTATTCGGCTCGCCCTGGGCGCGGTGCCGAACGATGTGGTTCGCATGGTGCTCCGTGGCGGCATCCTGCTGGCGGCGTCCGGTTTGGTGGCTGGGCTCGGTGGATTCCTGTTGCTGGCTCGCCTGCTCTCGTCGATGTTGTACGGCGTGAGCCCATACGACCCGGTCACGATCGGGATCGGGATCGGGCTCGTAGCGATGAGCGCCACGGTTGCCGCCTTCCTCCCGGCGCGCCGGGCGGCGCGGGTGGATCCGGTGGAGGCGTTGCGCGAGGAGTAACTGCCTAGTCCGTCACTGCCACCGGAAAATACGCAGCGCGATCGCGAAGCACCCGACCATCCACGCTGTCACGATCGCGAGCTCGGGCGCCACCTGCGCGAGCGTCGCGCCCTCCAGCATGTTGGCGCGGAGCGCATCGTTGACCGCGGTGAGCGGCAGCGCCTGCACAAAGGGCTGGATCACCTGCGGAAAGCGCGAGGCGCTGAAGAAGACGCCGGAAAAGACCCACATCGGCACCATCGCCAGATTCATCAGCCCGGAAGCGCCTTCGATGGTCCGCGGCCGCGCGGCGATCAGCAGTCCGAGCCCGCCGAAGGCGAGCGATCCCAGCAGGCAGATCAGCAGAAGCGTCCCGATCGATCCTCGCATCGGCACGCCGAAGGCGAGCATCCCGAAGGCGATCAGGAGCCCCGCCTCGACCACGAGCAGCGCCAGCCGGGAAATGATGAACGAGGCCAGGTACGCCGCCTTGGGCATCGGCGTCGCAACCAGGCGCTTGAGCAGCCGCTTCCGCCGCGCATCCACGACCGAGAATCCAATCCCCCAGATCCCGCTGCCCAGCAGATTCATGCCGAGCAGACCCGGTACCACGAAATCGATGTAGCGCGAGCCGCGCTCCTGGATCCGGGTCTCGGTCACCAGGACCGGATCGGCGCGCCCCGCTCCGCGCTGTAGTACATCATCGACCAATCGGCGCGCGGCAAGGCCCTCGGGGCGGGTATCGTCGAAGCGGTATTCGACGTTGTCGGGAGCGCGCGGTACGACCACGAGGGCGACCTTGCCGGTACGCAGCGCCCTCGCGGCGGCGGAATCGTCCATCAGCGCGATCTCTAAGAGAGGATTTCCCTCGAGGCGCTTCGCAGACTCAGCGGCCGCCGGCGCGGAGCCGAGCACCGCGATTTTCGACGGCGACTCGGGGCGGCTCCGGAAGGCGATGCCGAGACCCGCGGTCATGAGCACCGGAAAAAGAAATGTCCAGAAAATCGCCTCGGGCTCCCGGATGAACTCGAGAACGCGGACGTGAACCAGCCGCACCAGCGGCCGCTCCGACCAGCGGCGCGCGCCGTCAGCCATCGCGCAGAGTACGGCCGGTGAGATGCACGAACACGTCTTCCAGCGTGGCGGAGTGGGTGCGGAGCCGCGCGAGCGGAAGGCCGCGCGCGCCGAGGAGCGAAAGCAGCGCCGGAATGGTGCGGTGGGCCTGGGCGGATTCGAGGAGGTAGCTGTCCTCCTTCCGCCGAAGGCTCAAGGCCCCGTCGAGCTGGAGCAGATCGTCGTCCGAGATGGATGGCTGGTCGGTGCTGACGGTGAATTCAATGACGTGCTGCGCCCCGAGGTCGGCGATCAACTGCAGGGGCGTCCCGAGGGCGATCACCTTGCCGTGATCCACGATCGCCACGCGATCGCAGAGGCGCTCGGCTTCTTCCATGTAGTGCGTGGTGATCACGACAGTCCGTCCCGCCCGCTTGACCCCATCGATCAGATCCCAGAGTTGTCTGCGTGACTGGGGATCGAGGCCGGTCGTCGGCTCGTCGAGGAAGAAGAGCTCCGGATCGGCGACCAGCGCGCATGCGAGCGCGAGCCGCTGCTTCTGCCCGCCGGAGAGGTGGCCGACCCGGCCGTTCCGTTTCTCGCCGAGTTGCACCGCGTTGAGGACTTCCTCGAGGGGACGGGGGCGCCGGTAGAAGCTCCGGAAGAGCTCCAGCGTCTCGCGTACCGTGAGCTTTTCACTGAATTGGGTTTCCTGCAGCGACACCCCGAGCCGCTCGCGAAGCGCCGTGCGACCGTGATCCCAGTGCTGGCCGAGCACGAGCACCTCGCCGGCGTCGGGGGTGGTGAGGCCTTCGCAGATCTCGATGGTGGTGGTCTTGCCCGCTCCGTTGGGGCCGAGGAGCCCGAAGCACTCACCTGGCAGAACATCGAGATCGAGGCCATCCACGGCGATCACGTCACCGTAGACCTTGCGAAGGCCGCGAAGCGAGACGGCGGCTGTGAGCATGCCGGGGAAAGTAAGCGGTGACCAGTGAGCAGTGAGCGGTAGTTCCCGCTCACCGCTTACCGCTCACTTGTCGCGGAGCTCGGCGGGTTCTCGGCGCTCCGCGAGCAGCCGCTCGGTAAAGTCGAGCCGGGACTCCAGCTCCGACATCCGGTGCTGCAGGTCATCGAGCATCGCGTCCCGCTCGGCGAGCGCGCCTTCGAGCCGCGTGATCTCGGCGCGGCCCGCGCCCTCGACGCGACCATGCTTGCCCCAGGACCCCCGGCCGCCGAACATCATCCGCATCATCGGCCCCATGAACATCATGATCAGCACGAACATCATCCAGCTCGGGAATTGCGCGTGCATCGGCATCGCCGTGTCTCCCAGGATCCTTCGAGTTACTCCTTGGCCCACTCCTTTTCGATCTCGTCCGCGGTGCGCTTCAGGATCTCGGTGATGCGCGGCACCGCGGGATGCCCGGCGCCCCAGCGCCAGGCGCGCTTGTACGTCACGCTGGCTACCCGCGCGAAGGCCTGGTGCAGGTCGCCCATCGGGCCGCCGGCGAAGTCGCGCACGGTGTCGCGCACCCGGTCGAAGATGTCCTCGATGGCGTCGCGGTTGGTTTCGAGAAACGCCTCGCCCTCGGGCGTGATGTGATAGACCTTCTTGCCGCCCTCCTCGACCACCCGAACATAGCCCTGATCTTCCAGGAGCTGGAGCGTGGGATAGACCGTGCCCGGTGACGCAGTGTAGCACCCGGCGAGCTTCTCCTCGAGGGCCTTGATGACCTCGTAGCCGTGGCGGGGCTTTTCCTTGAGCAGGCGGAGAATCACGAACTTCACTTCGCCCGATTCGAACATCTGGCTCCGGCGGCGGTGGCCACGATGCCGTCCCCCACCCATTCGGAATCCGAACATGCCGGGTCCAAAGCCGGATGAGAAGAAATCGGCAAAATCGCCCAACCCCCAGTCATCACGCGACTTATCCATTTTGACCATCCCATTCAAGATAGGTCCTGCGACATAGCATACGATATATCTTACGATAGGTTTCGCCGAAGGACAAGGCCGCTGGTCGGCGCGTTGCGCCCGGCCCTCGCCCGGGGGAGATTCATCGCGCCTCCTCACAGGATCATTGGAATGGCTGCACTTCCCCTCCGGGTGTTCTCCGCTCTCGTCCTGGCGCTATCCCTCCCCTCCGCAGTGGCGGCGCAGGCGACCGATGCCGATGTGGCGCGTCTGGTGGCGGCGATGCTCGGCGATACCCCGATGCTCACCGATCTCGCGCATCTCACGGACGGTTTCGGCGGGCGTGCCACCGGCTCCGAGGCGAACATCAAAGCGGTGGAGTGGGGACTGGCGCGGTTCCGCGAGGCTTTGGTGGACGCCCGCACCGAACCGTTTACGATGCCGGGTCTCTGGCTCGAGCGAGCGTCCACCGCGACGATCCGGGGAGCCGACCTCGCATTTTCCCCGCGGGTAGCCGCGCTCCCGTTTTCGGCGGCGACGCCCGCCGCCGGCGTCTCGGCGCCCCTGCTCGACGGTGGCCGCGGCGACTCGACCGCTTTCGCCGCGATCGCCGACAGGATCCGTGGCGCCTGGATCCTGATCGAGCAGGATGAGCTCAGGGATATCGAGGGGCTGTTCCGGGAGTACGCGATGTCGGGCCAGATCGAGGCACGGGCTTGGCAGGCGGGAGCCCGGGGAATCGTGTACATGGGCTCCCGACCGAACAATCTCCTCTATCGCCATAACCTGAATCTGGGATTCGCCAACCGCGACGCACTCGGGCTCGTGATGGAACGGGACGGAGCGCTCCGCGCGCTCCGCCTGCTCCGCGCGGGAACTCCGCTCACCATGACCGCGAAGCTCGACTTGCAAACCGGCCCGGCCTTTCAGAGCTTCAATGTGATCGGCGAAATCCGCGGGAGCACCCGGCCCGACGAAATCGTGCTGATCGGCGCCCACCTCGACAGTTGGGACCTGGGCGGCGGAGCGCTCGACAATGGCGCCAACGCGATGCTGGTGCTCGACATTGCGCGGCAGATCCGCCGGCTCGGCATTCGCCCCAGCCGCACCATCCGGTTCGCGCTCTGGAACGGCGAAGAGCAGGGGATTCTGGGATCGCTGGGCTATACCCGGACCCATGCGGCCGAGCTGGACCGCCACGTGATGACGACCAGCATCGACATCGGGACCGGACGCATCACCGGGTTCTTCACCGGAGGAAGGTCGGAGATTCTCCCCGCGGTCGAGCGGGCCCTGGCGCCGGTGGCGGGTCTCGGCCCATTCTCACAGGTGGACGCGCCGATCGTGGGAACCGACAATTACGACTTCATGCTGGAAGGCGTCGCGCACCTCGTCGCCAACCAGGAATCGGCGAACTACGGACCCAACTATCACGCCCGGAGCGACGAATTCGGGCAGGTGGACCGCCAGCAACTCCGGCTCAACGCCGCGATCGTCGCGGCGATGACGCTCGGGTTCGCGGAGATCCCGGTCACCTGGAAGCGGCAGAGCAGGGCGGAGATCGAGCGGTTGATGACCACCACCGATCTGCGCCAGCAGATGGAGTCCATGGGAATGTGGAGCGAATGGGCGAGCGGCGCGCGGGGCCGGAAGCGACCGTGACGGAGTGACTCCCCCCGCCTGGGCGATGCTGGTGCTCCTGCTCGTCATCGTGGCGAGCGGGCTCGACGTGCTGGTCGGGCTCGGCAGGATCGAGCTGCTTTCCGGCATTGCTCCCCTTGCCGGCCCCGGCCCGCGGGTGACACTGGTGACGGCCGCGCGGGACGAGGAGCGAAATATCGAGGCCGCGGCGCGCTCGCTCCTCGCGCAGGAATACCCCGCGCTCGAGTTCGTCATGGTGGACGACCGCTCCACCGACCGCACTGGCGCCATCCTCGACGCGCTCGCCGAGCGCGAGTCGCGTCTTCGGGTAGTGCACATCCGCGAGCTGCCCCCGGGATGGCTCGGGAAAAACAACGCGCTGCAGCAGGGCGCCAACGCGGCGCGCGGCGAATGGATTCTCTTCGCGGATGCCGACATCGTGATGCATCCGACGACGGTCGCCCGTGCGATGACCTACGTCGAGCGCCGCGGCGTCGATCACCTGACGATGCTTCCCGACCTGGTGATGCCGGGCCTCCTGCTCAAGGCGTTTGTCTCCGCGTTCGTGATCTGGTTCTCGGGATATCTGCGCCCATGGAAGGCGCGGGATCCGAAGAGCCGGTTCTTCGTGGGGGTCGGCGCGTTCAACCTGGTGCGGACCCGCGCCTATGCGGCGGCGGGAGGTCATGCCCCGATCCGGATGCGTCCCGATGACGATCTCAAGCTCGGAAAGATTCTCAAGCGGAGCGGTGCTCGGCAGGATGTGGTGCTGGGACGGGACCTGGTCTCGGTGGAGTGGTACCGCACGCTGCGCGAAGCGATCGACGGGCTCACGAAGAACTCCTTTGCCGTCGTCGAATACAACCCACTCCTCATGGTACTGGGGGCAGCCGCCTACCCGATCATCGGGCTGGGACCGCTGGCGGCGCTGCTGCTCGGAGACGGTGTGGTGCGCGCCATGGGAGCGGTCGCGGCCGGATTCCAGCTGCTCGTGCATCTCCGCGGCGCGCGCGAGGCGGGCGCGCCGAGCCGGGCGGCGCTGCTGTATCCGGTCATCTCGGTGATTTTCTGCTGGATCGTTCTTCGGGCGATGGTGCTCAATCTCCGGCAGGGCGGAATCACCTGGCGGGGGACGTTCTATCCGCTCTCGGAGCTCCGCCGGAATCGGGTGTGACACCGCCGCCTCGGCGCTCGTGCTCCTCGCCGTGGCGACCACAGATTTCCAGGGCAACTGGACTCGCCGCCGGCCGAACAGCTCGTACGGTGACTGCTTGGTGCTGTCATGTGGCTGGTGACCGGGTAGCCGTTAGCAGTAACGAACAACAGGTCACCCCTCCCTCGGCCTTCGCCAGTTCGCTCGCTTCCACCTCCCGCACCTCGAAGCCTTCAGCGCGAAGTCTCTTTGCGTTGCGGGAAAACTCGGCGGGGTAGAGGATCGCTGCGCCGATGCGGAGGGCATTCGCCGCGAACGGTTCGAGGGCATCGATGGGAATGAGCCGGTAATCCTCGAAGAGCGCGGGGTCGACCCAGGCGGGGTTGATGAGCAGCGTCCTGTCACACACCTCCGTCACCGCCGACTTGAGGTGGAGACAGCCGGTGACCGGCACCGTGCGCACCGTGTATCCGGCGGGAACCGCGATCCGGGCGAGCTCCGCGGCCCCCGCAACGCTGGTGCGCGCGGTCAATCCGACAAACAGCGTGCGGCCGCTCACCAGCACGTCGCCACCGTCGAGCGTGGCGGGTTCCGCGATGCGTTCGAGGCGGTGGTACCGGCGGAGCGCCTCGGCGACCGACGCGGTCTCCGCGCGTCGCGATACCGCACCGGGCCGGGTGATCACCGCGAACTCGTCCAGTACAACCGCCGCGTCCTCGACGAACACGCCGTCGGGAAGCTCGGGGGCCGGAGGGAGGTGCTCGATGGAGCACCCCGCGGCCGTGAGCGCATCGACATAACCCGCGTGCTGCCGTGTCGCGCGCGCGACGTCGATTGGCGCTCGCGCGAGATGGCTCAGCTCGCAGCGTCCGATCTCCGGGCTCAGGTCGCGCACCAGCGCAAGGCGTATCACCGGATCTCGGCTGCTCCCGCGGCGCGGAGCCTGGTGTTCAGGGCTGCGAGCTCGGTGGTCTGCAGCGTCTTCCAGCTGGCCAGCGCCTCTCGCGCCGCTGCGAGACGGGCGGCTATCGCGGCCAGCAGCTGGGCGGTCGGGGCGAGGTCGGCATCCTGAACGGTTCCATAGAGCGAACCCACCTCACCGTTGATCCGGGCGAGCGTCGGCGCGCCGGCGGCCGGGGCGCCGAAACCGCCCCCTGCGCCCTCGACCGCCGCGGCCTTCCGGTCGAACTCCGCGAGTGCGTCCGCGGCGGCGCCCTGACCCCCCCCCGCGCGCGCGTCGCGCACCTTCACGCGAAGGGCACGAAGGTCCCGGAGCGCGCCGGTGCCGTCGCGCAGGCTGCTCACCAGCTGCCGCGAGAGAGTGTGCTGCCGGGCCAGGATCGCCGCGGGCGTTTTCACCCGCGGATCCATTCGGACGGTGAGCGGCTGGGTGACGCTTTTCCCGTTCGCGAAGAGCCGGACCGTGTATCGGCCGGGCACCACCCACGGACCGGTCGGCTCCCTGGCGGTATTCATGTACACGGCGGCGATGGGATAGCCGAAGTTGACGCCGTCGGGATCGGGCTCGTGGAGATCCCAGACGAAACGGTGCATCCCCGCGTCCGCGGAGAGCACCTGCGGCGGACGAATCCAGTAATCCGGAATGTTCCGCCCCGGAATCGGCGGGTCGGGGCGGTCGGTGCTGGAGAACCGGCGCACCAGCGCGCCGGCGCCGTCCTGGATCTCGAGAGTGACCGGCCCGGCGGACGCCTGGCCCAGCCAGTAGTTGATGACCGCGCCATCGGGTGGATTGGGCGCGACCGGTTCATCGGGGGGCAGCGGCGTATCGGTGTTCATGTTCCAGCGCACCCGGGTGGCGGTCGCCGGTCTGAAGAGCATGACGGGTTCCGCGGCGGTACGCTGATCGATCTGGCGCAGCGGCGTGATGTCGTCGAGGATCCAGAATCCTCGTCCATGGGTTCCGGCGAGAAGGTCGTCGTCCTTGATTACAATGTCGCGGATCGACGTGACCGGCATGTTCTGCCGCAGCGACTGCCAGTGATCGCCGTCGTCGAAGGACACCCAGACCTGGGTTTCACCTGCGGCAAAGAGCAGTCCGCGCCGGACCGGATCCTCGCGCACGGCATTCACCGTGGCGCCGTCGGGAATGCCGTTGGTGATCCGGGTCCAGGTCTTTCCGCCGTCGCGGGTACGAAAGATATGCGGCCTGAGATCATCGAGTCGGAGGGTGTTGACCGCGGCGTACGCCGCGAGCGTATCGAAGCGCGACGCGTCGATCAGCGAGACCTTGGCCCACGGCGTGATCTCCTTCGGCGTCACGTTGGTCCAGCGGCGGCCGCCGTTCATGGTGACGTGGATGAGCCCGTCGTCGGTGCCGGCCCAGATCACGTTCAGGCTCTTGTAGCTCGGTGCTACGGTATAGACCACCCCGGGATGCCGGGCCGTAGCGATGCGCTCGGCGGCGTATTTCCCCACGCTGGGGGGAACGACCGAATCGGTCCGGGTGAGATCGGGGGAAATCCTGGTCCAGCTCTTCCCGCCGGTGCGCGTGGTCCAGACCGCGTTGGTGGCGAAGAAAAGCAGACGGGGATCCACCGGCGAGAAGAGCACCGGGGCGGTGCGGAGCACGCGGTAGTCGGGGTCGCGGAAAAGCTTCGGGGCGACGTTCTCGACCTGTCCGGTACGCCGGTCGTAGCGCGACACCTTGCCGCCGTACACGATGTCCGGATCCAGCGGATCCGGAGCGACATAGCCGTATTCCTCGACACTCACTGGATGCCAGTCGCGGAAGGTGATCTGCCCGTCGTTCCCGCGGCTCGCAACGCAGGCAGAGCCGCTTTCCTGCTGGCCCCCGCAAACGCGATACGGATAGGCATTGTCGGCGCTCACGTGGTAGAACTGCGCTGTCGGCTGATTGTACCAGGTGCTCCAGGTAGCGCCCCCGTTCACCGTGATGACCGCGCCCTGGTCCGCGGCGAGGAGGATGATCGCGGGGTTGAGCGGGTTGATCCAGAACCGGTGATAGTCGTCGCCGCCGGGGGCACCGCGCAAGGCGGTAAAGGTCCGGCCCCCGTCGGTGGATTTCCAGGCGACGACGCTTCCGGTGTACACGATGTCGGGGTTGGTGGGATCCACCTTCACTTCGGCAAAATCATCGGGACGCCCCGCGACGCGAGGGTCGTCGGTGATACGGCGCCAGGTCGTACCGGCATCGTCGGAGCGATGGAGAAACCCGCCAACCTGCGTCGCCGCCGTCGCATACACACGATTCGGATCGCTCGGCGCTATGGCGAGGCCGATCCGTCCCAGGCCGTCGGCAAAACCGGGAAGTCCGCCGGCCAGCTGCTTCCAGGTCGTGCCGCCGTCGCTGGACTTGAACAGTCCGGTGCCGGGACCGCTGAATGCACCGTTTTCCCAGGGCGCCTGCCGGGCTTCCCAGAGGGCCGCATAGATGATGTCGGGGTTGACCGGATCGAGGACGACGTCGATGGCACCGGTATTCTCGTCCTTGTAGAGGATCTTCTCAAATGTTCGGCCTCCATCGGTGGAGCGGAAGAGTCCACGCTCCGAATTGGGGCCATAAGGATGGCCAAGCACCGCCACGAAGAGGCGGTTGGGGTCGCGCGGATCCACCACGATCTGGGGGATCTGTTGCCCGTCGCGAAGGCCTTGGTGCGTCCAGGTACTTCCGCCGTCGGTCGATTTGTAGACCCCGTCGCCGGTGGAGAGGTCGGGTCGCTGGAGTCCCTCGCCGCTCCCGACGTAGATGATGTCGGGATTCGACGGTGCGATCGCGATCGCGCCGATGGACCCGGTCGGCTGCGCGTCGAAGACCGGCTTCCAGGTGGTGCCGTAGTCGGTGGTCTTCCAGACGCCTCCATTGCTGGCGCCGACGAAAAAGACATTCGGCTGGTTCGGAATTCCCGCCGCCGCCTTGGTGCGGCCTCCCCGGAAGGGACCGATGCTCCGCCAGGTGAGCGCCTGATAGGTGCGAGGATCGACCTGCGCCGCCAGTTGCGACGCGGCCGCGAGAGCGACGAAGACCAGCATGGACGGGGCGACGCGGCGCACGGGGGTGCTCCTCAGCGTGGGAAGGAAATGACCGGAGAAGCTACCACCAACCCCCCTCTTCTGGATCAGACTCGAGGGGCCGTCGCGAGGAGGTTGCCATATCGCGACCGCAGCTTGGCCAGCTTCGGCGAGATCATCGCCTGGCAATACCCCTTCTCGGGATTCCGGCGATAATAGTTCTGATGATACTCTTCGGCGGGATAAAACGTGCCGGCGGGCACGATCTCGGTCACGCTGGGCGACGGAAACACCTGCTGTGCATCGAACTCGCTGACCACCCGCTCCGCTTCCTCGCGCTGCGCCGGCGAGTGGACGAAGATCGCGGACCGGTACTGGGTCCCGATGTCGGGGCCCTGGCGGTTCTTCGTCGTGGGATCGTGGAACGCGAAGAAGAGCGAGAGCAGGTCGCGGTAGGAGATCACCGCGGGATCGAAGGTCAGCTGGATTGCTTCGGCGTGGCCGCTGGTGCCGGAGCAGACCTCCTCATAGGAAGGCTCCGTCGTCCTGCCTCCGAGATACCCCGAGACCACGCGCTCGACACCCTTGAGCGGCTGGAACACCGCCTCGAGGCACCAGAAGCAACCGCCGGCGAAGGTGGCGAGTTCAGTCATATTGAAGAATGGCGGGAAGGGCGTAAAGGCGCAAAGGCGCAAGGACGAGAAATCGCGAAGCCGCGGGGTCTCACAGCACTCTGGGTATCCAACGATAAGGCACTTCCTCCATGTACTTCGCATACGCAGGATCTTCCCGCAGGAAGTTCTCTTCCATGAGGGTCTTCATTACGAAGAGGCCGAGGAAGATGAGGCTGAGGACGAGGTTCACCCACGAAAAGTTCTCCAGCACGACAGAAAGTTCCGCCAGAAAGAGCGCGCTGTAGATCGGATGTCGGACGAGGCGATAGGGCCCGCCGGTCACGAGGTGGCGTTGTGCCGGCACGAATCCGATATTCCGCCCCAGGCTCACGCGGGCGTAGCCGTCTGCGACCACGCTCGCCATGGAGAGTGCATCGGTGAGAAGGGCCGGAACCAGTGGATGTCCGGCCGCGCTGACGCTCACCGTCAGAAATCCGTAGTAGCTGGCGACGAAGGCGACGAGCCAGTACAGCGGATTGGGCGTGACCCGGATCGGCGCCCGGCGAATCAGCATCGTGACGACGAGGAGGCAGAGCTGCAGCAGGAGCGCCACACGGGGAATGGTGAGCTCGGCGACACGGATGTTGAAAGTCAGCACGTAGACGAACGGAAGGGCGGCGATGCCAGCGATCGTACGATCGACCCAGGGCCGCCTGAGCAGCGCCGGGATCGTCACGGGAGGAACCGTTCCCGCTCCTCCGGGCTCGGCACCCGGCACTCCGCCCGGCGCCCGAACCAGCGGAACCGGTGCCGGGCGACGAAATCGTAGACCGCATCGCGAAGCGGCCGGGGGATGAGACGAAGCAGCGCCGCCGCCCGCCACGCGCCCCCCAGTCCCGCCAGTATCGCCAGGGCCGCGTCGGAGCGGACGCGCAGCGTCCCAGCCTCGTCGAGAATGACGGTACTCGACGCGCCTGGATCGGGAATCGACTGGAGCCGGGACCGGGCGGTCGTTCCCTGAAGCGGCGCGAAATGGTAACGTCTCTGATGATCCCGGGACACCACGAACCGGACGAACCGGTCGCAGAGGCCGCAGAGGCCGTCGTAGTAAATGATCACGGGGGTAAATTAGCCGTTAGCGGCGGTCAGTCCACGAACGCCCACAGCAGCTCCCGGCTCTTCTTGTCCATCGTCTCCGGGCTCGGCAGCCGGTAGAGATCGCCGGCCACGTCGCGGATGAGGAAGCCGCTTCCCGGAAGGGCGCGGGGCCAGTCGTCGAGCCGGGTCTGAAACACCCGCGGCCCCTGCCTGGTCGCCACGCGCCACTGCCGGATCTCCACCTCCTCCTCGATTTCGAGCACCCGCGTCACCTCGAAGAGGAAACCCGCTTCCGCCATCGCGTCGAGCAGCGCTCCGCGGGACGGCCCGCTGAGCCCGAGCGGGTCCTTGACCAGCGCGATCTCCCGGTGATCCTCGTCGCGGAGAGAGATGTATCGGGCCGGCTCCGACCAGGGAAAGCAGCGCCGCACCACCACCGCGCGCGCCGACTCTCCCTCGCCGGCCCAGAGCCGCCCATCGGCGCCGCGCCGGAGCGCCACAGGGTCGCATCCGGGCGGGGCGTAGCGAGTTTCCTTCAAACGTGCAGTCATCGTGTGCATGTGGGCTCCTTTACGGGCTAACTGCATCAGCTCAGCGCAAGCTGCATCTCGTGCAGCCGCCGGTACTTTCCATCGTTCATACCTAGCAACGCGCTCTGGGTGCCCTGCTCGATCAGCCGGCCGTCCTCGAAGACGAACAACCGCGACGCCTTCCGCAGGGTGGAGAGGCGATGGGCGATCGCGAACACGGTCCGCCCCGCCACCAGCCGGTCGAGCGCTTCCTGGATATGCCGCTCGGCTTCCGTATCCACGCTGCTGGTCGCCTCGTCCAGAATCAGGATCCGCGGGTCGTGCAGGATCGCCCGCGCGATCGAGACCCGTTGCCGCTCGCCGCCCGAGAGCGTGAGCCCGCGCTCGCCCACCACGGTGTCGTACCCGTGGGTGAGCTTGTTGATGAAATCGTGCGCATTGGCCGCTCGGGCCGCCGCGATCACCCGGTCGAGCGGGGCGTCCGGCATTCCGTACCGGATGTTTTCCAGCACGGTGCCGTGAAACAGATAGGGATCCTGCATCACCATCCCGATCTGCTGCCGGTAATGGCCGCTGTCCAGCCGCCGGATGTCGATTCCGTCCACCCGTACGCACCCGCCGGTTACGTCGTAGAACCGGGCGATGAGATTCACCACCGTGGTCTTGCCGCCGCCCGACGGTCCCACCAGTCCGATGATCTCGCCGGGCGCCACGTCGAAGCTCACCCCGCGGAGCACCTGCCGGACGCCGTCGTACGCGAACGTCACCTGCTCGAAGCTCACTCGCCCGCGCACCGGCGTGAGCCGGATCGCGTCCTCCCGATCGGTGATCTCCGCCTCGGTGTCCAGCACCTCGAACACCCGGTGCGCCGAGGTCGTGGCGCGGTTCATGGTGCGCGCGATCTGCCCGATCACTTCGATCGGCGCGATGAACATCGTCGCGTACAGCAGGAACGCCACGAACGTTCCGGTGGAGAGCGGCGGCTCCGCGGCACCCAGGAGCCGGGGCACCGCCAGCACCCAGACGAGCACGGTGGTCGCGTGGACTCCGAGCATCAACAGCGGCCAGAAGCCCGTCCACATCTGGTGGATACGGTTGAACTCCGCCGTCACATCCTCGTTGCGCTCGCCGAACCGGCGCACCTCCCGCTCCTCCTGGTGAAATGCCTTGACCACCCGGATGCCCGGGATGGTGTCCGACAGCACGTCGCTCACCCGCGACCACTTCCGCCACGCCCGGAGAAAGAGCCGGTTGATCGACGCTCCGTGCCGCCAGATGAGCCAGCAGAACACCGGCACCGGAATCACCATCGCCAGGCCGAGCCGCCAGTCGAGCCCGACCAGCACCACGCCCAGGCCCGCGAGCATCACCACCGAGAGCGACACGTCCACCACCCCGAAGGCGAGAAACTCCCAGAGCCGGTCGGTGTCTGCGGAGACGCGGGTGATGATGCTCCCGGTCTTCTTGCGCGAGAAGAACGACAAGCTCAGGGTCTGCAGGTGCTCGTAGAGCTCGTTTCGCAGGTCCCGCGCCACCCACTCGCCCATGATCGCCATCAGGCGCAGACGAATCACCGCCGCCCCCTGCCGAACCAGGAACACCGCCGCCATTACCGACACCGCGATCCAGGCCAGCGTCGCCGCCCGCTCGACCGGCAGGGTTCCGGTTCGTGCCGGGGTCGCAAGGCGGTCGAGCACATAACCCGCGAGCCACGGGGGGATCAGGCTCACCAGCGTAATCAGCGTTGCCGCGCCCATGCCCAGGGTGAGCTCCCGGCGATAGGGGCGGAGATAGCCGAGCAGCCGCCAGATCACCGCTTTCGGACGGCCGCCCACCAGGGCCTGCGCGTCGCGCACCGGGTGCGCCACCGACTCGGCGTACTCCCGGTCGGCGTCCGGGGTCTCCACCACGCGGTTCGCGAGTCCCTCCTCGAGCACGAAGCGAAGATTCTCGAAGGCGCGCCGCTGCCGGTTGGTGTAGCGGAGCACCACCAGGGGCGGCTCCTCCGGTGCGGCCGCGAGCGTGAGGGTGGTGGCTGACAAGCCCGGGCTTTCCCGCACCGCGCTGATGCGGCCACGCCGGAAGTGGTCGATCTCCCACTCTCCTCCCGCGGCCGCCGGCCGCGCCACGGCGACCTGGGTCGTGCCCAGGGCGACCCACGACTCGGCGAGCTGATGGGAGGGACCGAGATCGGCAAAGGCGTAGAGCACCACCGGGCCGTTCCAGGCGAGCTCGATTCGTCGGCGGAGATCCGCCGGCAGGCGCGAGGGCTGGCCGGTGTATCGGGTGACGATCTGCTGGTCGAGCGTCTCTGTCCGGGTTTCCATTGCGTGATCCTCGTTCAGTGGTGCAAAACGAAAAGCCTTCCAGGTCTGTCGGAGCACCCGGAAGGCGGCGGATCACGCGATCTGATCTGAACCTAGGGTGCTCGTTTTCTCCGGGTGGAGGCGATGCGATCGCTCCGGACGCCGATCCACGGATCCGAAGCGTCCGGGCGCACTCCGTGCCCGAATGCCAGGGTGCCGAGTTTGGCGGCCATCATGGTCAGATAGTGACGTTGCATCGCTGGAACAGACCCCTTATTGCAGGTGATGACTCGGAGCTCGGGCTCCGCCCTTCATCATTCCAACATAAGAACTGCGCGGAGGTCAGGCAAGGGAGGGCGGGCCGCTATGGCCGTGGCCACACCACACCCTGGTTCCTCGCGGTGACCCGACGCACCCCCTGGTAGACGAACTTCTGAACCCGCTTCCCTTCGTATGTCTCGGTCGTATAGATGTTGCCCTTCGAATCGGTGGCGATGCTGTGCACCGCGAAGAACTGGCCGGGCTGGCGCCCGCCGTCGCCGAAGCTGGTCAGGATCTCGAGAGACTGCCGGTCCATCACATAGATCTTTTCGTTTTTTCCGTCGGCCAGGTAAATGAACTGTTGCCGGGGATCCTTGGAGAAGGCGATGTCCCACACGGCGCCGTCGCCCAGCGTCCTGGGCGCGATCCGCTGCTCCTTCACGAAGCTGCCGTCCTTCCTGAACACCTGGATCCGGTTGTTGGGCCGATCGCACACGTACACCATGCCGTCGTGGCTCGGCTCGGCGCAGTGGACCGGGTTGCGGAACTGCTGGGCCAGCGGGGCGTCCGGATTGTACGGGCCCAGGCTCGAGTCGCTCGGCGTGTGGCCGTAGGCGCCCCAGAACCGCTTGATCTTGCCGTTGTCCATGTCGATGACGGCAACCCGCTTGTTGGAATAGCCGTCGGACAGATACGCCTCGTTGGCTGCCGGGTCGAACGAGATCTTGGCGACCCGGCCGAAGTGCTCCAGGCTGTTACTGTTGGCGCGCTGTTTCGCTTTGCCAACCTGCATCAGGAAGCGGCCGTCGTGAGTGAACTTGAGGATGTGGGAGTCGATCCCCGAGGAGTCGCTGCCGTTTCCCCCGATCCAGACGTTGTCCTTGTGGTCGATCGAGATCCCGTGATTGGAAAGCGGCCAATCGTATCCCTGTGCAGGGCCGCCCCAGGAGTTGACCAGATTGCCTTCCGGGTCGAACTCGAGAATCGGCGGCGCAGCCGCGCAGCATTCACCGGTCTGGGGCCTGGTATCCAGCCCGGCTTCGGTACGGGCGGTGAGCGTCGGGAAGCCGCGGTGAATGATGAAGATGTGATCCTTCGAATCGACCCCCACGCCGATGGCCGAGCCGAGGATCCAATGGTTCGGGAGCGGTTTGGGCCAGAAGGGATCCACCTCGAAGGCCGGCGCCTCGACTGCCTGACCCGGGGCGGCTTCCAGTACGGCCTGACCCACGCCGAGTGCCAGAACGAGCGCGACCAGCGAGGTCCCGAGCATCAGGGTGCGCGCATGCTTCATTCAACCCTCCTTGTGGCGAAGCCGAACCCCGTGCCTCAGGGGGCGGGAAAGAGTATACTCTCGCCATGAGCCCTCGAACATCCCGGCTCGGTCTCACGACCGCACTGGTGGCGGGTCTCTTGCTCGCTTGCCCCCCGCGGGCGGCGGCGCACGAAATCCCCGCCCGGGTGACCGTGCTGGCGTTCGTTCGGCCCGAAGCGCGTGCGCTCCAGGTCGTCGTGCGGGTGCCGCTCGAGGCCATGCGGGACATGGAGTTTCCCCTGCGCGGCCAGGGCTACCTGGACCTCGCTCGCGCTGGGCCGCTGCTCGACGACGCGGCCAGGCTCTGGATCGCCGGTGCCATCGAGCTCCAGGAGAACGGCCGCCCGCTGCGGGACGTACGGGTCACGGCGACGCGGGTGTCGTTGCCGTCCGATCGGTCCTTCGATACTTATCAGAACGCGCTCGCCCATGTCACGGGAGCGTCTCTGCCGGAGGAAACGGAGCTGGTCTGGCAGCAGGGGTTGCTCGACATCCTGCTGGAGTATCCAATCGAGTCGGACCGGTCGAACTTCTCGATCCGCCCCGCTCTGGCACGCCTGGGGCTCCGGACCATCACGGTGCTTCGGTTCCTTCCGTCCGGCGGTGGCGAGCGCGCCTACCAGTTTTCCGGCGACCCTGGCGTCGTCCGGCTCGATCCGCGCTGGCATCAGACCGCCCTGCGATTCGTGAAGCTGGGGTTCCTTCACATCCTCGACGGAATCGACCACCTGCTGTTCCTCCTCTGCCTGGTGATCCCGTTCCGAAGATTTCGCCCCCTGATCGCGATCGTCACGTCCTTCACCGTGGCGCACTCGATCACCCTGATCGCCTCGACGCTGGGCCTGGCTCCGGCGGCCCTCTGGTTTGTGCCGCTCATCGAGACCCTGATCGCGCTCTCGATCCTGTACATGGCGTTCGAAAACATCGTCGGAGCTCGCCTGGAGCGGCGCTGGATGCTGGCGTTCGGCTTCGGGCTGGTACACGGCTTCGGCTTTTCCTTCTTCCTCAGGGATTCCCTTCAGTTCGCGGGCGCCAATCTGGCCACCTCGCTGCTGGGGTTCAACGCGGGCGTCGAGCTGGGGCAGGTGGTCGTGGTCGCCGTGGCGGTTCCTGTCCTCGGGTGGTTGTTCCGGCGGGTTCCCGAGCGGATCGGCACCATCCTGTTGTCGGCGGTAGTGGCCCATTCGGCGTGGCACTGGATGACCGAGCGCGGGTCCACCCTCCGGCAGTACCAATTTGACTGGCCGGCGCTCGACGTGGCGCTGCTGGCGGA
>CAZHSO010000052.1:0-24768 GCA_964535105.1 uncultured Gemmatimonas sp.
GCGCGTTGGTATGAGTCCGCTGGCCGCGGACCGGGAGACCCTTCCGGTGGCGGGAACCCCGGTAGCTCCCGATATCCATCAGCCGCTTGATGTTCATGGCGATTTCGGTGCGGAGCGCACCTTCCACCTTCGTGCTCCGCTCGATCAGCTGCCGCAGCCGCGCCACCTCGGAATCGGAGAGATCGCGCACGCGGGTGTCGGGCCCGATCCCCGAGTCGGCCAGAAGCCGGTTGCTCGTGGGACGGCCGATGCCATAGATGTACGTGAGCGCGATTTCGATCCGCTTCTCGCGCGGAAGATCGACGCCGGAGATACGTGCCATCGTTAGCCCTGCCGTTGCTTGTGCTTCGGATTGCGCTTGCAGATGACGCGGATCACGCCCTGGCGCTTGACCACTTTGCAGTGCTCACAGATCGGTTTGACGCTCGAACGTACCTTCACAAAAAATTCTCCCAAGTGAGTTTCGGGGGGAGCTATGAAGTATAGACCGACGGTGGGGAGCACGCAAGATGCTAGATGACGGTGCCACACGATGTTCCGGCTACCCACGCCCTCGGATGAAGCAGCCACACGAGGCCCATTCCAGCCGGTCCTTCCCAAACAAAAACCGAAAATGGGCGGGTGACGGGAGCGCAGTGCGGGCTGAGCGGGGGCTAAGAGGTTGAACGAGCCGGACTGTCACCCAGCGCCGCGAGGAATTCCTGAAGCGCGGACGCGGGATCGGCTGCCCTGAGGATGGGACGGCCGACGACGAGATGGGTTGCACCCTGGCGCACGGCCTCCGACGGAGCCGCCGTGCGGCTCTGGTCACCAGGCTCATCTCCGGGGCGACGAATCCCCGGCACCACGATCAGCGGATCAGGACCGAGGCCGCTCCGGATCCGGTCAACTTCGAGCGGACTGCACACGACTCCGGCAAGGCCCGCGAAGACCGCGCTCCGCGCCAGCCGCGCCGCTTCGTCGAGAAGCCGAACCGATGGCCGGCCCAGCGCGGCGGCGTAGTCGCCCTCGTCGTGCGAGGTGAGCACCGTCACCCCGACCACCGCGAGCTCGTCGCCCGCGGCCTCAGCCGCAGCCCGGAGCATCGCGGGGCCGCCGAGAGTGTGCACGGTCGTCATGCGCACGCCCAGTGTGCGCGCGGCCCTGACCGCGCTCTGCACCGTGTTCGGGATGTCGTGCCACTTGAGATCGAGAAAGACGTGGAGGCCGCGCGCGACCAGCTCGCGCACCAGGGCGGGCCCCTCCACCGTCATGAGCTGCGAGCCCACCTTGACCCAGCGAAGCGCGGGGAGCCGGTCGACCATGGCGAGCGCCGCGTTCCGATCGGCGAGGTCGAGCGCGAGGATCAGCTCAGCCATGGTCCGCTTCCAACTCACGCACGAGACGCTCCGGGAGACGGGGATCGGCGAGCTGTGCGGTGCCGATCGCGACCAGCGACGCCCCCGCAGCGAGGTACTGCCGGACGTGATCCGCGCTCCGAATGCCGCCGACGCCGATCACCGGAGTATCGGGCAGCCGCTCCTTCACCCGGCGGACCGCGAGCAGTCCGATCGGCAGGAGGGGTGGACCGCTCACGCCGCCGCTTCCGTTGCCGAGCCGAGGCCGGTCCCCCTCCGCGAGGAACCCCGGAATGGTATTGACCACGGAAATGCCATTGGCGCCCGCAGAGATCGCCACCGCCGCGATCGCGGGAATGTCGGGAAGAGCCGGCGAGAGCTTGGCGATGAGCGCCCGGCGCGTCACCGCGCGGCAGTACCCGATGACCCGTGCCACCGCATCCGGGTCGGCGCCGAACTCGATGCCCCCCGCGCTCGTGTTGGGGCACGAGAGGTTGATCTCCCACGCGACGACACCGGGGAGATCGTCGAGCCCGGCGATGACCTCGCTGTATTCCGTCTCAGTGAATCCCACCACATTGACCAGGATCCTGGCCCGGCGAAGGCGGGCGGCGAGCCAGGGAAGGTCCCTCGCTCTCACCTCGGCGAGCCCCGGATTCGCGAGACCGACCGAGTTGAGCATTCCCCCGGGAAACTCCGCTACACGCGGAGCGGCATTCCCGGGCCGCGGCGCGAGCGACACCGCTTTGGTGACGATGCCGCCGAGGCGATCCAGATCCATGACGCCGTCGAGCTCGCGCCCGTATCCGGCGGTCCCGGCGGCAAGGAGAATCGGATTCTGAAAGGTGTGGCCGAACAGGTCGCGGGAGAGGCCCGGCGCCGTCACTGGTGGCTCGCGCGCCCGCTGGTGGCCGTCGAGGCGGGCACCTGCCCCACCTTGCGCTCGTACTCCAGCAGGTAGGCCACGACAGCATCGGCCATCGACGCGGCCAGATTTTTCTGGCTGGAAGGCCTGGTCAGCAGTTTGGCGTCGTCGGGATTCGTGCTGAACCCGACTTCCACGAGAATTGAGGGGCGGCGCGCCGTCGTTAGTACGACGAGGCCCGCCTGTTTGACGCCGAGATCGGGTCCGGTATGGGCTTCCTGCAGGTACGACTGCACCAGCTCCGCCGCGCGCGCCGATTCACGAAGATGCTCGTTGAGCTGCAGGTCCTTGAGGAGAAAGTCCAGTCCGCCGAGCCGGCCGCCAGCGGAGTCGGGATGGTCGAAACGCACGGCTTCATTTTCCATTCGGGCCACACGGGCCGCGTCTTCGGTCTTGGCTTCCGCCAGAAAATAGGTCTCGAACCCGCGCACTCTGGTGTATCCCGCGCGCTTGTTCAGCGAATTGACGTGAATACTGAGAAAGAGGTCACATTCCTCGGTGCAGTAACTGCCGCGCTGGTAGAGGTCGATGAGGGTGTCGCGCGACCGCGTCATCACGACCTTGACGCCCCGCCGGCGGAGCTCGTCGCGGAGCAGGAGCGCCAGCTGCAGCGTCACCTGCTCTTCCCTGACGCCGCTCGGGAAGAACAGTCCCGGGTTTCCCGGATCCACTCCACCATGGCCGGCGTCGACCGTCACGACGTGGCCCTTTCGGAGCCCGTTGGGCAACCGGTTCGGATCCTTCGCTTCCACCCGGGCGGCAACGGCGGCGGGAGCGTTGTCGACCAGGCGGGCGGCGCGCGCATCGTACCGGAAACGGTCGGCGAGCGTGCGGGGGAGGACTTCGGAGATAAACTGGATGGGGATCAACAACGTGTCCCGCCGCACCGAGGCCGACCCGGCGAGCGGCCGGACCTTTCCCTCCAGAGTGTAGAGCGGTGCGCCGAGCAGAAACCGGAAGGTGCGCGCGCCGACCGTGACGTCGGCCCATCCCTCCCCGCGCTCGGATCGGGCGCCGAGCGCGGTCAGGAGCGCGGGCGCGGGGAGCACCGGACCCGACAGGGCGTCGAGCTGCACCGGGATGCGCGACTCGCCCCGGACCGACTGCACGACAATCGAGAGCGGTGCGGTGCGGGCCGGCGCCGGCGCCGCCGCGAGGACGAGGAGCAGGAATGCACCCGTCATCGATTACTCTTTATCGCGCGCGACATCTCGCGGTCGGCGATTCGGCGTTTGATGTCTTCCCGGCGATCATGGCTCTTCTTTCCCTTGGCGAGTGCGACGGCCACCTTGGCGCGCCCCCGGCTGAAATAGATTTCCAGGGGGACCAGCGTCATCCCTTTCTGCTCCACCCCGCCGATCAGGCGCTCGATCTCCCGGCGGTGCATCAGGAGTTTCCTGGCGCGCACCGGCGACGCCGGATTCCACCGATTGCCCTGTTCGTAGGCAGTGATGTGCATCCCTTCGAGCCAGACTTCGCCGCTGCGCAGGATGGCGTATGCTTCTTTGATAGAAGCCTTCCCGTTCCGAAGACTCTTGACCTCGGTGCCGGTCAGGACGATCCCGGCCTCCCAATGCTCCAGCAGGTGATAGTCATAGGTCGCCCGCGGATTCCGTGCCACGGAGATCCTGGCTTTGGCGTCGTCGGCGCGGGGTTTTTCGCTCATAAGTGGCTCCAGGATCGGAAGATAGGCCACACGAAACGGGGGGGCAACGCGCAGCTTGACCCCCGGAGAGGGGTCCCCTACCTTTTGCGCCCTAGCCGGAGTGGTGGAACTGGTAGACGCGCTGCGTTCAGGGCGCAGTGGGCGCAAGCCCGTGGGGGTTCGAGTCCCCCCTTCGGCATGCACGCGGGGCAGCTTTCGCTGCCCCGCTTGTGCATGCCGAAGGGAAGCTATCCGCTATCGGCTATCAGTACCTCGCCATCCCGGGTTGCGCTTCCACCGCCCACGCATCGATCCCCCCCGCCAGGCTCCGCGCCCGGAATCCCGCGCCTTGCAGGAGCTGCTGCGCCATGATGGAGCGCTTTCCCTTGTGGCAGACGGTCACGATTTCGGCGTGTGGGTCGAGCTCGGCAAGACGGCGAGGGAGCTCGCCGAGTGGAACAAGGCGGCTCCCTTCGATACGCGCGATCTCCCACTCCCAGGGTTCACGCACATCCACGACGAGGGTGCCGGGCGAATCGAGGCCGCGCCGGAGCTCGTCGACGCTGACCTCGGACTGGGCGACGCCGGTGCCGGTGCCGCAATACGCCTCGTAGTCGATGAGTCGGGTGACGGTCCGGTTCGGGCCGCACACCGCGCACTCGGGATCCTTGCGGAGCGCAATTTCCCGGAAACGCATCCTGAGAGCATCGACGAGCAGCAGACGCCCCACCATCGATTCTCCGATTCCAAGAATCCACTTGATCGCCTCGAGCGCCTGCAGGCTCCCGACCAGACCGGGCAACACACCGAGGACGCCCGCCTCGGCGCAATTGGGCACCAGGTCGGGGGGAGGGGGCTCGGAAAAGAGGCATCGGTAGCATGGGCCGTCCGGCGCGCCGAACACCGAGACCTGCCCGTCAAAGCGGAAAATGCTCCCGTAGACGTAGGGCTTACCGAGGAGCACCGAGGCATCGTTGACGAGATATCGGGTGGGGAAATTGTCGCTGCCGTCGAGAGCGATATCGTACCCGCCGAGAAGGTCAAGCGCGTTCTCCGAAGTGAGCCGGACGGCGTGCGGGATGACGTCGACGTGCGGATTGAGATCATGCAAACGCTCGCGCGCGGAGTCGGTCTTCCCGCGTCCGACGGCGGCGGTCCCGTGCAGGACCTGGCGCTGCAGATTGGTGAGATCGACCCGATCGGCATCCACGATGCCGAGGCTGCCGATGCCCGCGGCCGCGAGGTAGAGCGCCGCGGGCGATCCGAGTCCCCCCGCTCCGACGAGCAGCACCCGGGCGCCCGCGAGACGCTCCTGCCCCGGTACCCCGACTTCGCTGAGCGTCAGATGCCGCGCGTAGCGAACCAGCTCGTCCGAGGTGAGCGTGTCAGCCCTCCGACGGGGCGATCGAGACCAGCTCGGGAGCGACGGGCTGGTCGGTGATGAGATCGGCGAGGGTAATGCCGGAGAGGAGATCGTCGATCCGCCGCTGCAGAGCGTGCCAGACCGGGCGGATGGAGCACGCGCTTCCCGGATTGCACCGCTCGGCATCCACCGGATGATTCGCGCAGTTGATCTCGAAGGTCTGATGCTCCGAGGCGCTCATGACGTCGAAGACGGTGATCTTGCCCGGATCCCGCGCGAGAAAATACCCACCGCGCGCCCCACGAACGCTTTCGACCAGCCCGGCCCGGCGCAGCCGCAGCAGGATCTGCTCCACGTAGTCCGCAGGCAGCCGCTCGATTTCGGCCAGCTCCCGGGCCGCGATCGGGTCAGGCGCCCCGCGCCCGCGCCTGGCGAGGTGGAGGGCGATGATGAGGCTGTACTCGGTCCAGGTGGTCACCCGCATGCCTCAAATATCCCCCCGGGGGCGAGGGGGGACAAGCCGGCACCCGCCCGAGACGCCGCTCAGCCGCCGCCGGGGAGTCCTGTCGCTCCCGGCACGCCGAGCTCCGTCATGGCGCGGAGATTCAGCACGTCCTCCAGCTCCTTCCCTTCCAGCAGCTTTTTCTTCATCACGAGCTCCTTGACCGTGAGGCCGGTGGACAGCGCCTCCTTGGCCAGCGCGGCAGCGGCGGCATAGCCGATCTTCGGCGCCAGCGCCGTCACGAGCGCCGGGCTCCGCTCCAGCCACCGGGCGCACTGCTCGGCGTCGGCTTCGACTCCACGCACGCAGCGCTCGTCGAACACCCGGCAGGTATTCGCCAGGATCATCAGGCCGAAGACAATGTTGTGGGTGATGACCGGCATCATGACGTTGAGCTCGAGCTGGCCCGCCTCGGAGGCCATCGCCACGGTGGTGTCGAGTCCGATCACCTGGTAGCAGACCTGATTCACCATTTCGGCGATGGAGGGATTCACCTTGCCGGGCATGATGCTGGAGCCCGGCTGCACCGCGGGAAGGACGATCTCCGCGAGACCGGTGCGCGGACCCGAGGCGAGGAGGCGGAGATCGTTGGCGATCTTGTTGAGGTCGAGGGTCCAGGCCCGCACCGCGCCGCTCATGGTCGCGATGTCTCCCATCGACTGCATGAGCTGAATCCGGTCCTGCGCCTCGCGTACGTCCATTCGCGTGATGGCGCGTAGGTGTTCCACCATCAGGCGGGGATACTCCTCCTCGGCGTTGAGTCCGGTTCCGACCGCGGTCCCGCCGATATTCATCGGGCGCAACCATTCGCCGGCTTCCGCGAGCTTGGCGCGATGCCGCGCGACAGTGCGGCCCCACGCCATGAACTCCTGCCCGAGCCGGATCGGCGTCGCGTCCTGCAGATGGGTACGGCCCGATTTGAGGACGTCGTCGAACTCCCGCCCCTTCGCCAGGAACGATTCGGCAAGGCCCTGCATTGCCTCGAGCAGCGGGGGGAGGGTCGCGAGCGTGGCGAGGCGCATCGCCGTCGGGATCACGTCGTTGGTGCTCTGCGCCATGTTGACGTGATCGTTGGGATGGACCGGGGTGTAGGTCCCGCGCGCCGAGCCGAGCAGCTCGTTGGCCCGGTTGGCGAGCACCTCGTTACAGTTCATGTTGTGGCTGGTGCCGGCGCCCGCCTGGTAGATATCCACCACGAACTGATCGCGGTGCTGCCCCGCCAGGATCTCGTCCGCCGCGCGCACGATCGCGTCGGCGAGCCGCGCCTCGAGGCGTTCCGTCTGTTTGTGGGTGAGGGCGGCGGCCTTCTTGATCCAGATGACGGCGTCCACGAAGGCCGGCAGCGGCCGGAGTCCCGAGATTGGGAAGTTCTCCACCGCCCGCAGGGTCTGAATGCCGTAGAGGGCGTCGACGGGGACCTGCTTTTCGCCGAGAGGGTCCGTTTCAGTGCGATAATTCATCTGGCCGACGTCGGTGGTGAACGGTGAACGGTCAACGGTCAACGGGAAAAACCTGCATGTCCCAATATTTTTTGGACCCCAAGGCCGCTGCCGCTTTCGCATCCGGCAAGGCCGTCAAGGCCGACCTCGTGCGCGGCGACGCGCTGTTCCTCGGCCTCAATTGCTTCGAGGCGGGTCAATCCCAGCCGGTGCACTCCCACGCCGGCGCGGACAAATTTTACCTGGTCCTCTCGGGGAACGCGAGAATGATCGTGGGTGACGAAACCCGCGATGCGGGCGCCGGCACACTGGTCTGGGCGCCCGCCGATGTGCCGCACGGGGTGGCGGCCGCCCACGAGCGGACCGTCATGCTCATCGGGATCGCGCCGCCCCCGCGGTGAGGAACGGGTTGGTCGTCCGTTCCCTCCCGATGGTGGTGGTCCCCCCGTGCCCCGGGTAGACGATGGTGTCGTCGGGAAGCGGGAGGAGTTCCCGCCGAATCCCGGCGATGAGCGTGTCGTAGTCGCCACCGGGGAGATCGGTCCGCCCGATCGACCCTTCGAACAGCACGTCACCCCCAAACACCATGCCGTCTCCCACGAAGCAGACGTGCCCCGCCGAGTGACCCGGCACATGGCGCACGCCGAAGGCTGCCGCGCCGATGCGCAGCGTCTGCCCGTGCCCGAGCGTGTGGTCGGGCGGAGGCGGCTGTGTGAGACGGAGGCCGAACCAGAGTCCCTGCTCGGGGAGGCCGTCGTAGAGGTCGCGATCGGCGGGGTGCAGATGAATGGGTGCGCCGGTCGCCGCGCGCACCGCCGCGACTCCCTGGATGTGATCGAGGTGCGCGTGGGTGAGCCAGATGGCGGAGATCCGCCGGTTGCGCCGTGCGGCATCAGCCAGGAATCGCTCCGCCTCTTCCCCCGGATCGACGAGAATGGAATCGGGATGCGCGGGATCGTAGACGAGGTAGCAATTCTCGGCGAACGCTCCGTTGGGGAGCGGAACTACATGGAGGGATGCGGTCGTCACGCCCGTGGTGTCTACGCCCCGGCGGCCGATTTGCGCTCGGTGAGGTACTTCTCGACCGCGATGGCGGCGGTCGTCGCATCGCCGACCGCTGTGGTCACCTGCCGGGTGAGCTGCGAGCGCAGGTCGCCGGCGGCGAAGAGCCCGGGGATCGTGGTCATCATCCGGTCATCGGTCGTGAGGTAGCCGTCCGCGTCGTGCTCGGCGTGATCCATGACCAGCCCCGTATTGGGCATGAATCCGATGAACACAAAGCACCCGGTCGCGGCGAGGACCATTCGCTTGCCGTTGAGCGTGCTCTCCAGCTCCAGTTCCTTGAGCCCCCGAGCGTCGCCCCGCATCTCGAGCACCCGCGTGTTCCATATCACTTCGATCTTCGGATTGGCGAGGGCGCGCTCCTGCACGAGCTTCGAGGCGCGAAACTCGTCCCGCCGGTGGATGATGTACACCTTGGCCGCGTAGCGGGTCAGATAATCGGCTTCTTCCACCGCGGCATCGCCCCCACCCACGACGGTGATTGTCTCTCCCTTGAAGAAGGCGCCGTCACAGACGGCGCAATACGACACCCCGCGGCCGGCGTACTCCGCCTCTCCGGGCACGCCGAGCTTGGTCGGCGTTCCGCCGGCGGTCAGGATCACCGTGGGAGCCATGAACTCCGCGCCCATGCTCGTGGTCACCCGGAAGGTCCCGTCGGGAAGGCGGTGGATTCCTTCAACGTTCTCCATCCGGATGTCGGCACCGAAGGCCTGCGCATGCTCGGTCATGCGCGCCGCAAGCTCGGGACCGAGAATGGTGGTGAAGCCGGGATAGTCCTCGACCTTCTCGGTATTGAGGAGCTCTCCGCCGGGAATGCCTCGCTCGAGGAGCACCGCCTTGAGCATGCCGCGGCCCGCGTACATGGCGGCGCAGAGGCCGGCGGGGCCGCCACCGACGATGATGAGATCGAGATCGGATGGGGTCATGGGTCCATCAATATAAATCGGCGAACCGCCGGCGGGACGGACCGATCCGGAGCATGCTCACCGCGCCATGGCAAGCGCTGATGGTGCCGACCACGACATCGATCGCATCATGGCTGCTCCCCGCCGCGAGGACCGCCGCACGGCTGGCGCGGATCTCCGCCGCGCCGAACAACCCGACCCCGTAGGTGTGATGGCGGGTGGTGAACAGTGCGGGGCGCCCGGATCATCGGACAGACGAGCGGCTCGATGCATTGGGTGGGACAGATCCAGTCGGCGAACGACACCTAGCGGGTGCCGTCCGGTCCAAGTGTATCGTAGGGACTGTCGAGCGGTTGTTCCGGAGAGACGAGGGAGATGACGCGGTCGGGCCATTCCCGTTCGGCAATGTCGAGCAGCCATGAGGCCATCAGGTGGGGCATGAGCGGTGAGGGGACCACCGCGTCGTCTGGAGCGCCCGGCGGTGGCGGCGGAGCCTCGAGGAACTCGCGGAGGAAGCGGCCCCAGTCGGAGACGATCACCTCGCGCCCGGAAACCTGCGAGGCCCGGCAGCCCGGATCGCGGTCCACCACGAGAATCCGGCGGGCGTCGAGCCCTCCCTTGCGGCGCGCGGTCTCAAGTTGTCCCGCGTAGAAGCTGCCGTAGCACCCGCCCCCGATGATGGCGACATCGCGAAGCGGAGCGGGCGCCTCGGTCATCCCCCGCGGCCCCGCTCCCGCAGCACCTGCTCGATGCTCTCGAGCCATTCCGAGGGAACTTCCTGGGATCCAAGCATTGCGTGGGTACCCACCCCGGTCTCCTCCCCGTGCCAATCGCTCCCGCCGGTGCGGAGTAATCCAAGCGACGCCGCGAGCGCCGTAATCCGGGCGCGGGCTTCTCCGCTGTGGCTCGGGTGACGGGTCTCCACCGCGTCGAGCCCGTCGGCCTGGAACGCGGCGAGTGTCGCCCGGGTTCCCCGTTCCTTCAGGTGCGCCGCGGAAACGATTCCGCCCACCGAATGCACCAGCTCGGCGACGTCACGGAAGGCGGGGAGACGCTTCTCGACGTAGGCGGGCCGGCCGCGGCCGAGCCACTGGTGAAAGGCGTCGTCGACGCTGGCGACCTTGCCGCGCTTGACCAGCACACGCGCCAGGTGCGGCCGGCCGATTGCCGCGTTCGAAGCTTCTTCCGCGAGGTCATCGAACGAGACGTCCACGCCCCATGCCTGCAGTCCTTCCACCATCTCCCGCCCCCGCCGCACGCGGTCTTCACGGCACCGCACCAGAAACGCCTCCAGCTCCGGACTCTCCGCCGGGAGAAAGTACCCCAGCAGGTGCATCTCGCCCCAGGGCGCCGAGGTCGAGAATTCGCACCCGCTGATCACCCGCACGCCCAGGCGGGCGCCGGCCTCCTGTGCTTCCGGTACCCCGGCGGTCGTATCATGATCGGTCAGCGCAATCGCTCCGATCCCGAGCTCGGCGGCGCGGCGCGCCACGTCCGCCGGCGGGAGCAGCCCGTCGGAGGCGGTGGAGTGGACATGCAGATCGATCGGCAGAGGTGTGGTCAGCGGGAGTACCCCAGATCGGGCGTCGTCCAGGCGGGCTGAGACACCGTGAGCAGCCCCGCGAGATCGGCGTCGCTCAGCTGGGCGAGCGCCGACTCGCGGTTCTTCGAGAGCTGCGGAGAATAGCGGACCACCCGCTCTTCTATCGGCTCGGGGTGGAGCCGCGTGAAGCGAAGGCCGAATTCATCCTTTGTGTATTGGGTGATCCGACCGGTGGAGGACACCCTCCACTGCTGGCCGTTCACCTCGATTGTGCGTCCCGACATGACAGTCCCTTCTGGGTGCGAAACCGACCGTGGCTACAGCGCGTCTTCGGGAAACTCCTCGAGCGTCCTCCGCACGTCCGCGAGGAAACGGTCAGCATCCGCTCCATCGACGATCCGGTGGTCGTAGGACATGGCCAGCATTCCCGTGGTGCGGATCCCGATGGTGTCGCTTCCGTCCGGCGCCCGCACGACCGCGGGCCGCTTGCCGATCGAGCCGACCGCGAGAATGGCCGACTGTGGCTGGTTCAGAATCGGCAGCCCGACGAACGTTCCGAACACTCCGGGATTGGTGATGGTGAATGTGCCTTTCTGCACTTCGTCCGGGGAGAGTTTCTTGGTGCGCGCGCGATCCCCGAGATCGTTGATGGCTCGCGCCGTGCCGAGCAGGTTGAGCTCGTCGGCGTGCCGGATCACCGGCACGATGAGCCCCCAGTCGAGCGCGACTGCGATGCCGAGATTCACGTCCCGCCGGTAGATCGTGCTCTCGCCCATAACGCAGGCATTGAGCACCGGATGATTCCGGAGGTTTCGCGCGACCGCCGAGACGATGAACGCGAGGAAGGTAAGGTTGACACCCCGCTCGGTGTACACCGCCTTGTGACGGCCGCGGAGCCCCGCGATCCGGGTGTAGTCGATCTCGATCATGCTGTGGACGTGCGCCGAGACCCGCCGAGACGTGATCATATGATCGGCGGTGAGCTTCCGGATGCGGGACCACGGCTCGACCGTGTCGCCGGCCCAGGGCTCGACGACGGGGCCGGGAACGATGCGGACTCCGTCTGGATGCTGGATGCTGGATGCTGGGTGCTGGGGACTAGGTGCTGAGGACTGCTGTCCCGTCTCCAGAAACGACAGCACGTCATTCTTCGTCACGCGCCCCGCGAGGCCGGAGCCCGGAATTCCGGCGATATCGAGATTGTGCTCTGCCGCCATCTTGCGGACGAGCGGGGTGGACTTGGTGCGCAGACGCTCTTCCAGGGTACTGGATGCTGGGGACTGGATGCTGGAAGCTGACGGCTGGACTGCTGGAAGGCTGGACGGCTCGACGGCTGGACGGCTGGACGGCTGGACGGCTGGAGGCGACGGGGCCGGCTTGGCGGCCGGAGGACTGACGGCTGAAGGCTGAGGGCTGATGGCTGACGGCTGAGGGCTGCTTGATCCCGCGGCCACATCGGTCTCCAGCCGCGCGACCACCGTCTGCACCGCCACCGTCTGCCCTTCCTGCACCAGAATCTCCGCGAGCACTCCAGCGACGGGCGCCGGAATCTCGGCGTCGACCTTGTCGGTGGAGATCTCGAAGATCGGCTCGTCCCGCTTGACCGGGTCGCCGACCTTCTTGAGCCACTTGGAAAGCGTGCCCTCGGCGATGGATTCGCCCATCTGGGGCATGGGGACGTCGATTTTTGCCATGCGTTCGGCTCCTTGAAGGAGGCAAGGAGGCAAGGAGGCTAGGAGGCACGAACAGCCTCGTCACATTGCCTCTTTGCCTCTTTGCCTCTTTGCCTCAGTATCCCGCCACCCACCTCGCCGCCGCGACCACGTCTTCCACCTGCGGCAGCACGAAATCTTCCAGCGTCGGCGCATAGGGGAGCGGCACATCGTGCGCGCACACCCGCTTGACCGGCGCATCGAGCCACTCGAATGCCAGATCATTGATCCGCGCGGTGATCTCGCCCGCAACGCCCCCGGTCCGCGTGTCCTCATGGACGATCAGCACGCGGTTGGTTTTCTTCACCGTCGCGACAATCGCCGCATCGTCCATCGGGAGCAGGGTGCGGAGGTCAAGCACCTCGACCGACAGCCCATCTTCCCGTTCGAGCCGCTCGGCGGCGTCGAGCGATTTCCAGAGCATCGCCGACCAGGTGATGATCGAAAGGTCCTTCCCTTCCCGCGCCACCCGCGCCTGCCCGATCTGCGTCAGCACCTCGTCCCCCGCCGGCAGGTCCTCCTTGATCCGGCGGTAGAGGTACTTGTGCTCAAAATAGAGCACCGGATCCTCGTCTCGGATGGCCGCCTTGATCAATCCCTTGGCATCCCGCGCCGTCGCGGGGGCGACGATTTTGAGCCCCGGCGTGTGCAGAAACGCCGCTTCGGGATTCTGGGAATGAAACGGCCCGCCCCGCACGAATCCCCCCGACGGGCCTCGCACGACCATCGGGGTGGACAGTCCCGCCCGGTAGCGCGCGGTCGCGACGTAGTTGGTCAGGATCGAGTAGGCGCAGGAGATGAAATCGATGAACTGCATCTCGCAGACCGGACGGAGCCCCATGTGCGCCGCGCCGGCGGCCGCGCCGACGATCGCCGTCTCCGCGATCGGCGTGTCGATGACCCGGTCCTCTCCGAACCGCTGCTGCAGGCCTTCCGTCACCTTGAATGCGCCGCCGAAGGCGCCGACGTCTTCGCCCAGAACGAACACCCGTTCGTCGCGAGCCATCTCCTCGGCCAGGCCCTCCCGGAGGGCCTCCAGATAGGTCACTTCAGGCATCGAGCCTCCGATACCACTCGAGCTCGGCCCGAGGCGGGGTAACCGTCACCGCATCCAGTGCGGTCGCCGGCTCGGGGAGCGGCTCGTCTTCGCAGAGAGCGACGGCGGCATCGATCTCGGCGCTGATCCGCGCGTCGATTTCCTCGATCTCCCCCGCGCCGGCCCACCCGGTTTCGGTCAGCCGGCGCACGTACCGGTCGACCGGATCTTTCGCCGCCCAGGCCTGGAGCTCTTCCCGGCTCACGTACGACTGGTTGTCGTGCTCGGCGTGCCCCTTCCTGCGATAGGTGAGCAGCTCGATCAGGGTGACGCCTTCGCCGTTGCGGGCCCGATCGACGGCAGCCCTGGTGACTTCGTAGACCGCGAGCACGTCGTTTCCGTCGGCCTGGTCGCCGCGCACTCCGTAACCCGCGGCCTTCTCCACGAGCTGCGCCACGGCGGTCTGCCGGTGAAGCGGTGTCGAGTAGGCGTACCCGTTGTTCTCCGCGATCACCACGAGCGGGAGCCGTTGCACCGCCGCGAAGTTGATCCCTTCGTGGAATGCGCCGGTGCTCATGGCGCCGTCGCCGACGTAGACCAGCCCCACCCGGCGCTGGCGCCGGATTCGGAACGAGAGCGTCACCCCCGCCATGACCGGGATCATGTCGCCCAGATGGGAGATCTGGCCGAGGAAGCCGCGCTCGAGATCGTTGAAGTGAATGTTGAGCTCGCGGCCGCGGGTGGGACTCTCGGCCTTGGCCATGTACTGGCGCAGCACTTCGAGCGGCGTCGCGCCTTGAACGAGCATCGAGCCGAGATTGCGGATCAGCGGCGAGAGTATGTCGCCCTGAGACCGATCGAGGGCATAGGCGCTCCCGACCGCGTCGGCTTCCTGGCCGAGCGAGCGGAAGAGGCCACCCACGACCTTGGTTTGCCGGTACAGATTGACCAGCTTTTCCTCGAGCGAGCGGGTGAGCCGCATCCAGTAATACAGCTCGAGGAGCTGGTCCCGATGGAGACCGGCCGGAATGGGGGGCGTCGGGCTGGCTGCGGTCGTTGTCATCGGGCCAGGGCTCAGGGGCGTAACTCGAAAGCAGGTAAAGATTTATCCTCCGGCGCCCGGAGTCAAGGTGACCTGGTTCCCGCGCACAACGAATCCGCCCTCCGCGACGGGGGGATCGGGCTCGCGATCACGTCACCAGGTGTTTTCAATGCAGAAGGCGCGAGCATCCCCAAGGGGGGCGCGTTCGCGCCTTCGTCTCACGAGGCCCGGCCTGCACACCCCCCGCTTCAGACGTGCTCCAGCAACAGCTCCAGCTTGTGCCGCAGCTCACCCAGCCGCTTCGACTTGAACGCGCTCTTGGTTTCTTCGAGCACGGCGATGACCTCCTGCACCGCCTCCAGGAGCTGGGATCCGCGCGGGCAGTTCATGAGCTGGCACGGATGCTCCTTGACCGAGTGTCCCGCCAGCGCCCGGCCGAGCTGGTCGAGGTCGACCAGTGACCCCATCACGTTGCGCAGCGTGAGGGAGAGGAACATGTCCACCGCCGGCCCCTCCGCCTGGGGTCCCCGCTGCACATTGCTCAATCCCTCGAATTCGCGCCGCCAGTCGCGCAGCCGGCTCTCGGCGCTCTCGAGCGCCCGGTAGGAACGGAACCGGGCCACCGCGGCATCGACCCGGGACAGCAACTCGGGGAATACCACCGGCTTCACGAGATAGGCCGCCACCGGCAGCTCGATACACGCCACCGCGGAGCGCACCGCCGGAAACCCGGTGAGGATGATGACCGGCAGCCCCCCGCTGGTCTCGGCGATCTGCCGGACCAGCTCCAGGTCGGAGTTGCCCGGCATCTCGAGATCGGTGATCAGCAGGTCGAAGCGTTCCTCGCCCGCCCGGGCGAGCGCAGTCGCTCCATCGGAGACGGTTTCGACCTCGTAGCCTTCGCGCCGCAGCAGCTCCGCGGTCGAATTGAGGAAAGTGATTTCATCATCGGAGAGCAGGATTCGGCCGCGAGAACTCACGAGATACCTCCATGGGTCGCCTGGGCGACGGGGATCCGGATGACGAACTCGGTGCCGCCGTCGGGCGGGTCCGCGATTTCGATGGTGCCGCCCATCGCTTCGACCGACCGGCGGACGAGTGACAATCCTATTCCCATCCCGCCGGTGGCGACACCCCGGCCCTTGGTAGTCACGAACGGCTCGAAGATCCGTTGGCGGGACTCGGCCGGGACGCCGGACCCCTGGTCGCGAACCCGCAGCACGAACTCGCCGTCGGCCGATTCCGCCCGAACGGTCACCAGCCCCCCGGGGGGAGAGGCCTCGACCGCATTCTGAACCAGGTTGTACACCGCCTGCCGCAAGACCGATTCCGGGATCGCCACGAGTGACGGCACGCCGGCGAGCTCGGCCTGGATCTGGACCTTGGACGACCGGTTGACTTGCTGCAGAAATGCTACCGCATCCCCGATGAGTGTGCGGACGCCGGACTGTCCGGTCCCGTCGGTATCCGGCCGGTACGTCTCGTACAGCTGGCGGGTCACGTCGGCAATACGCCGGATCTCCCGTTCGATCGCGCCGACGTAGGCGTAGTGGGGATGGTTCGTGGGAATCGCATCACGGAGCAGCAGGAAGGAATTCTGGATTCCCGCGAGGGGGTTGTTGATCTCGTGCGCCACGCGCGCGGCGATCCGGCCCATCGTCGTCAGCGTCTCCACTTCACGCAGCTCCGACTCGGCACGGCGCCGCGCGGTCATGTCGCGCCCCTCGACGAGGAGCTGGACAACCCGTCCTTCCGCGTCGCGGATCGGTTTCACCGAAAAATCCATCACGACACGCTGGCCCGACGCGTTCTGGAGCTCGAGCTCCTGCTTCGCGATCTGGCCGCCCTTGGCGACCTCGCAGGCCGTCCTCGCCCAGGCGCCGGCTTCGGGAGTTGTCCACCAGCTCGCCTCCCAGAACTCGAGGCCGCGCAGTGCCTCGATGCTCGTCGCCGGACCAAGCAGCTCCAGGGCGGTTGGATTGGCTTCGAGAACCCGGCAGTCGAGATCGAGCAGGCCCTGAAACTGGTAGGCACTGTCGAACATCGCGCGAAACCGCCGCTCGCTGCTCTCGCGTTCCTCGTCGACGCGTCGGCGCTCGCTCACATCGCCGCTCACCCCGAGCATCTGGAGCGCGGTGCCATACGGTCCGCGCTCGGTCACATGCCCGCGGTCCACCCGCCAGTGCCATTCGCCGCCGTCGTCGAGAATCCGGTACTGCGCTTCGAAGACATGGGTCCAGCCGTCGAGGTGCGCGGAGAGGAGCGACTCGACCCGGCGGCGATCCTCGGGATGGATCAGCTCGGTCCAGCTTCCCTTTCGAAGCTCCTGTCCGCTGGTGGAGGATTCGAGCACGGGGCGCTCCTCCGTGCGGCCCGGCACCTCCCACGACCAGGCGCGGTCCATCGAGCGGCCGAGGAGAAGCTGCAAGCGGGCCAGCTCGGCGGTGCGGGCGTTGGTCTGCAGCGTGCGACCCAGCTGCAGCGACACCGGCAGAAGTCCCGAGACCAGCAATCCGAAGGCCAGGACGAGGCCGGGGAGTCCGGTTGGGGAGCTTGCGGGGTTGGTGCCCATCGGCCAGACCGCCAGCTCCCACGCCATGTCGTCCACCGACATGGTGGCGCGATGCACCAACTCCGGACCGCGCGCCGGCGCCGGCGCCGAAGCCACGATGGTCCGGCCCCTCCACGAGACGCTCCGGTGGTACCCGTCGACCGTATCGCCGAGCATCGGTTGCAGGAGCTGATCCATTCGGATCATTCCCACGACAAATCCGTCGCAGGTCACGAGGTCGCAGCGCGGCACGGCGATGCCGAGCGTCTGCGCGGAGTCCGCCAGCGAGAAATGCCACACGGAATCGAGACGCTCCTCGGCGGGACGAGCGCGGGAGGCGACCTGGAGTTTGAGCTGGGTGATGATGGTGAGCGAATCGTCCGATCGCGGCACCAGCAGCGCTTGGCCGCCATTGCCGTCCACCCACGCAACGCCGGTCATGCCCGGGACCGAGATCACGACGCTCTGCACGGAACGGTTCCATTGTTCGGTTCCGACGACCACCGGAAAGGAGGACCAGGCCACCCGGCGGAGAGCGGAGTTGACCCGGCCGATCCCTTCCTCGACCCGCGCCTCCGCGCGATCGGCGGCAGCGGCTAGGAGCGCGTGACCGTCCACCTGCTGACCCTGGATCATCGCGCGCCAGAGGAAGAGGACGGCGGTGAGACTGGCAAGTCCCGCGGCGAGGGGGATCCACGCGGGGTAGGTGGCGGGGGTCCAGTCTCGCGTCCACGCGGACGCGGCCAATGCGAGTCCGAGCAGGAGAAGGCCGAGCGCGGTCTGGGGCCCCGAGCCGACGACTTGGCCGAATTGCACGCCGGCCGAAAGCCCGAGCATCTGCGCGAGGAGAAGGGCCAGGCTCAACGCGGCCAGGATCGAGGCGAGGACGCCGACGACGAACGCCCCGGTCGGCGTCTTGAGGCTGGTGACCGCCACCACGAGTCCTGCGCCGCCGAGCAGGAGTCCCCACGCTGTGGAGAAGGGCACTTGCACCGATCCGGGCATGCCGATGAGCGCTTCCAGATCGGGGCGCAGCTGCAGAGCATCGAGACCGAGGCTCGCTCCGGTGACGAGCTCGAGGAGCCCGATGAATCCGATCGCGGCGGCCGCCGTCGCCAACGCGAGGACGGTGCGCCGGAGCCCTCGGTCGAAGGCCAGCGCGGCGACTCCGAGGGCGAAGAGCCCGACCGCCGCCGCAGGGCGAAGTGGAGCGCGCGACTCCATGGGCTGGACCAGCACCCGGATGGTGAGCACCCACCCGAAAATTCCTGCCCCACCCAGCAGGATCAGCGACCAACCACTGATGGCCCAAAATTGACGCCAACGCGCGGCGGACCGTGGCCGGAGATCAGCCACATCGCCGGTTGTCGGTACTTCTTTCTGGTTCATGCTCGAAGTTGGGGTCTTGCGTGACGGAACTCAAGCTTGTAAAATGTACCCTGCAGGCGCCGGAAAGAGGGCGCTAGCCTTGTCGGATGGAGAAGTAGAGCCATCAGGCGAAGGCGCCACCCGTCGAATGAGACGCGGTGGCGCCTTTTTTCATATACATGGCGCTCGTAGAGCGGTGCGAGCTGCCCTGTCGGCCGGAGCGAAGCGGCTCTGGAAGTCGAGGGCGCGAAGAGTTCCCCACAGAGAGGGAATTCTCCGCGCCCTCGTGCTTTCGCCGACACACAGCGAATCCTTGCCACACCGGGTATCGGGGGAAATATGCTGATTCGATTGGCGCTCGCGTCTCTGGTTGTCGCCCTCGTGGCCGCGGTGATCGGCTTCAGCCGGGCCGCCGCAGACTTCGGAGACATCAACCGTTCCGTCGCCTATGTGCTGGTGCTGGTCTTCTGCGTCGTGATGCTGCTCGAGGCGGTCACGGGCCGGAAGCCGGTGGCGTAACGACTCGCGGAGACTGCAATGAAGCGTGTGAAGCACTTCGAACCCGCGGAGACGGCCACCATACCGGAGCGGACCACCGACACGACGGCCCCCGTGGTTCCAGATGAGCTCATCAAGGGTGACTGGCGCCGGCAGCTCGTGCTCCCGAATCAGAATGGGCAGCTGCGGCTGACTCCCGTGAAGACGGTGCGACATGGACGGCCCCGGCCGTCGACCCGGATCCGGTATCTCGACGACAAGCGGCGCCACAGCGCCTGAACGATAGAAGCGATCGATTCGACCCGCGACGAGAGGAGAGAGGCCGGTGCAGATCGAGACGATGGAAGATCTTCTGGAAGATCAATTGCGGGAGATCTATGGCGCGGAGCGGCAGTTCGCGGCCGAGCTGCCCAAGCTGATCTGGCAGACCTCTTCCCTCTCGCTCCGGCTCGCGTTGTCGGACCAGTTTCAGGAAACCGAGCGCCAGATCGACCGGCTCGGCGAGGCATTCGGCGCCCTCGGCAAGCCGCCGCGGGGAGCCTACTGCCCGGGAATCCAGTCCTTTCTCGACGAAGCGGACCGGGCGGCACGGCGCGGCGGACGGGGAATCTATCTCGATGCCGCGACGGTGGCGAGCGCCCAGCGGGTCGCGCGATATGCGATGGCGACCTACAGCCGCGCGATCGCGTACTCCAAGCTGCTGGGCTTGCGCACCCTCGCGGAGCTGCTGACGGACTCGCTCGTGGAAGAACGGACGATGATCGAGACGCTGGGGCGTCTGGCCGAGGATCCGGCCGAGGCGGCGCCGGTGGAGTCCAGCGAGATGAAGCTCCGGCCGGTGCTTCGCCAGGCATGAAGTGGTAGTACGATAGGCCCGACGACTCGCTCCCTACCCTCGCGAGGCTGTTGACCTACCGCCGTCCATGTGACCTCCCCGGTCCGTGGCCGGCGGGGCCTATCTTTTTCTACCCCGTCTTCTAGTACGCGCCTCGCAGCACATGTCCCGGCTCCGCCTGGGTGTGCACCACCGACAGAAACCGCTTGGCGAGGCGGTCGAGCTCGCTTTCGCCCGGCTGATTCGTCTCGACGGTCACCCGGGTGTAGTGCCCTCCCTCGGCCTCGACCAGCACGGAAAGCTGTCCCAGCGCGCCGGAAAACCGGCGCCGGCGGGGCGCTTCCTCGACCGGCGCGAGCGAGCCGGTAAAAAACGCAGCCGCCCGGCGGATCACGGCGTCGGGGGGGAGGGAAGTTCGATGGAAATACTTCATCCCTTGTGGTAAGCGGTGAGCAGTGAGCGGTGAGCGGGAAAAGCCTGTCCCGCTTACCGCTTACCGCTCACCAATTACTCCTTTCCATACTCGTAATACTCGACACCGAGATGGGTGATCTGCTCCTCGCCCATCAGATAGCGCAGGGTGTTCTTCAGCTTGGTGTGCTGAATGAACAGATCGTGCTCGGGATATAGACCGGGCCCGACCTGCGGGCTCTTGAAGTAGAATGAGAGCCATTCCTGGACGCCCGAGAAGCCGGCCCGCTGGGCCAGGTCGAAAAAGAGAGCCAGATCGAGGACAAGCGGCGCCGCCAGGATCGAGTCCCGGCAGAGGAAATCGACCTTGATCTGCATCGGGTAGCCGCACCACCCGAAGATATCGATGTTGTCCCACCCCTCCTTGTTGTCCCCCCGGGGCGGGTAGTAGTTGATGCGGACCTTGTGGTACAGCTCGCCGTAGAGCTCGGGATACATCTTCGGCTGCAGGATGTACTCCAGCACCCCCAGCTTGGACTCTTCCTTGGTCTTGAAGCTCTCCGGATCGTCCAGGACCTCGCCGTCGCGGTTGCCGAGGATGTTGGTGGAATACCATCCGGCGACGCCAAGCATCCGCGCCTTGAACATCGGCGAAAGCACGGTCTTGAGCATCGTCTGGCCGGTCTTGAAGTCCTTGCCACCGATGGCAACTTTCGTGTCGAGCGCGAGCTGTTCGAGCGCCGGAAAATCCAGCGTCAGATTGGGCGCACCGTTCGCAAAGGGAACTCCCTCCATGAGCGCGGCCCAGGCGTACAGCATCGAGGGCGCGATCGTCACGTCGTTCGCGTCCATCGCTTTCTCGAAGGCGGCGAGGGTCTGATGGGTCGCGCCCGGCAGAATGAAGATTTCGGTGGAAGCGCACCAGACGATCACCAGCCGGTCGCAGCCGTTGGACGTCTTGAAATCGCGAATGTCCTTTCGCAGCACCTCGGCCCACTCCCGCTTCGACTTCCCCGGCTTGACGTTCGCGCCCGAGAGGCGCTTCACGTAGTACTGGTCGAAGACCGCGGGGATGGGTTTGATGGCCTGCAGGAAATCCCGGATCGGCTCGACGTGCTCGTGCTTGTCGAGCACACCGCACTTGAGGCAGGACTCGTAGGCGTTATCCGGAATCGGATCCCAGGCGCCGAACACCAGGTCGTCGAGGCCGGCCAGCGGCACGAAATCGCGGATCAGCGGCGTCCGGTTCTCGGTGCGCTTGCCGAGGCGGATCGTCGCGAGCTGGGTCAGCGAGCCGATGGGGCGCGCCTTGCCCCGGCGCACCAGCTCCACCCCCGCGATGAAGGTGGAGGCCACGGCGCCGAGGCCCACGCAGAGCACTCCAAGCCTGCCCTTGGCGGGAGCGATGGTGCGGGGAGTCGTCTCGGCCATTGCGTCCGGATCCTTTCCTTCGAGTGCATGTATGAGGCGGCGCCGCTCAGGCGGTATCGCGTGTTACCCGGTAGACGTAGACGAAGCGCTGCACGACCGTGACGGTGGAGAGCACCGCGAGCAGCGCGACGATGACCTGCAGCACGATGCCGCGGGGTCCCGCGCCGACCAGCACCGAGGGCACCCCGATGGCGAGCAGCCGCTCGGCCCGCTGCACGATCCCCACCTTGCAGTCGATGCCGAGTCCCTCCGCCCGGGCGCGGGCGTAGGAGACCAGCAGCGAGCTCAGCACGGCAACCATGCACAACACGGCCGTCTCGATCCGCCAAGCGACGCCGGGCGCGTGCAGCAGGTACGCGGCGATTCCGATGAAGGTGGCGCCGTCACCTACCCGGTCGAGCGTGGAGTCGTAGAAGGCCCCGAACTTCGAGACCATTCCGCCGCGGCGCGCAACCTGTCCGTCGAAGGTGTCGACGATGCCCGAGGCGAGCAGGAGCGCTCCACCTGAGCGAATCCACCCGAAGGCATACGCCGCCGCGGAAATGACGACCAGCAGCGCGCCGACAGTCGTGAGGGTGTTGGGCCGGACGTGCGCTCGAAGCAGCCATTCCGCCATGGGATTGGTGGCCGCGTAAAACCCTCGCTCGAGCGACTTGGTGACCAGCTTCATCCGGCTCCCGGCCCCGCCGACAGAAGTGGCGAAGCATCAAGTGCTGCAATGAGTTAAGAGGCGCAAAGATAGCCGCTGGAGCGGCTTCATGGTAGGTGAGCAGTAAGCGGTGAGCGGTGAGCGGTGAGCGGTAAGCGGGAAACGCCTTTCCCGCTCACTGCTCACTGCTCACCGCTTACCGGCACGGCCCCACTATTGAATGAAGTATCTCAGTCCCACCTGCATTCGCCAGCGCGAGGACAGGCTCAGGTCGTCCCTGAACGTCTTGGCCGGGCCAGTGAAGATGAACCGAGGTGCGCTCGTCCCGTCGAAGCCCGGCACCAACTGGAGCGGCGAGGTCGCGGCGGGATCGGCCACCTGCCGGACTCCCCAGCTCGAATTGAACAGGTTGGCAAAGTTGAGCATGTCGACGCTGAGCTGGAGGTTGTGGCGCCGGGTTCCGCCGCCGATCACGAAATCCTGCAGAATGCGCAGATCGATGTTGTTGTACCAGGGATTGATCGCGCCGAACCGCTCGGCGATCTGCCCGCGGTGGGTGCTCAGATAGTTATCCTGCTCGATGAACGCGTCGAGCGCCGCGCGTTGCTGTGCTTCGGTCGCCGATGGAGTGGCCACCAGGATGATGTCGTTGGCGTCCCTCGGGATATAAATCAGGTCGTTGCCGCCCTGGCCGTCGCCGTTCACGTCGCCGGCATAGATGAATGAGTAGCGGTTGCCGCCGGCGCCCGCGAAGCGGTTGCCGTGGCCGATTTCGAGAAACACCCCGACCGACGTCCGCAGCCGGTCCGACCAGGAGCGGGCCCAGGTGGCCGTTCCCACGATCCGGTGCCGCTGGCCGAATTCGGAGTGGCCGAGCTCGGGATTATTGGGATCGCCCTGCACCGGCTGGTTCTGCCAGAGCAGGAATGCGATCTCGGTGGACTTGAGGTTGTTCTTCGCGTCGGTAAAGCTGTACCCCAGCGTGGTATTGAGCGCCAATCCGAATTCCTTGCGGAGCTGGGCCGTCACATTCAAGGAGTGGCCTTCGCTCTTCCTGTCGAGCACGTAGATTCCGCCGCCGCCCAGGTTGTTCAGCTCGTTGTTGCCGGCCCCCCCGTAGTACGGACGGCCATCAGGAAGGGTCCGGACCGGCGCCCGCAGGTTGGCGTTCCGCATGAAGACGCTGTTGAGGTCTTTGCCGTAGATCACCTCGAGGGTGCCCAGCATCCGGCCGGGAAGCTGCTGATCGATGGCGAGGTCGGTGGTCCAGCTCTGCGGAAACTTGTAATCAGGATCGATCGCGTTCACGTCGAATGACTGGGCCAGCGTGGTGTTCGGCGCGGTCTCTATCTCCGGCCCGGTCGGGAAGAGCGCCGGGTTGGCGCCGGGATTGGAGATCGCATTGCCGATCCAGACGAAGGGCACCCGGCCGGTGAAGATGCCGGTGCCCCCGCGGATCTGGGTCCGGCGCTCACCCACCGCGTTCCAGTTGAACCCGATGCGCGGCGAGAACAGCGGACTGGAACCAGGAAGGTTGCTCTGGTCCACCGTCTCCGGCTGGCGGTTCTCGTCCAGCGCCGTCAGCCCTCGGGAGTAGGCGTTGTCCACCGGGTCGGTGAAGTACACCGGGAAGTCCACCCGCGCCCCGAAGGTCAAGTTGAAGCGCGCCGAGGCCAGGAACTCGTCCTGCGCGTAGAGCGAGAACTGTCCGACCGAGATGCGTTCGCCCTTGAAGGGGCCGGTGCCGATAAAGGTCCGGAATTTGAGCTGGTTCGGCCCGGGGGCGGTCGCGGCGAAGAAATCGTCGACCGACTGGAATGTGGACCCGTGCAGGAAGGGCAGAAAGTCGTACGGTAACAGGAAGATCCCATGTCGGAAGAGATTGAATGAATTGAAGAACTTGAACTGCTCGAAATTGGCGCCTAGGGTGATCGCGTGCTTGCCGCGAAAGACGGTGAAATTGTTGGTGAGCTGGTAGACGTCCTGGTCCAGGACGTTGTTGATCGAGAACGGTTCATGGCCCGCGGTGGTGTAGGTGACGCCGGCTTCGCCGATCTCGATGGTGGGGAAATCCTCGCTGAACGGGGTTCGGAAATCCCGGAACCGGTTGTAGCTGGCGAAGAACCGGTTGGCGAACCGGGTGGACCGGCTGTTCAGCTCGAGCGCGAAGGAGTTGAGCTTGTTGTTGATCGCATAGCCGGAGTTATAGAACGGCAGGCTGCTCGAATTGGGCCCCCGGCCGGTGTTGTTCACGCTGGCCGCAAAGGGATGCGGCCCCTGGTCCCGCTTCGCATCGAGGTAATTGTAGCGGAAGGTCAGATTGTTGCTCTCGTTGATGTTCCAGTCGAGCTTGGCGATGACCTTGTTGTTGTCGGTCTCGTGGATGTACCCCTGGTACGCGCCCGGGTCGTAGTCGTACTGGTCGATCAGCCGCTGCCGGATGGCATCCATCGTGGCGGCCTGCACCCGCGAAATCCCCAGTCCCGTACTGCCGGTGGAGGCCACGAAATTGCT
>CAZHSO010000053.1:0-15799 GCA_964535105.1 uncultured Gemmatimonas sp.
GAGCACGAGACCATCCTCTTCTTCACCCGCCTGCTGGCCGGGCCGATGGACTTCACGCCGGGGATCTTCGACCTCCTGATCGAGCGAGGCACGGGGCGGCCGCGCCGCCCGGACGAGCCGCGGGTGCGCACCACGCTGGCGAAGCAGCTCGCGCTGTACGTCACGATCTACTCGCCGCTCCAGATGGCGGCCGATCTTCCCGAGAACTACGAGCGGCAGCCCGCGTTCCAGTTCATCCGCGACGTTGCCGTGGACTGGGACACGACGCGCGTGCTCGACGGCCGGATCGGCGACTATGTGGTGCTCGCGCGCCGGCAGCGCGGCGGCCAGACCTGGTTCGTGGGCGCCATCACGGACGAGGAAGGCCGGACGCTCGACGTCCCGCTCTCGTTCCTGACGCCGGGCCGGCGGTATGTGGCCGAGATCTATGCCGACGGCCCGAAGGCGCACTGGCTGGACAATCCCCTCCCCGTCACGATAACCCGGCGCACAGTGACCGCAGCGACCGTGCTGCGCGTCGTCCTGGCGCCCGGCGGCGGCCAGGCCATCCGCATCCGTCCGGCTGAATGACGGCGCGGGAGGAGCGTGCCGTGAATCTCCCCGGAACACGGTGGTCGGAGCGCCCGAACTGGCAGCGCCCCATGGGGCGGCTCCTCGACGAGATCGTCAGTGACCCCGAGGTGAACGAGCTAGTCGGTCGCCTGAATCGCGCTCGAAGTCCCCTGACCTCTGACCCCTGATCCCTATGCAATCACCCGCTGCCACCGCCGTCCAGCCCAAGCCGCGCCTCACGTTCTGGGAAATCTGGAACATGAGCTTCGGCTTCCTGGGAATTCAGTTCGGCTTCGCGCTGCAGAACTCCAACGTGAGCCGGATCTTCGAGACGCTGGGCGCCAGCGTCGAGAATATCCCGATCCTGTGGATCGCTGCCCCAGTGACCGGGCTCCTGGTTCAGCCCATCGTCGGCTACTTCAGCGACCGCACCTGGAACCGCCTGGGCCGACGGCGTCCGTATTTCCTCGGCGGGGCCATTCTCGCCTCGCTGGCCTTGCTCGCCATGCCGAACTCCCCGGCCCTGTGGGTGGCGGCGGGCATGCTCTGGATCATGGACGCCTCCATCAACATCTCCATGGAGCCGTTCCGCGCCTTCGTGGGCGACAACCTGTCCTCGGCACAGCGAACCACCGGGTTCGCCATGCAGAGCTTCTTCATCGGCGCGGGCGCGGTCGTCGCATCCATGCTCCCCTGGCTTCTCACGAAGCAGTTCGGCGTGGCCAACGAGGCGCCCGCGCACATGATCCCCGACTCGGTGCGGCTCTCATTCTATCTCGGCGCCGCGGTCTTCCTCTTTGCGGTGCTGTGGACCGTCGTCAAGGCGAAGGAGTACTCGCCCGACGAGATGGCCTCCTTCGTGGAGAACCAGTCGCGGGAGGGCTTGGTCCGGGAAAGACGGACGGCGGAGGAGTACACGCGCAACGGCGGCCGGCAGATTCGCCTGGGCGGGACGCTCCTCGCGGTGGGGACGCTGCTCAGCGTCTGGCTCGCCAGGGAGGGGATCTATCAGGTCATGATTCTGTCGGGCGTGATGGGAGTCGTCGGTGTGCTGCTCATCGTCGGTGGGCTCATGCAACGGGGCGGCCGCTACGACAACGGCTTCGTCACCATCCTCAACGATTTCCAGGACATGCCCCGGACCATGAAGCAGCTGGCCTGGGTGCAGTTCTTCTCCTGGTTCGCCCTATTCGCCATGTGGATCTACACGACCGCGGCGGTGACCAGCCACATCTACGGCACCACCGACACGGCCTCGGCACTCTACAACGAGGGGGCCAACTGGGTCGGAGTCGGCTTCGCCGCCTACAATGGTGTGGCCGCAGTCGTGGCGTTCGCCATTCCGGTGTTGGCGAGGAGGTCCAGCCGGAAGGTCGCCCACGCAATCTGCCTGCTCTGCGGCGCGGCGGGGCTCCTCTCCATCTTCGTCCTCAAGGACCCTCGGTACCTGCTCGGCTCCATGGTGGGCGTGGGGATCGCCTGGGCAAGCATCCTCTCGATGCCCTACGCGATCCTGACCGGGTCCCTGCCGCCATCGAAGATGGGATACTACATGGGCGTCTTCAATTTCTTCATCGTGATCCCCCAGATCGTTGCGGCGGCCGTCCTGGGTTTCTTCGTCGGGCGCTTCTTCGGCGGAGAGGCCATCTACGCGCTGCTCATCGGCGGCGTATCCCTCGTGCTCGCCGCGGCGCTGACGCTCCGCGTGCAGGACGAGGACGACGTGGCGGCGGCGAGCGAAGGGACCGTTCGCGCATGAGAATCGCGATCCGCATCCGCGCCGTGGCGCTCATGGGCGCCGGGGCGTTCGTCTTTGTTGCGTGCAGGCACGCAGCCCCCGGCGCTGACGTGCGCGGAGACGTCAGGCCTTTGGCGGCCGCGGATCCGGCGCTGTTCTGGAACAGCGCCACGGTCTATTTCATCCTCACCGATCGCTTCCAGAACGGCGACCCCAGCAACGACCGCGCCCTGGGTCGTGCGCAGGACGCAGCGCCGCTGCGCGGTTTCCAGGGCGGGGACCTCGCCGGTGTTCGCCGGAAAGTGGAGGAGGGGTACTTCGATAGCCTCGGTGTCGACGCCATCTGGCTCACGCCCTTCGTGGAGCAGATCCACGGGAGCGTAGACGAGGGAACCGGGAAGACCTACGGGTACCACGGCTACTGGACCCGGGACTGGACCGCAGTGGAGCCGGCGCTGGGAAGCAGGGACGACCTGCGCGCGCTGGTCGACGCGGCGCATCGGCATGGCATCCGCGTTCTCATGGACGCCGTCATCAACCATACGGGGCCGGTGACTCCACAGGATCCTCCGTGGCCTGACGATTGGGTCCGCACGGGTCCCAACTGCTCCTACCGGGACTACACGACCACCGTGAACTGCACCCTGGTGGCCACCCTGCCGGACGTCCTCACCGATAGGGACGATCCCGTGGAGCTTCCCCCGGGACTGATCGAGAAATGGAGGCGGGAAGGCCGCCTGGACCGGCAGCGGACCGAGCTCGACGCCTTCTTCGCGCGCACCGGTTACCCCAGGGCGCCTCGCTACTACGTCATCAAGTGGCTCACCGACTGGGTGCGCGAGTTCGGGTTCGACGGCTACCGGGTGGACACCGCCAAGCACTTCGGAGAATCAGTCAGCGCCGAGCTGAAACGGGAAGCCGAGCGGGCGTTCGCGGACTGGAAGCAGGCCCATCCGGCCCAGGTCCTGGACGGCCTTCCTTTCTATATGGTGGGCGAGGTCTACGGCTACGAGCCGAGCCTGGGCCGGGCGTACAACTTCGGGGACCGATCGGTGGACTTCTTCGCGCATGGCTACGACGGCCTCATCAACTTCGGGTTCAAGAGGGAGGCCGCCGGGTCCCTGGACTACGTCTTCACGCGGTATGCCGCGGCGCTCAGCGAGGGCGCGCTTCGCGGGGTCGCGATCCTCAACTACATCAGCTCCCACGATGACGGCTCGCCGTACGACCTGAACCGAGCGGATCCCTCCGGCGCTGGAACCCGCCTCCTGCTCGCGCCGGGCGGCGCCCAGATCTACTACGGGGACGAGCTGGCTCGGCCCCTCAGGGTCGCGGGCGCCGAGGGCGACGCCAACCTCCGCTCGGTCATGAACTGGAGCGACCTCGAGCGCGGTGGCCGCACCACCGAGATCCTGCGACACTGGCGGAAGCTGGGCCGGTTCCGCCGGGCCCACCCGGCCGTGGGGGCGGGGGCGCATCGCCGGCTCCAGGCGGCGCCATACCTCTTCAGCCGCACCCTCGAGGCGGACGGGCGCGTCGATCGCGTGCTGGTGGCGATGGACCAGGGGGAAGGCGCTAAGACCATCCCCGTCTTCGATGTGTTCCGCGACGGCACCGAGCTGCTGGACGCCTACTCGGGGGCGAAGGGCACGGTGAGGGACGGCAGGATCTCGCTCACGACCGCGTTCGGTCTGGTGCTCCTGAGCGAGCGGCGGCGGTGATGATTGGGCGCTGCTAGTACCCGGCGCCGCCCCCGCCCCGGCGGGGGTCGCTGACTCCCTGCCATCCGCGCGGGGTTCGGATGATGGCCTCCACGTCACCCATGTACCCGCGGAAGCGCACGGAGTGGCCGAGTCTCCTCAGCTCGGCCACTGTCGCATCCGGCACTCCGTCGGGAAGCGAATCCTTCTGCTCGAGCTGAATACTGTCGGGGCGCGCCTGATGGAACATGCGCGGCGCGGCCACGGCAGACGGCAGCGACATCCCGTGGTCGATCAGATTCGAGACGATGTGATACACCGTGGTGATGATCGTGGTGCCTCCGGGCGAGCCCACCAGCAGGAAGAGCCTCCCTCTCGGGTCGAGCACGATCGTCGGTGTCATCGACGAGAGCATGCGCTTCCCGGGCGCGATGAGATTCGCGCCGCCATCGACCGATCCCCAGACGTTCGCTCGCCCCGGCGCCGTGGTGAAGTCGTCCATCTCGTCGTTCAGCAGGAATCCGGCTCCCCGCACCGTGACCGCGCTTCCATAGAGGCTGTTGATCGTCGTGGTGAGGCTCACCGAGTTCCCCGCGGCGTCCACGACGGAAAAGTGGGTTGTCGAGGGTCCCTCGCGAAGCCGGGCCACCGCGTCCGGGGTTGGCGTTGCGTGGGTCGTATCGATCATGCCTTGCAGTCGCGCGCCGTGTGCCTTGCTGATGAGCCGGGCGACGGGATTGGTCACGAAGGCGGGATCGCCGAGGTTCGCGTTGCGCTCGATGTACGCGCGCCGCATCGTCTCCGCCTCGCGGTGAAGCAACGACGCCGAGCCGAACGGAGGCAGGACCGGATATCCCTCCATCGTATTCAGAATCATGGCCAGCGTCACTCCGCCCGATGAGACCGGCGGCATCGCCAGCAGCGTGTAGCCCCGGTAGGTGAACCGGAGCGGCACTCTCCAGAGCGGCCGGTACGCGGCGAGATCGGCGTAGGTGATGATCCCACCGCCGCGCCGCATCTCGGCCACCAGCGAATCCGCCACCCAGCCCCGGTAGAAGCCGGCCTCCCGGCGGTCGCGAATCGCCGCCAGCGTGCGCGCCAGATCGGGCTGCCGGAGCGTGGATCCCGGTGCGGGAGGCGCGCCCCCCGGGAGGAACTGGGTCGCGCTGGCGGGGAATTGCTTGAGGCGCGTGGTGTCGTCCGCGATCGACGCGCTGCGGTAGTCGTCGATGAGGAATCCGTCGCGGGCGAGGCGGATCGCCGGCTCCAGGACCGTCCTCCACGGGAGCTTGCCGAACCGGCGGTGCGCTTCGGAGAGACCCGCGACGCTGCCGGGCACGCCGGAGGCGAGGTGGCCGGTGTGACTCTTCCCGTTGTCCCGGCCGTCGGGACCGACGTACATGGTGGCTGTGGAGGCTGCGGGGGCCCGTTCCCGGAAATCGAGACCGCGCACCTGGCCGGTGCTCTGCCGGAACAGGAGGAATCCGCCGCCGCCGATATTCCCCGCCTCCGGGTGGACGACGGCGAGCGCGAACCCGACCGCCACGGCGGCGTCGATCGCGTTGCCGCCGCGCCGCAGGATATCGCGGCCGACCTCGCTCGCGATTGGATGGCCGGAGACGACCATCGCGCGGGGCGCCTCGGTGACCTTCGAGCGGCCGAGCAGTGGCCAGTCGCGCGGGATGCCCGCCGTATACTCCTGCGCGGCGAGCGGGGGCACCGCGGAGAGAGCGGACGCGAACAGCAGAGCTGCAGTGGGACGATGCAAGAGACCTCGACGGGAGAACGGATAGGTGGGTAATTTACCGGGACTCATGCCTTCCGACAGCAGCCGGTCCCGCTCCTCGTGAGCGATTCCCCTCCGCTCCGGCTCACCGAGCGCCGCAATCCCCGCACGGCCGACATCGATACGGCCTCTGCCCAGGAGATCGTGGATCTCATCGGGGCGGAGGACGCCGGCGTCCCAGCGGCGGTGGCGCGCGCCCGGGTGGAGATTGCCCGGGCGATGGAGCTGGTCGAGGCCTCCTTCCGCGTCGGGGGCCGTCTCGTGTACGTCGGCGCCGGAACCAGTGGGCGACTCGGCGTGCTCGACGCCTCGGAGTGTCCGCCGACCTTCGGTACCCCACGGGAGATGGTGGTCGGGGTCATTGCCGGAGGACTGCCCGCCCTCGTGAAATCCATCGAGGGCGCCGAGGACGATCCCAACGCCGGCATCGCCGAGATGGACAGCCGACGCGTCGGTCCCGCCGACACCGTGGTCGGCATAGCGGCGAGCGGGTCCACCACTTTTGTCTGGGCCGCCCTCGGCCGCGCCCAGGCGCTCGGGGCGAGCACCGTCTTCCTGACCTGTGTCGAGCCGCCCGCACTGCTCCAGGACATCTGCGATGTCACCATCGCGGTGCTCACCGGCCCCGAGGTTGTGACCGGTTCGACCCGCATGAAGGCCGGTACCGCCACCAAGCTCGTGCTCAACACGCTCACCACCGGCGCGATGATCCGGCTGGGGAAGACCTACGGCAATCTGATGGTGGATCTGCAGGCGAAGAATCAGAAGCTGGTCGATCGCGGCGAGCGCATCGTGATGGAGATCACCGGGGCGAGCCAGCTGGAAGCTCGTCAGGCGATCGACTCTGCGGGCGGCAGTGTCCGCACCGCGATCGTCATGATCGGGCGACGGTGCTCCCGCACCGAAGCGGACGAGCTGCTACGCTCGAACGACAATCATCTTCGCCCGATACTGGGCGATCCGCCTCCGGTGGATCCGTCGTGAGCGAGCGGCCCTGTCTCGCCATTGGCCTCATGTCGGGGACCTCGCTCGATGGGATGGATGCGGCGCTGGTGCGCTTTCACGGCCCCACCCGGGTCGAGCTCCTGGGATTCGCGCACCGGGCGTACCACCCCGAAGAACGGCGCGAGATCGAGGAGGCGATCGGTCTCGAGTCGGGCGGTGTGCGCCGCCTCGCCCTGCTCCACGCGCGGATTTCGGAATGGGCCGGCGAGGCGGTGGAAGCGGTGCTGAGCCGGGCGCACATCCACGCCGGCGCGCTCGATCTCATCGCCTTTCACGGGCAGACGGTGTGGCACGAGCCGCCTGCGGTGACCTGGCAGCTGGGCGAGCCGGCAGTGCTGGCGGAACGATTCGGGGTGCGGGTCGTCTCGAACTTCCGCGCCCGCGATCTCGCCGCCGGAGGAGAGGGAGCCCCGCTGGTGCCGATGGCGGACGTGCTCCTGTTCGGCGCCGACGATCGCCCGCGCATTCTGCTCAACCTCGGGGGAATGGCCAATCTGACCTTCGTGGCGCGCCGCGCCGTCGAGGCCGGAAGTTTTGCGTTCGATACCGGTCCGGGCATGGTGCTGATCGATTCGATCGCCCGTCTGCTGGATTCGAGGCTCCCCTACGACACGGAAGGCAAGCTTGCGTCGCGCGGACGAGCGAACGAGGAGGTCCTGACCGAGCTGCTCGCCGACGAGTATTTCCTGCAGCCTCCGCCCAAGAGCACCGGCCGGGAGCGCTTCGGCTTCGAGCTCGCCCGGCGCATCCTCGCGCGGGTTCCGGGGCCCGACGCGGTGGCGACGGCGGTCGAGCTGACGGCGCGGAGCATTGCCGGCGCGGTTGAGCGTTGGACGCCGCCCGGCACGGAGGTCGTGGCCTCGGGCGGCGGGTGCCATCATCCGGTGCTGTGGGCGTCGCTCACCGCCCGGCTCGAGGCCCTGGGGCGCAGGCTGCTGCGGTTCGACGAAATCTTTTTTTCGGGCGACGCCAAGGAAGCGGTCGCCTTCGCGCTGCTCGGCTACCTCACCGTGCACGGGCAGCCGGCCAATCTCCCCGCCGCCACCGGCGCGCGGGGCGCCCGGGTGCTCGGCGCGATCACGCCGGCATGACCGCCGGACGGCTCGTGCTGCCCGCGCTGCGCTGGCGGGACGAGACCGGCTTTTCTCACGAAGAAGAATCCATCGAGTCCGCCCTCGCCTATGGCGCCGGCGGATTCATTCTTTTCGGCGGCACAGCCGAGGGCGTGATCGAGCTCACCGACCGGCTGCGCCTCGCCGCTGGGCGTCCACTCCTCTTCGCGTCGGATCTCGAGCGCGGCGCGGGACAGCAGGTGCGCGGTCTCTCCGAGCTGCCCCCTCCGCGGGCGCTGGCATCGCTTCACGATCCCACCGTGTTGCGCGGCGCGGGGATTCTCACCGCGGTCGAGGCCCTTTCGGTGGGGATCAACTGGGTGCTCGCGCCGGTCGCCGATCTCGATCTCGAGCCCGAGAATCCGATCGTGCAGACGCGCGCGTTCGGCGAGGACCCAGCGAGCGTCGCGTCCGCGGTGGCGGCCTGGGTGGTTGGATGCGAGGCGGCGGGCGCCATGGCCTGCGCCAAGCATTTTCCCGGGCACGGCCGCACCCGGACCGATTCCCACATGGGTCTGCCCGTGGTGGCGGCCGGCCGGGAGCTCCTCGAGGCGTCTGATTTGCTGCCGTTTCGCGCCGCCATCGGCGCCGGCGTCAGCTCGGTCATGACCGCCCACGTGGCCTATCCCGCCCTCGATCCCAGCGGAGCTCCCGCGACCTTTTCGAAGCCGATTCTCGACCTGCTCCGGCACGAGTTGGGATTCGAGGGATTGATCGTCTCCGACGCGCTCATGATGGAAGGCGCCCGGGCCGGCCGCTCGCCGGGAGCGATCGGAGTCGGCGCGCTCCGCGCGGGAGTGGATCTGCTGCTCTATCCGGAAGAGCCGGCGGCCGTGGCCGAGGCCCTCGCGCGGGCCGCGGCGGATGATGCCGGCGTGGCGCAACGAGTCGAGGAGTCGCGCCACCGCTACGAGACCGCGCTCCGGGCCGCGGCGTCGGAGGAGCGTCCCGAGCGGCTTCCCCCCTCGGGCAGCGCGCTCGCCACATCCGACTGGCTGCTCAGCGGACCGCTGCTGCGGGGTGATCCGCCCCGCCTGACCCCGCCGATCGAGCTGGTGATCATCGACGACGACCAGGGCTCGCCATGGCCGGTCTCGCCCAACACCTGGGTGACGGAGGCGCTGGCTCACAAGGGCGTGCCCCTGGGTCCGGGGGGCAGCAAAGTGGTGCTCGCGTTCGCGGAGCCTCGGGCATCGAAGGGTCGCTCCGGATTCAGCCCGGCGAGCGCGGCCCGGCTCGCTCTGGAGGGAAAGTCGGCGGCATTGACCGTGCTGTTCACCCATCCGCGCCTGCTCGCGTCGCTCGAAGGCCGGGGGCCGGTGCTGCACGCCTGGCACCGGCAGCGGCTGATGCAGGAGGCGGCGGCCCGCTGGATCGTCGGCCGTCTCGTATGAGCGTGCTCGACTGGGCCGTCGTCGCGGCCTATCTGATCGGCACGCTCGCGCTGGGCCTCTACGTCGCGCGCCGCGGCGCCCGGAACATGGCCGAGTTCTTTGTCGGGGGCCGCGCGATTCCCTGGTGGCTCGCGGCGACTTCGATGGCGGCCACGACCTTCAACGTCGATACGCCGTTGTACGTCGCGGGACGGGTGGCGCAGGCCGGCGTGGCCGGCAACTGGGAGTGGTGGAGCTTTGCCTTTGCCCACGTGCTGCTGGCGGTGCTGCTGGCCAAGCTCTGGCGGCGGGCCGGCATCGTCACCGACATGGAGCTCACCGAGCTTCGCTATGGTGGGCGGCCGGCGGCGGGGCTCCGCGCCGGGCGCGCGTTTCTCCTCGCCGTGCCGCTCAACTGCATCGGCATCGGCTACGGAATGCTGGGGATGCGCAAGGTCGTCGTGGGGATGGGGCTGCTCGAGGGACTCCCCGATCTCCCGGGAGATTCGCGACTCTGGGCGATTCTCCCGATCGTGCTGATCACGCTGATTTACACCGCCGCCTCGGGCCTGTGGGGCGTGGTGGCGACGGATTTTTTTCAGTACATCCTCGCGATGGTGGGCGCGCTCGCGGTGATGCTGTACGCGCTCCACGATGTCGGCGGACTCGGCGCCATGGTCGATCGCCTGCGCGCGGAAGGGCAGGGAAACCGGCTCGCGCTCACTCCCCTGGGGCCGGATGCCCTGGTCCCGATGTCCACCTTTCTCGGCTACATCGGCATCCAGTGGTGGGCGTTCCGGAACAGCGACGGCGGCGGGATGTTCGTGCAGCGGCTCTCGTCCACGGCCAACGAGAAGGAAGCGGAAAAAGCCGCGATGGCGTTCAATGTGCTGAACTACATCGTACGCACCTGGCCCTGGGTCCTGGTCGGCCTCGCCGCGCTCCTCGTGCTGCCCGGTCTCGATGACCCGGAACTGGCCTATCCGCTGATGATGGTGAAATATCTTCCGGCGGGCCTGCTCGGGCTGGTCTTCGCGAGTCTCCTCGCCGCGTTCATGTCCACCGTGTCGACCCAGGTCAACTGGGGCGCGAGCTACCTGGTGCACGACCTGTACGCGCGGTTCACCGGCGAGGCCGATGAGCGGAAACTGCTCCGCGCGGCGCGCTGGGCCTCGATCGTCATCACCCTGCTCGCGGCGACGCTCTCGTTCTTCATGGACAGCGTCGGGACCGTGTTCCGCTTCCTCATCCTGATCGGCAACGGGCCCGGACTCGTGCTGCTCCTGCGCTGGTTCTGGTGGCGGGTGAATGCCTGGGCGGAGATCTCGGCGATGACGGCCGGGCTGCTGCTCGCGCTGGCGACCTTCCTCCCCGCGCTGGCCGGGCTCACCTTCGGCCAGCGCCTCCTGCTCACCGGCTTCGGATCGCTGGCGGTCTGGCTGCCGGTGATGCTGCTCACACGGCCCGAGCCGGCGGCGACGCTCGATGCATTCTATGCGCGGGTCAGGCCGGCGGGAGCGTGGGGACCGGTCCGCGCCCGCGTCGGCCTCCCGCCGCTCGACGATCTCGCGCGCGACGCCCGCCGGTGGCTGCTCTGGGTGACGATCATCCTGGGGGGGACGCTGGCGATAGGATGGGCGATACTGCGGTGAGAGGTGAGAGGTGAGAGGTGAGAGGGCCATGCCTTTCTTCACCTCTCGCCGCGCGATTTTGATCGGTGTGCTTGTCCGGGCGGCCCACAGATTTCACAGATGGGAATACTCGATGGTTCTGGCGGCATGCGGGATCCCCAAACCTACGCCATCATCGGGTCCGCCATGGAGGTGCATCGAGCGCTGGGGTATGACTTCTTGGAGCCGGCGTATCAGGCGGCGCTGGAGGTGGAATTTGGGCTGCAGGCCATACCGCACAGCCGCGAAGTTGAAATGCCCATCTATTACAAAGGCGTACCACTCGGCGTGAAGTATCGTGCCGACTTTGTCTGTTTTGGTTGCATACTCGTTGAGTTGAAATCGTTAGATCGATTGACGAGGCGCGAGGAAGCCCAAGTGGTCAACTACCTCGCCGCGAGCGGAATAGCAGTCGGATTGCTCTTGAATTTCGGAACCGCCCGCCTTCAATACAAGCGCTTTGTAGGACCGGCGAGCCGCTTTTCCATCCGTTCTTCATCTGTGACATCTGTGGGCCCCATGCCATGAGGGCACCACTGATCGCCATCGCTCACTTCGAAGGCAATCCCACTTTCTCGAGGAGTTGAATTACCCTTACCGCGGGCACCGCGTAGACGATTCTTCCGCCGCTGGCGGGATCTCCTCCGAACACCATCCCCGCCACGCGACCATCCGCTCCGAACAACGGACTCCCGCTCGATCCGCTCACACCGTAGCCGTCGATCTCGATGATATCTGGGCCGACGCGACGGGTGCTGCCGGTGAATCCGACGGCGCGCACCCCGTCGGTTCGCCAGCTCCCGGCCGGGTCGAGCCCGACCGGGAATCCGAGCACGGCGACCGGCTCGCCCGCACGGAGCGCGCCGCCGAGGGCACCAACGACCGGAACGCCGGCACGGATTCGAACCGTGAGAACGGCGAGGTCCGCGGAGTCGGCGACTCCGGCGAGCTGGGCGCGAAAGTTCTGGCTCGATCCATTGAACAGAATCCCGATGCGGAGTGCCGTGCGACCCGCCGAGTCCACGACGAGATGCCGCGCCGTGACGATCCATCCGGTATCGCCGCGAACCACGACCGCGAACCCGGTTCCCGCGATCTTCCGGCCGCCGGGCAGCTCACTCACGACCACGCCGACGGCGTCGCCATTCGCGGAGTCGATTGCGCTGCGGTCGAACCGGGCGGCAAGGACGACCGCGCTCTTCGCGGGGAGCCCCCCCCGAAGCTGGTCGGCAAGGGTGTCGAGCCCCTGGTGTCCCACGGCCCGGTCGGCGATGGACACCCGAAGCCGCGACGTCTCACTGCGGGCCGCGGCGAGCTCGGCCGAGAGCGCCGCGACGCTGCTGCTCGCGCTCTGGAGATTCTGCAGCAGGCTGTCGGTCTGACCCAGGAGCCGGCGGCGAAGCTCGCCGACGGCCCGGTTTCTTCGCACCGCGAGCGTCCCCAGCGCCACGCTGACCACGAGCGCGAACGCGGCGAGTGCAATCGTCGCCCGTTTCCAGCCGGCGGTCTGGCGGCGGACTTCGACGCGGATCCGCTCGGTGGTGCCGCGCGCGACGGGGGCACGCCCCTTCGGCTCGCTCGGAGTGACATCCGGCGCGGCGATGGAGGTGACCGGCATCGTCGGCGCCTCCCCGGTCGAGGGCTGAAAGCGGAGCTGCGGGCCGGCGCTTCCGAAGCGGAGCACGTCTCCGGGGGATAGCGCCCGATCACCCTTGAGCCGCGCGCCGTTCACCCAGGTCCCGTTGCTGCTCCCGAGATCCCGCACCATCCAGTGCGCTCCCTGCCGGAACACCGCCGCGTGGCGGCCCGACACGTCCAGGTCGCGGGCGACATCGAAGGGGAGATCGGCGGACGGGTGGCGGCCGATGGTCGCGAATTCCTTGTGGACGATGCGAACCTGTCCACGGAAGGCGCCGTCGAGGTAGCGGAACTCGGCGTCCATCGCGCGGCCCGTCAGCGCTTGAGCAGGAGGTAGAGCGCGAGGAGGACCAGAAGGATGACGCCGCCCACCGCGGCGATGGTCGCGGGAGAGCCGCTCCGTCGGGTGGGTACCGGCGGCGGAATCACCTCGGCCGGAGCCGGCGCCGGCGCCGGGGGCGGCACGGCAGTCTCGCGCGTCGGTTCATGCCGGTACAGGGGTAACGCTGGAATCTCCTCGCTGTCAGTATCGCCGGAACGGAAGGCATGATACCCTACCTCGGCGTTGAGCTCCGGCACGGGCAGTCCGCCGCCCTCGAAGCGGACTGTGACGACCGTGATGTTGTCGGGACCGCCGCGCTCGTTGGCGATGGAGATCAGGTGGGAGCAGAGCGCATCGAGATCCGGCAGCTCCTGCACCAGCTGCCCGATCTCTTCGCGCTTGACCTGGCCTGAGAGGCCGTCGCTGCAGATGACGAGGGTGTCGCCCCGCCGCAGGTCCTGCCAGGTCAGGTCGACGCGGATCTTCGCATCGGGCCCCAGCGCCTGCAGGATGATGTTTCGGCGCTCGCTTTGCTCCGCTTCCTCTTCGGTCAGCTCTCCCGCATCGACCAGCCGTTGCATCAGGGACTGATCCTTGGTGAGCTGGGTCGCGACGCCCTGCCGCACCAGATACCCACGGCTGTCGCCCACCTGCGCCAGATAGAGCGCGCCGTGCAGCACCCCCCCGACGGTGACCGTCGTCCCCATCCCGCGGACGTCGGGATGCTCCTTCGAATACAGGTGAATGCGCTCGTTCGCGTGCTCCACCGCGGCTCGCAGATGCCGCGCGAACGATTCGGCGCTGAGGTCGGTTTCCTCGTTCCAGCTCCCGATGAGGTGCCGGAAGATCAGATCGGCCGCCATCGAGCTTGCCAGCTCGCCGGCGGCCGCTCCCCCCATTCCGTCTGCCACGAGGAACAGGGTGCCGCGCTTCCCGACCGTGTGGGACCCGCCGGCGGTGATGTCGGTCGTGCGCGAGGTCAGATCCGCGACGAGGAAGGCGTCCTCGTTGTGATCGCGCGTTTTGCCCAGATCGGTCCGTGCGCGGACCGTCACCAGGACGGTACCCGGGGAATCGCTCACTCTGGCACCGAGTCCTGAAGCTGGCGAATCATCTTCGCGTAGTTCGGATTGGCGGGATACAGCTCGTTGGCGCGCCGGTAGAGCGAGAGCGCCGTCGTCCGGTCGTGTCGAAAGTTGAGCGCGGCATAGGCCAGGCTCGCCGCCGCCTGTGCGCGCCGGCGGGCCGGTTGCGCTTCCGAGTTCATGATGCGCTGCGCCTGCCGGATCGCCGCCGGCCGGCGCGCGGGAGTGTCGAACTCGTCCGGCTCGGGCACCAGGGTATCGGTCGCGGCGGTGTCGATCGGCGCGGTGCGCATCACGGTTTCCTGGGGCTTGAGCGGCAATGCCGCGGGTGCTGGAGCGGGCGTGGGCGTGACCGGTCTGCCTGGAATTTCAGTCAGGGAAGCTGTCGAGTCGCTGCGAGGCGCGGGAGGCGCCGCATTCGAGTCGAGCATGGCCCAGGCCCCTGCTCCGAGGGCGATCACGGCGCTGACGACGAGGGCAAACCTGACTCCAACGGCCTGCCTCTTTCTCGGAGTCTGCCGCGTGGGCGGAATCTCGACCGGGTCGCGTGCGCGCTGCTGCTCAATCCGTCGCGTCGCGAGCGCGTCACCTCGCGTGATTTCCGTGACGGCATCGGAGAAGGCCGTCACCGTCGGATAGCGCTCCTCGGGATTTCGGGCCAGCGCCCGGTCCATCACTCCCTGCAACCCGGCGGGGAAACGCCCGTCGGGGCGCGCCATGGCGAGCGGACGGGGAGGATCGGTCAAGCGTTTGACCAGGGTCTCCTGCACCGAGTTTCCCTCGAAGGGCAGCGTGCCCGTAATCGCGCGATAGAACACCAGCGCGAGGGCATACTGATCGGACCGGCCGTCGAGCGGGTCGCCGGCGAGCTGCTCCGGCGCCATGTATTCGGGCGTGCCCACCACGAATCCCGTCCTCGTCACCCGCTGCCCCGGCTCAGATTGGACCGCCTTGGCGATGCCGAAATCCACCAGCTTGGCGATTTCGCGCTCTTTCGCGGGCGTCACCATGATATTGTCGGGCTTGAGATCCCGGTGCACGATGCCAAGATCGTGCGCGACCTGGAGGCCATGGGCGCACTGGGCGATGAGCGTCGCGGCGCGTGGGACCAGCAGCGGACCCTCGTCGTCCAGCACCTCGCTCAGCGCCCGGCCCTCGACGTATTCCATGGCGAGGTAGACGAGTCCGTCGGGCGTGAGACCGAAGTCGTAGACCGCGCAGACATTGGGATGAGCGATGCGGCTGGCGTTGGTGGCTTCGCGGTTGAAGCGACTGACGGCGTCAGGATCGCGGCTCAACGCCTGGCTCATGACCTTGAGCGCGCATTGCCGCCCCATCAGGATGTGGCGGGCGAGGTAGACCTCACCCATTCCGCCTTCGCCGAGCCGGCGCTCCACTTGATAGCGCTCCCCGATCAACTGGCCGACAAGACCGGGACTCTTCCCCTCCCCGGCGGGCCTGAGTGACGAGCGATCGCGTGAGCAGAACGCCGCGTCATCGCCGTACTCGGTGCCGCAGACGGGGCAAACCTTCACGCAAAGTCCTCGAGTCGGGGAGCGGAGAGTGGCAGAGTACATTCGGCCAGACAGTCAATCTAGGCCTCGAACCGGCGGAGCGTCAACCATTGCGTTGCTGTAAGTCGTAGTCGCTGTACGCGTTGCGCGCGGGGAAGGGGGAAGTGGGGAAGTGGGGAAGGGGGGAAAGGTGCGCCCCTTCCCCCTTCCCCATGTTTTCCCCGGTCCCCATGTTTGCCCCCTTCCCCTTTCCCCATGTCTTCCCCCTTCCCCCCTGTGACGTCTCCTAATACGCAGTTCCCCT
>CAZHSO010000053.1:15899-24723 GCA_964535105.1 uncultured Gemmatimonas sp.
TTCCCCATGTCTTCCCCCTTCCCCCCTGTGACGTCTCCTAATACGCAGTTCCCCTCATCAATCCCCGGAGCGATAGCGAGTGCAACAGGGCTCGAGAGCGTGGCCGCGGTGGACGGCGCCGACCGCCGTGCTGCTTCTGCTCGGCGGGCTGCTGTCGACCAACCTCGCCGCCCAGACCGCCGATCAGCGGCGGGCCCTCGATGCATTCCGGGACAGCCTCGCGCTGCTGACCGACACGCTCCATCTCCGGCTGCAGGAATCGACGCTCCTCCAGCAGGCCCGGCGGGCACGCCGCGACCCCTCCCTGCATCTCCGCCTCGGTCACCTGAGTCTCCGCCAGGGTGAGCTGGGCGGTGCCTCGCACTTCGACGACGCCGCTTCGGAATACAAATACGCGAGTGAGCTTGCTCCACATTTTCCCTATGCCTGGTTCGGCCTCGGCCAGGCGGAGTTCGCCCTCGGCTCCCGGTCGGGCGGCGCACGCGAGACCCGGCCGGCCATCGCCCGCGACGCGCTCTCGCGCGCGAGTCTCGCGTTTGCACGGGCGGTGGTCCTGGAGCCCGGACTCGCTCCCCGGCTCGAAGAGATGGCGCGCCGCGCTCTCCGGGCGCGCGCGCCCGAGCGCGCCGAGGTCATTCGCGATGCGCTGCGCAGAGCGGCGCGGGATGCGCGTGCCCCGCAACTCGGGCGACTGGTGCTCGCCCTGGGACGAACCCAGCGCGAGCTGGGCGACAGCGGTGCCCTCGCCTCATTCGAGGCCTACCTCGCGAGCGGCGAGAACCGGTCGCTCGGTCAAATCGAGATCGGCCGCACGATGCTCTTGCGCGGCGACCGGCGTGGTCAGGCGTCCTACCTGGAAGGGGCGGCCTCCGACGACCCGATGACCGTCGCCGAGTGCCGTGCCGATCTGGCGCCGCTGGCCAACGACGTGGAGCTGGCGGACTTCGATCTTCGGCATGGCGCCGCGCGGGCCGACATGCTCCGGCGGTTCTGGACCATGCGCGACCGGCTGGAGCTGCGCACCGAGGGCGATCGCCTGGCCGAGCATCTCCGGCGGCTCGCCGTGGCGCGGCGCGAATTCCTGGTGACGACCGATGACGGGGAGGAGCGCCTCGACGACCGCGGCAGGATTTTCGTACGGCATGGGGAGCCGGACGACCGGGCCAGCTTCGCGATCCCCGGAGTGTCCCCGAACGAGTCGTGGCGCTACCGCCGGGCCGGCGACGATCTCGTCATCCACTTTGCCGCCCGCCAGACACCCAATGACTTCCGCCTGATCGAGAGCGTCCTCGATGTGTCCGACGTGCGGGCCACCCTGAGCGGGACCCGCGCGCCAGGCAGCGAGCAGCTCCTCCGCTCGCGCGCGGCACTCGCGTCGCTCTACCAGCAGCTCCCCGCGGGCCGTCCCGAGCAGATCGCCGACTATTTCGTGCGCGAGCGCGCGCTGGGGCGGCACGGCATCCAGATCGCCACCCAGTCGGATAGCTATGCGCCGCGGTACGGCCTCGACCTCAACGCCTGGGGGGCGTACGCGGTGGCCGGCGGCTCGGGCGCCCAGCCAATCATCCAGGTGCTCTTCGCGATCCCCGGCTACGCGATCGAGCCGGCGACCGGCGCCATGGGCGTGGTCTACCCGGTGCGGGTCCGCTTCGTGGCGCTCGACAGCACGGGCTCGGTGGTGGCGTCGGTGGACACGGTCACCCTGATCGAGCCCGGCGACCGGATCGCCGCCAACCGGAGCCTCGTGGGCAACGTGGCCGTTCCGGTGCTTCCGGGCCGGCTCGTGGTGCATGCCGCGGTGCAATACGGAGACCTGGGCGGGACTGCCTTCGGGGTGGACTCGCTGGTCGTGCCGTCGGCGGGGTCGGGAGAGCTCGCGCTGAACGACCTGCTGATCGGATCGCGGCGCGGCCGGCTGATTCTCCCGCTCGGCGATGGAAGCAGGATGGCAATCTCGCCGGGCGGCGTGATCCGCCGGAGCGATGGCCTGGAGCTGGCCGTCGAGGTGCTCGGGCTGGCCCCCGGTACTGAAGGGACGCTCAAGCTCTATCTGACGCCGGACGAAGTCGGGGCAGGGGACTCGACGGCGCTCCGGTGGCGGCTCTTCCCGAGTGGTTGGTCCGAATCAAAGGTGGTCCGCCCTGCCGGAGCCGGACCGATTACGCGCTGGCGAGTCTCCATTCCGCTCACCAAGCTCAAAGCGGGATCCTGGAGACTGGCGGTTGTGGTGACCGACGCGGGGGGACGGATGGTGCGCCGGGAATCGGGATTCACGCTGGAGCTGCCGTAGCGTGACGGGGCGGTGACAGATTTGTGATGTGAACACCCGTTTTCCGCCCCACTGCTACAGATTCGCGCGTATTGTCCGGTGCAGCCTCCCTCCCTACCTTGAACCTCCCCGCCGGTCGCTCGCGGGAGCGAGCCCGCGAGCGGCCGGCGCGACGAAAACGCGCCTCCAATTACAATTCAGGCATCAAACTGAGGGAGTCCCCATGGGAACTGCCACGCCCCGGGTTCCGTTGCTGCTGTCGCCCAACGCCATCACCGTGCTCGAAAAGCGCTACCTGTTGCGGGATGAGGCGGGCAAGCCGGTCGAGACAGCCGCGGACCTCTTCGGACGCGTGGCACAAACAGTCGCGGAGCCGGACCGGGCCTACGGAGCCTCGGAGGGTGCGGTGGAAGCCCTGGCCGAAGCGTTCTGCGAGCTCATGGCCAAGCGGCGCTTCATGCCGAACAGCCCGACCCTTATGAACGCGGGCCGGCCCCTCGGCCAGCTCTCGGCCTGCTTCGTCCTTCCGGTGGATGACGCACTCTCCAACGGCAAGAGCGGCATTTACGATACCCTGACCGCCATGGCGCTGGTGCACCAGTCCGGCGGCGGGACCGGCTTCAGCTTTTCGAAGCTCCGGCCCCGGAATGACATCGTGCGCTCCACCATGGGCGTGGCGTCCGGCCCGGTGTCCTTCATGTCGTTGTTCGACGCCTCGACCGACGTCGTGAAACAGGGCGGCACCCGGCGGGGCGCGAACATGGGGATACTCCGGGTCGACCACCCCGACATCCTCGACTTCATCGCCTGCAAGGACGACACGACCAAGATCACCAATTTCAATATCTCGGTCGCGGTCACCGGTGCCTTCATGGCGGCGGTGGAGAAGGACTCCGATTACGACCTCGTCCATCCCAACACCCGCAAGGTCGTCGGGCAGCTGCGCGCCCGTGAAGTCTGGGAAAAGATCATTCACGGCGCCTGGAAAACCGGCGAGCCGGGGGTGTTCTTCATCGATCGCGCCAACCACTACAATCCGGTGCCGCACCTCGGCAGCTACGAGGCGACCAATCCCTGCGGCGAGCAGCCGCTCCTCCCGTACGACGTCTGCAACCTGGGATCGATCAACCTCGGCGTCTTCGTCAAGGACGGCGATCTCGACTGGGCGTCGCTTCGCCGGGCGGTGCACCTCTCGACCCACTTCCTCGAGAACGTCATCGACGCCAATTCCTATCCGCTCGCCGAGATCACCGATCTGGCCCGGCGGATCCGGCGGATCGGCCTCGGGGTAATGGGACTCGCCGACGTCTTCGTGGCGCTGGGCATTCCCTACGACTCCGAGGAAGCCGTCGTGCTCGGCAAGAGAATCCAACGCTTTGTTGACACCGAGGCCAAGGTGGAGTCGGAGCGCCTGGCCGGCGTCCGCGGTCCCTTCCCGGAATGGGAGCCGAGCATCTGGGGTCCGGACGCCACCTGCGTGCGCGATGCGAAGGGCAACCGCATCCGGCCCATGCAGCGCCTGCGCAACTGCAACGTCACCACCGTCGCACCGACCGGCACGATCTCGATCATCGCGGGCTGCAGCTCCGGCATCGAGCCGCTCTTCGCGGTCGCCTTCATGCGGAATCAGGCCGGCGTGCTGATGCCCGATGTGAACGAGGACTTCCTGCGGATCGCGAAGGCCGAGGGGTGGCATTCCGAGGAGCTGATGCGCCGGATCGCCGAGGCGGGGCACATCCGTTTCCCCGAGGTGCCCGAGAAGTGGCAGCGGGTGTTCGTCACCGCGAACGAGATCCGGCCCGAGTGGCATGTCCGCATGCAGGCGGCGTTCCAGGAGTACAACGACTCGGCCATCTCCAAGACGGTCAACTTCGCCAACAGCGCGACCGAGGCCGACGTCGAGGAGATCTACCGGCTCGCCTATTCTCTCGACTGCAAGGGGGTGACGGTCTATCGCGACGGCAGCCGGGACATGCAGGTGCTGTCCACCGGCTCGACCGCGACGAAAGTGCGGGAGGAAGCCACCAAGTCGGGCAAGGCCGAAGCGCGCGCCGATCTCGGCGAGGTGCTGGACACCGCCACGACGAGCGAGCGGCGCGCGCTCGCCGCCGACATCGCCGGCGAGCTGGCCACCCTGGCCGCGGAGAATGAACGGCTGCGCAAGCTGGTGCACGAGCTCGAGTCGGAAAACCTGCAGCGCCGCCAGAAGCGCTCCCGCCCCGATCTGCTCAGGGGCAGCGTCCGGCGGATCGAGACCCCGCTCGGTACCCTGTACGTCACCATCACCGAGGACGACAAGGCGCAGCCGTTCGAGGTTTTCATGTCGCTCGGCAAGGCGGGTGGCGCCATCATGGCCGACGTCGAGGCGATGGGCCGGCTGATTTCACTCGCGCTGCGCTCCGGGATTCCGATCCGCGAGATCCACCGCCAGCTCCGCGGCATCAGCTCCGACAAGGTCCTCGGCCTCGGTCCGTCCAAGATCATGTCGGTGCCCGATGCCGTCGGCATCGCGCTGGAGCGCTACATGTCGGACAAGCAGGGGATCCAGCAGGAGCTGCTCCCCGGCGCCTCGCAGGCGGAGGTGGCTCCGGTGACGGAGATGGTGACCCGCGGCGCCGAGCAGATGATGCTCTCGGGCATGCCGAATACGCTCGCCGGCGCCTGCCCCGACTGCGGCTCGCAGCTGGAGTACGCAGAAGGGTGCGTGAAGTGCCATGTGTGCGGGTTTAGTGAATGCGGGTGAACCCCGCTCACCGCTCACCGCTTGCCATTGAGGACCCAGCCCGCCCCCGGACTCGACGTTCGGGGGCGCTGCGTCTAGGGCCTTGTGTTCGTTCTCAAAATGAGTACATTTGTTCTCAATATGAGAACAAACAAGGAAACTAGCCCCCCGCTCGATCCGGTGTCCGAAGTGCTATTCGGCGAAGTTCGGAGGGGCTTGCTTGGTGTGGTGTATGGCAGCCCTGATCATGCCGTTTACCTGCGTGAACTGAGCCGGCTCACTGGCACGAGCGCTGGTTCTCTCCACCGCGATCTTGCCGCGCTGACCCACGCGGGATTGATCACCCGACAGGCGCGCGGACGCCAGGTGTTCTACCAGGCCAATCGCAAGCACCCCGCCTTCGAGCCGCTTCGTCAACTGGTCGAGCGGACGATGGGCGTTGACGCGATGTTGCGTGCCGCCCTAACGCCCCTTGCCGACCAGATTGCTGGGGCCTACCTCTTCGGGTCCATCGCGCGCGGCGAAGCGGGACCCTCGAGCGATATCGATCTTGTCGTTGTCGGTGAGGTTGAACCTGCCCGGGTGTCGGACGCGTTGGCAGAGGTCGAGCGGCGGCTCGGGCGGGAGATCAATCCGGTGGTTTACTCACATCGAGCATTGCGACAGCGTCTGGCCGAGGGTGCCCACTTTGCCGGTGCGCTTCGTGGAGCCCCGAAGATCAGGATCCTTGGGAGCGTGGATGAGCTTGAGGGAGTGGGTAACGAACCGGTGGCTGGTCGAGCATCGGCCCACGGCCGTGGAAATCGCGGACCTGCTCGCGATAGCCGATCGGGGCCTCGCCGACGCAGCCATTGAGGAGCTGAGCGCCGATGCCCGAGTGGGCCTCGCGTACGGTGCTGCCCTTTCGGCGGCGACCGCTGCCCTCGCCGCCTCCGCAATGCGCTGACATATGAACGGATCGGGACCGTGACGGTTGCCGAGGCCGATGATTTCCTGGCCTTCGCCATCGAGTTCCGCCGGCGTATCGAGAGCCACCTGCGGGTGGAGCACCCGAATCTCTTTTAGCTACGCATCTACCCGTACTCCCTAATCCGGCGCCCTCGCGGTATTCTTGAGCGGTGACCCCTCTTCACGACCCCCGAGGACCAGCATGTCCGACGAGAAACTGAAACCGATCAAGCCCGCCCGGGTTGCCACCGAGCTCAAGCGCCTGGCCGAAGGCAAGAAGAGCGGCAAGTACGACAAGGACGAATACGAGCATCGGTTCGCGCGGATGGTCGGCGAACTGCGGGACCGCAGCATCGACGGCAGCCGGGCCGAAATTCTCGCCGCGCTCACACCGCTCAAGACGGACGGCACCCTCGATACCGGCGCGTGGGAGAGACTCACCAAGTCCCTTGGTTTGGCCTAGTAGCGCGTCTGGGGAAGGGGGAAAAGGGGAAGGGGGAAGGGGACCCGCATTGGGAGTGCAGTTCCCCTTCCCCTTTCCCGCTTCCCCCTTTCCCCAGTTAAGTAGATTTCCCAGCATGCCACCTTCCCCTCGTCGGCCAACTCCCACGGTCTGGATTGCCGGTGTCCCCGTCGGCAGCTCGCATCCCGTCGTGGTCCAGTCGATGACCAACACCGATACCGCCGACGTCGCCGCCACCACCGAGCAGATCGCGGCGCTGGCAGAGGCGGGAAGCGAGCTGGTGCGGGTGACCGTCAACAACGACGAAGCCGCCGCCGCGCTCCCCCGGATCGTCGCGGGACTCGAGCGACTCGGCCTTTCGGTTCCGATCGTCGGGGATTTTCACTACAACGGTCATCTCCTGCTCACCAGGTATCCCGATTGCGCCAGGGCACTCGCCAAGTACCGGATCAATCCCGGCAACGTCGGCGGCAAGCGCCGAGACGAGCACTTCCGTGCCATCATCGAGGTGGCGATCGCCAACGACAAGCCGGTCCGCATCGGGGTCAACTGGGGGTCGCTCGACCAGGACCTCCTGACGGCGATGATGGACGCGAACGCGACCCGACCCGAACCGCTCGACGCGCGCGATGTCACCATGGAGGCGATGGTGGAGAGCGCGCTCGGCTCGGCCGAGCTGGCGGAGGCCAGCGGACTCGTGCACGACCGGATACTGCTTTCGGCCAAGGTGTCCGGCGTGCAGGATCTGGTGGACGTCTACCGGCGGCTCGCCGCGCGGTGCGACTACCCGTTGCACCTCGGGCTCACCGAGGCGGGGATGGGGATGAAGGGCATGGTCGCGAGCGCGGCCGCGCTCGCGATGCTTCTTCAGGAGGGCATCGGCGACACGATCCGGGTCTCGCTCACGCCGCCGCCGGGCGGCGACCGCACCGAAGAGGTGCGAGTCGCGCAGCAGATCCTGCAGTCGATGGGACTGAGGAGTTTCACTCCGCAGGTCACCAGCTGTCCCGGCTGCGGGCGGACGACCAGCACGCTCTTCCAGCAGATGGCGCAGGACATCGAGGGGTATCTGCAAGGGAAAATGGCGGAGTGGCGGGTCACCCGGCCGGGCGTCGAGGCGCTCCGGGTGGCGGTGATGGGGTGCGTGGTGAATGGCCCCGGCGAATCGAAGCACGCCGACCTCGGCATCTCGCTTCCCGGCACCGCGGAAGAGCCCAAGGCACCGGTGTATATGGACGGGAGCCTCCTCACGACACTCAAGGGGGAGACGATCGTTCCCGAGTTTCTGGTGATCCTCGATGACTACGTTGCCCGACGCTATCCCGCCGCCCGGGACGCGGCGCGGTGATTCTCGCCGACCCGACGTTTTTCCAGCAGCCGCTCCGCGCGATTCCGGCGCTCTTCCTGGCCGGCCTGGTCACCAGTGTGACGCCCTGCATCTATCCGATGATTCCCATCACGGCGGGAATTCTCGGCGGCGCGGGCGCCGGCACCAGGAGCCGGCGCCGCCAGATCGGCTACACGCTGCTCTACGCGCTTGGGCTGGCGCTGGTGTACGCCCTGCTCGGTTTGCTCGCCGGTCTCACCGGGACGCTGTTCGGGACGGTGAGCGCCAACCGGTGGGCCTACCTCGCGATGGGTACCCTGCTGCTGGTCGCGGCGCTCGCGATGCTCGATGTCTTTCCGGTATCCGCGCCGACCCGGCTGGTTGCGTGGGCCGGCCGGTTCGGGGGCCAATCGCCCGGGTCGGTCTTTCTGATGGGGGCGACGTCGGGACTGGTCGCCGCCCCCTGTGGGGCGCCGGCCTTCGCCGCCGTCCTTACATTCGTAAGCGGCACCGGGAGCGCGCTCCTGGGCTTTCTCTATCTTTTCGTCTTCTCGATCGGGATGACGGCGGTGCTGATCGCGGTGGGCGTGTCCGCGGGGACGCTGGCTGCGCTGCCACGGGCGGGGAAGTGGATGGCGGTCATCAAGAAGGTATCGGGCGTGCTGATTCTCATCATGGCGGAGTACTACTTCGTGAAAGCGGGGCAGGTATGGTGATGGGGAAGGGGGAAGCGGGAAGGGGGAACGGGGCGGGCCTCTGGGCCACCATCCTTTTGCTCGGTCTGGGTCTGGCTCAGCCGGTGTCCGCGCAGTTCGACCTGGGGATTCCCGTGGGCACGAAGGCGCCAGTCGTCACCATCAACGATCTCGACGGCAAGCCGGTGGACCTGGGCGCCGAGTTCGGCAAGAAGCCGGTGCTGATCGAGTTCTGGGCGACCTGGTGCTCCCTCTGCAAGGCGCTGCTGCCCCAGCTCGAGGCCATCCGGAAGACTTACGGCGACAAGGTGGAGCTGGTAGGGGTCAACGTGACGGTCAACGATTCCAAGGCACGGGTGCGGAAGTATCTGGCGGAGCACCGCCCGCCGTTCCGGGCGCT
>CAZHSO010000054.1:0-14384 GCA_964535105.1 uncultured Gemmatimonas sp.
TTCCCTCTCTTGGCGGAGAACGGAAGGATACCGTATCCCAGGTCACCTTTCTCGTGCGGAGCGTTGTTGCACTTACTATATGAATCCGCCGGCTACCACACGGATCTGTGGCTCACCCTGGACGCCCTCTTCGTGGACCCGGCACGGGTCGCGCCCCTCGTTGCGGCCCTCGCGGAGCGGCTCCGCCCCTATGCCGTCACCGCGGTGTGCGGTCCGCTGCTTGGCGGGGCGTTCCTGGCTCAGGCACTGGCCACCACCCTCGGCGTGGAGTTCTACTACACCGAACCCCGTCCGGAACCGCCGGACGCGGGACTCCTCACTGCCAAGTACCAATTGCCTGACGCGCTCCGCCGGCTGGTACGCGGCCAGCGGGCCGCCGTGGTCGACGACGTGATCAGCGCCGGGTCATCTGTCCGGGCCAGCGTCGCGGCCCTCTCGGCCGCCGGTGGCTCGGCCGCCGTTGTCGCGGCCCTCCTGGTCCTGGGGGACGCCGCCGTGACGCACTTCGCCGATTCGGGTATTCCCGTCGAAACGATACAGCGTCGCGAATTTGTCCTATCGAAGCCGGAGGACTGCCCACTCTGCCGGGCCGGTCGTCCGCTGGAGGACCCTCGTGAGGGGGCATCGGAACCATGAGGTGCGTCGCTTCTCCCCCACCGTCCGGTCTCAATGGGGGCGGTGATCCGGTGGACCGCTACCCCTCTTCCCCCGGCACCTTCACAGGATCTACCCTCCAGATCACGGTATTAGCCCCGATGGCGAGGGCGATGGTGGCGATGGAGACGGCGGCTCGGGAATTGGAGGGGTCTTTTGCGCTCCGCCCTGTCTTAGAGCAACTTCACGGAGACTGCATCACGGACGGTCCGATGACCTGGAGACGGATGCTTTGCCGGCCGATTGCCGTGTTTGCCGCGGCGCTTCTGATGGCGCCCGGCGCCGCCGCGCAGGAATGGCTGACTTCCTTCAAGCCCCATCCGCGCTGCGTCTCGCAAATTAGTCGCGCTCCCTCGCCCGATCTTTCTCCCGGCACCACGCGCCTGTTGCTCCGCGCCTCCCGCATGTACGATGATGTTCCACTTATCGGGCCCCTCTTCCGGATCGCACCGCTCGGCTCGACCGATTCCACGGCCGTTATCCGTCTCTTCGCCAAGCTCGATTCCTCGAAGACCGCACGTCAGGACGGCCTGCCGCCCGGACGCTATGTCGTTCGGGCTCTGAGCATCGGCTATCAGCCCAAGACCGATACGGTCATGCTCTCAGCGGACACCGTGACCACGGCCTGGGTGTTTCTCGACACAGACTACTCCGGCATCCGCTGCCAGCCCCCCGGCTATCGCCGCACGAACCAGCGGGCTTGCGTCACCGATCCTAAATCGTTGATCGACGACGAATGGGAACATGCGGAGTCCTACGCGTGGCCGCAGAAAGAGGCACGCAAAGGTGTACCGCGGTATCGGCGGGAAGATATCTCTCTCGTAACCGACGAGGCCGTTTGCCTCCGCGCCGCCCTTGCCTACGACCGAACCGGGACTCCGCCGCGCAAGGTGATCGTGCTGCGCCTGGGAAATGCGGGCTACATCGTGCACGATCCCTTCGAGCCGATGCGCGGAGGAGAATTCACCTACACGGAGTTTTTCGACCGCCGGTTCCGCAGGCTGGTCGCCTGGACAAGATAGAGGATCTCGATGGACCTTCTGCGGCGACTCATCTGCCTCGCTCCCGCGTACGGCTTCCTTCTCTCTGTCCCGCTCAACGCCCAGGCAGCCTGCGGCGGCGAGGAGCGCTGGGCCGTCAAGATGGCCGCCGATCCCGGCGCCGCTGAGATCGACCTCCAGAACCCGATCGTCACCACCATACACGATCTGGTCCGCCTCACCCGCCCCACCGTCCCGAGCGACGACGTCACCCGCACCGCCCAGGAACGAATCGTCCGCATCGTCGACGGCCGGCTGGTCCGCTACAAAAAGGAAACCGGCAAGACCGGCGACTCCGACTTTCATCTCGTCATCTCCGACGAGACCCTGCTCTACTCCCTCGGCGGGGCCGGTTCGGTAGCGTCACCCCACAGCGTCATCGCCGAGATCCCCGATCCTCTCTGCGTCGCCGGCCGGGACAGCACGGTCACCACTCCCAGCCGCTTCGCAACTCAGCTCGACACCGTCCTGGCCCGGTTCACCCAGCAGTTCCCCAACACCTCGTCGGGATGGAAGGACGCCCAGGGCATCCCCGTGCGACTCACCGGCGTCGTGTTCTTCGATCGTCCCCACAATCAGGTGGGCCGGGCGCTCAACGGACTGGAGCTGCACCCCCTCCTCTCCATCGAATTCAACCCCGCCCCGCTTCCCGGGCCCGCGATCGTCACCGCCACCGTAGCGCTCGACAACCCGGGATTCGAGAATGGTCCGACCGGCTGGACGACCAGCACCGATGTCATCTCGACCAGCCCGAACCAGCCCGCTCACACCGGCAGCGGGAAGGCCTGGCTGGGAGGGTATGGCACCCCCCACACCGATCGCATCTGGCAGGAGGTGGCGCTCCCCGCCGCCGCGACGGCCATTTCCCTCACATTCTTCCTCCACATCGACACCGAAGAGCCGAGCACCAATCCCAACGACAAGCTCCGCATCCGGGTCCGCGCGCCCAACGGTCAATTCCTGGGGGCGCTCAAGACCTTCAGCAATCTGAATGCGGCGCCGGGCTACATCCTCCACAGCCTCGATCTGACGCAATTCAAGGGGAGGACCGTCCGCCTCGAGTTCGAAGTCCAGGAGGACAACGGATCCATCACCTCGTTCGTCATCGACGATCTGGCCCTGGTGGTGGAAGTGCCGTAGAAAGCGACCCGTGCGAATTCGGCGCGCGCCGTCGTCAGTGAATAGGAACGGCAGCTCACACCGAAACCGAAGGGAGAACATCCCATGCCCAGATACGGCAAGACGGCTCAGAAGAAGGTCGCGAAGGTGATGCGCGAACGGAAACGCGGCACCTTGAGGAGCGGCGGGTCCGGCAAGAAGGTCACCAGCCGGAAGCAGGCCATCGCGATCGGGCTCTCCGAGGCCCGCCGCGCCGGCGCCAAGGTGCCGCGCAGGCTGAGCGACTCACGTGAATCACCCGGGCGATGAGTGGGGCTCGCCATAGGGGACGTCGGGCCGCGAGGGCTCCACGTGAGGCTGGAAGTTACGTTGGCCCGCAGGACCCGTGGGCGAGTCCCACTCGAGCCCGGGGGTGAGACGGCTGTTCCCGCTCACCGCTCGACGACTTTTCCCCGCTTGAGAACCAGCGCGATCTCCCTGGTGTTCCGGATATCGGCCGTCGGATCAGCCCGGAGCACCAGCAGGTCCGCCGCCTTTCCCACCGCAATCGTCCCATGAGTCGCCCCCATGCCCAGCGCAAGGGCGTTGGTCCGCGTCGCCGCGACCAGCGCATCCATCGGGCTCATGCCCGCCCGCACCAGCAGCGCCAGCTCCTCATGAATGTTCGGGAGCGTGCCCCCGTCGCGTCCCATTCCGTCAGTCCCCGCCGCGATCCGCACGCCGGCGGCGTGCGCCGCGCGCACGAAGTCCTGCGCCCGCGCCTCCCTTCGTTTTGCAATGCTGGTGTCCGCCGCCGCCGAGTCGGCCCGGTACACGAATAAGGTCGGATCGTAGATCACGTTCCGCGCCTTCATAGCGGCGAACAGCGCCCGAACGGCGGGGTGCCCGGGCTCGATCGTGAGATCCGGCTGCCCCCGGCGCTTCCAGTCCCGCAGCGGCTGCACCTCCCACGGCACCAGCAGGGCGTGGCTCACCACCTGCACCCCGCCCGCCACCACCTCACTCGGTTTGGCCGGCGCGAGCGCGAGATGCGCCCACACAAGGAGCCCCTGCCGATTCGCCTCCTCGGCCACCCGCGCCACCAGCCGCGGGGCCAGATCAGCATACAGCTTGACCGCAGTGACCCCCGCGCCCTTCGCTTCCGCGACGACTTGCCGGAGGTCGGTGGAATCGGTGATCGCCCGGGCCCACGGGGCCTGCCCCGGCGGCATGCCTGCACTGCTCGCCAGCACCCGGGGATCGCCGAAGAAATCCGGCCCGCCCATGATCGCCGAGTAGCGGATCTCGGGACCGGCGAGGTCGCCCACCGTCACCGCGCGGGAAAGATCGGCGAGCATCCGCGCGTCGCCCCCCATGTCGCGCACCGCCACCACCCCTCCCTGGAGCGCGGCCTTGAGGCGGGCCTCGGTCCGCTCGCGACGGTCAATGCCGCTCGGATCGGTGGCGATGTGCACGTGGGCGTCGATGAGTCCGGGCAGCACGAACGCCCCGTTCAGGTTGCGCTCCGTGCCATCCGCCGGAAGCGGCTCGGCTCCGTCGGGGTAGAGCGCCGAGATTCGTCCGTCGCGGAGCACCAGCGTCATCCCTGGCCGGGGCAAGGCACCGGTCATGTCGAGCACCGTCGCGTGGGTCAGCAGCAGCGCATCGCGCACCCAAGTCCATGCCGAGGCGGTGATCGCGTTGCGGCGGCCGTCGCAGGAGTCCAGGGTCGCCGTCAAGCGCAGCGTGTCTCCCGCCGCCGCGATGCGGTAGCGCCCCGCATCTGCGCAGGCTGCCGCGCCGGTGTCGTCCCGGAGCTCGAGCTCATCCCCCGTCACCCGGAGCACCCCGCCGATCAGCTCCCGCCCCTGTCGGACAAAGCTGTAGCGGCTTGCCGCGGTCACGGTGAGCGTGAGCCCCCCCGCGCCCGCATAGCGCCCCGGCGCGATCGCCTGGGCCTGAACGACCTGCGCAAGCACCACGCTCGCGAATACGAGTGCCCGGATCATGCATGGCTCCATGGGAGATGCTCCAGGATACCACATCCGCCCGACGAGTTTGAGCCCAGGGCTGGGGGAACCACGGATTGCTCGGGCGGCTCGCAAGCAGCGAGCGGTGGACGGTGAGCGGTAAGCGGGGACTGCATTGCGTCACGCTCGGCGACTCGCGGGAGTCACCCGGGCGACGAGTGGGGCTCGCCATAGGGGACGTCGGGCCGCGAGGGGTTCGCGTGAAGGTGGAAGTTGCGTTGGCCCGCAGGCCCCGTGGGCGAGTCTCACTCGAGACCGGGGGCGAGACCCGTGGCTGAGCCCCGCTCGAGCCCGGGGGTGAGATCGGCCCCACCGCGGTTGACCCTTCACGCCTCTCCGGATATCCTAGCCCATCCGCCCCCCACGATACCGGAGAGCCCGTGCTCGCTTCCGCCCTGTTCGCCATGATCGGCGCCGGCGTGGCGCTGATCGGTCTCTCCGACGCACTCCTCCGGATCGCGAGCGCCAGCAACGCGCTGGTCCCGCTCGCCGCGGTCGCATGCCTGGGCGGGGCGTTCGGCCGGACGATGTCGCCGGTCTCGGCGGTCGTGGTGTATGGATCCGGCCTGGTGGGCACCTCGCCGCTCCTGGTCATCCGGCATCTTCTCCCCGCGCTCCTCGCCGACGGCGTGGTGGCGATGACGGTCGCGCTGCGCTGATGCCCGACTCTCCCCTTCTCGGACTCGATCCCGATCGCATCGCGACCGAAGAGCGGAGGGCGCGCGAGAAAGAAGCGGCCGCACAGGCATTCGAGAGAACTCGGCGCCGGGTGTTCTGGCAGTGCGTGGCGCTTGGTTTTTCCGGGGTGCCAATCTACGCCTGGAGCTGGCATCTCACCGATCCGCGCGAGGTGAATCTTTCCGTCGCCGCGGGCTTCTTCATCAGCTACGCGCTGCCATTTTTCCGGTGGCTGGCGTATCACGTCAGGACGTCAGATGAGTTCGATCGCTAGCATGACTCGCATCATCGGTCCGTCCCCGGGCAGTACCCCCGTAGTGACTGGCGAGCCCCGCTCGGCTCCCCGCGCTCTTCCCGACGATCTGCTGCGGGAGGCCTCGCGCCGGCTCGGCATCATGTCGCTGATGGGGGCCATCCTCTGGGTCACGGCGTGGATCCTGAACTACTTCGCCCTGCAGGCGATGACCGCAGAGCATCCGCTGCCCGGCGGATTGCACATGCCGGATTACATCGCGTTCGTGAGCGCGGTCTTCTCGATTTCGCTGTTCGTATACACCCGGAAGAGCAAACGATCACCCGCCTTCATGCTCGAGCTCGGGCTCTGGTATCTCGGCCTGACGGCGCTGGCGATCGGCTTCATGTGGCACGGCGACGCAGGCTCGGACGTCCAGCCGATCTTTCCGATGTTCACCTGGATCGGCCCGCTGGTGCTCATGTTCGCGGCCATCATTCCGACCCCACCCAGGAAGATGCTCGGCGCGGCGCTCATCGCCGTCTCGATGGGACCTCTCGGGATGCTTTTCGCACGGTGGCAGGGCGTCTGGCACTTCGAGACCGGGGACGTGATTCTGATGCACTACCCCGACTATATGCTGGCGCTGGTCACCCCGGTGATTTCACTCGTGGTCACCCGGCTCGGCCAGCAGGTGTCCAAGGCGCGGGAGATGGGGAGCTATCATGTCGGCGAGCTGATCGGCAGGGGCGGCATGGGCGAGGTGTACCACGCCACCCACCGGATGCTGGCCCGTCCCGCGGCCATCAAGCTGATCCGACCCGAGATGATCGCCCATGGCGACAGTGGCGCGGCGCAGCTTGCGGTCAAACGGTTCCGGCGCGAAGCGGAGGTGGCGGCCAATCTTCGTTCGCCCCACACCGTGGCGCTCTATGATTTCGGAATCACCGACGACGGAGCGCTCTACTTCGTGATGGAGCTGCTGGAGGGCATGGATCTCGAGAAGCTGGTGCGGACCCATGGCCCCCTGCCGCCCGCGCGGGTGATCTACATCCTCTCCCAGATCTGCGAGTCGCTGGAAGAGGCCCATTCACTTGGCCTGGTGCACCGGGACATCAAGCCCGCCAACATCCACGTGGGGCGGCTCGGCCTCCGGCACGACTTCGTCAAGGTGCTCGACTTCGGCCTGGTCAAATCGGTCGACACCAAGGAAAAGAGTCCCGATCACACCGCGCAGACCGCCGAGGGGATCACGCCGGGCACGCCCGATTACATGGCGCCGGAGATGACGCTGGGCAATGCGGTGGATGCGCGGGCGGATATCTATGCGGTGGGGTGCGTGGGATACTTCATGCTCACCGGGAAGCCGGTTTTCGAAGCGGCCAATGTTTTCCATATGATCGCGCGCCATTTGAACGACGATCCGGTGCCGCCGTCACAGATCGCGAAGCAGCCGGTGCCGAAGCTCCTGGAAGACCTGATCCTCTCCTGCCTCAGGAAAAAGCCCGATGAGCGGCCGCAGAGCGCCGCCGACCTGGCCCGCGGACTCGCATCGGTGCCCATCGAACCATGGGGCGAGGATCAGGCGGAGGCGTGGTGGAGGGCGCGGGTACGGTTGTCACGCTGAGCGAAGCGAAGGGGCGGAGCCTCACCACTTTCCGCGGGCTCGGGGCGGACTGGCCTCCGGGGGCGCTCGAGTTCGCTCTGCTCACTAGCGCCCCCGTCGTCAGCCCGCTCCCTGCGCCCGCTGGCAATCGCCGGTTGTCACCCAGAGCGAGGCGAAGGGACCAATCCAAGCGGTCGAGACCGGCCGGCCGCTAGCAAACCCGCCGCCGCGCCAGGACGGAATCGAGCGAGTAATCGCCCGCGCCCATCACCGCGAAGGCCAGGGAGGCCGCACCCAGCGCGAGGGTGTACTCGATCCCACTCGGCAGGAAGAACCCGCCCTTGGCGTGCACCAGAAGCGCCGCACCAAACATGTTGATCGCGAGGCCGAGTGCAGCCCAGCGGGTCAGCAGGCCGGCCGCCAGCGCGAGCCCGCCGAAGAACTCGAGCAGCGCGACGAGCGGGCCGGTGATCTCGGGGAACGGGATGCCGATCTGGCCGAACATTCCCGAAACGCCGGCAAGCCCGAAGACGAACAGCTTCTGCGCTCCGTGGGCCACGAAAATGGTGCCGACGACGACCCGCAGCATGGTGAGGGCGGTCTGGGTCCTGGTGGTAGTGCTCATCTCATCCTCCTTGGGTGTGAAAACGTCTTTGCGTCTTTAAACATCTAGTGTGATAACATCTATTTATCCAAAAAAATCACCGGCACTTCCGCCTTACGTCTCCAAGCAGCTCGATCAGCATCCGGAGCTTCTGCGGGCCGAGATGGCCCAGCTGTTCCTTGTGGAGCGCGACCAGCCGGTCGTTGAGCTCATCAAGGAGGTCGAGTCCCGCCTTGGTGATGCGGGTGGTGACGTAGCGGCGGTCGTCTCCTTCGCGCGCCCGGATCACTAGCCTCATCTCTTCCATGCGGTCGAGCAGCCGGGTCGCGTCGGGCACCCGCGCGATCAGCCGGTCCCGGACCGCGTTCCGGCAGAGTCCCTCTTTCCCCGCCCCACGAAGGATCCGGAGGGCGTTGTACTGGGTCGGCGTAATTCCAGCCGGCTTCAGCACTTCGGCCACCCGATAATCCATCTCCGCGGCGGTCCGCTTGATACTGATACTCGCCTCCTGCTCCAGGCTCTCGAAGGGCTTCTGCTGCTTGAGCTCGGTCTGCAGTTGCGAGGGCATGAACTGGAATATAGGTGTTGCAACACTCGTTGTCAAGGGAGGAGGTTGCCTCCTTGCCTCCGTGCCTCCTAACTCCGAGCATGCCTCAATCACTTCTCGACGCCACCGCCGAAGTCGCCGCCCTTGCCGGCGCGCGGGCCCTCTCCTATTGGCGTCGCAATCTTGCCGTCGAGTGGAAGGCAGATGGCTCCCCGGTCACCCGCGCCGACCGGGAGGGGGAGACCGTGGCGCGCGAGTGGATCGCCGCCCGTTTTCCGGACGACGCTATTCTGGGGGAGGAGTGGGGCGAAACGCCAGGCACCAGCGGTCGCCGCTGGCTCATCGATCCGGTGGACGGCACCAAAACCTTCGTCCGGGGAGTGCCGCTCTGGGGCACGCTCATCGCCGTCGTCGCGGGAGACACCGTTCTGGCCGGCGCAGCCGCCTTCCCGGCGGTGAACGAGCTGATCGTCGCCGCCCCGGGGGAAGGGTGCTGGCACGAGGGCGGGCGCGCGAGCGTGAGCACGGTGGCCCGGCTCGACGAGGCGACCGTCCTCACCACCGACATCGGCACGGTCCATCCGCCGGAGCGCCAGGCGGCATTCGAGCGGCTCGCGCGGCGCGCCGCCATCGCCCGCACCTGGGGCGATTGCTACGGATACCTGCTGGTGGCGACGGGACGCGCCGAGGCGATGCTCGATCCCCGGATGGGCGACTGGGACTCCGCGGCGCTCCTCCCCATCATCCAGGAAGCGGGTGGGGTGTTCACGGACTGGGATGGCAAAGTGACCGGACTGGGCGGGAGCGCAGTCGCGACGAACGCGGTGCTGGCGGACGAGGTGCGACGGATTCTCGCTACTTCCTGACGGCGCTTGCCAGCAGCGCGTCGAGCGCGGCGCGATCCAGCAGCTTCCCCCCCTGCACCACGGCAAAGATCCGTTTGCTGTTTCTGATTTCGGTCAGTGGATCGGCGTCGAGCAGCACCAGGTCGGCGATCTTTCCCGCCGCCACCGTCCCGAAATCGTTTTCCATTCCGAAATACCGCGCGGGGGTGATCGTGGCAGCGCGAAGAGCTTCCGCCGGGGTGAGCTTTCCCTCCTCCACAAGAAGTCGAAGCTCTTCATGCAGGCTGAATCCGGGATACACCAGCACCGATCCCGCATCGGTACCGGCGAGCAGCGCGACCCCCGCGTCCTGCAGTCCCCGCACGTCGAGCAGATTGCTCGCGTAGATCCGCCGAGTGGCCTGGGCCACAGTGGAGCTGGTGTCCCGCGCGCGCTCCTCGAGCTGCATGCGCCACCAGCCGAGAAGCCAGGACGATGCGTAGCGCTGCTCCGGAGCAAGTCGCTCGGCGTCGGGTCCGAACAGCGCGCGGAGACCCGAGTCACCGGACACCAGCACCGCGCGCGAGACCACGAGCGTCGGGGTGTACCAGAGCCCCGCCGCCGCGAGCTCGCCGTAGAGGGCGCGGCGCGGCGCAGCGGTCAGAGTGTCGAGCGCCGGGTAGAATGCGTGCTCGATGTCCTGCTGGCCCGCGCGCACCGCTTCCGCGAGCGACACGGCCGACGGCTGGTGGCCGGCGACCTTGAGCCCGGCACGGCGGGCGGCGCCGAGGATGCCGAGGTATGCCGCGCGCGACGCGGTCGTCCGGATCTTGACGAAGTCCACGCCGAGACGGACCAGTGAATCGATCGCGCGCTCTGCCGCCGCGGAATCAGCGATACCGATGCGATAGGGAAGGATCCGGGGCGCCAGCAATCCCCCCGTTGCGCTGTCGCGCATCCGCACGCCGGCGAGATAGCGGGGACTCTCGAGAATGGGTCCCGGCGTCTTGATCCGCGGACCGGACAGTGTCCCCGCCGCCATGCGCTGCCGCCACACCCGGGTGCTGTCGAGGTAGCCGCCCATCTCACGCACGCTGGTGACCCCGTGCGCGAGCAGCAGCGGCAGCGCAGTCACGCCGGCGTTCATGAAATGGACGTGCATGTCCCAGAGGCCGGGGATCGCGAACTTGCCGCGCGCATCGATGACGCGGGCGCCGGCGGGAGCCTGAACCCCGGGACCGACGGCCACGATACGATCGCCCTGGATGATGATGCGCTGGTTGGCGGTGCTGCTGCCCGTGATGGGATCGACCACGCTGACCCCGATCAGCACCAGGGGCAGGGGCGCTGGCGCCTGCGCGACGGCTGAAGCTGACGCCAGTGCAAAGACGACAGCTGCGAAAGCACTCGATCGTGAGGCGGAAGGAGAACGAGGTTCCATAGGGGCACTCATGGCAGCGGCTCAGGGTGACAGCCACGGAAGTCACCCGGGCGATGAGTGGAGCTCGCCATAGGGGACGTCGGGCCGCGAGGGCTCAGCGTGACGTGATGAGGTGTGTTGGCCCGCAGGCCCCGTGGGCGAGTCCCATTCGAGCCCGGGGGTGAGACCCGTCACGGCACTAATGCCGCCGGCGCTCCCATCTGGTAATCCTTGGGCGGCTCGGCGCCGAGGAGGTGCTTGACGAAGTAATCCCACCGGCGGCGCACCATGTACGGCTCGTTGCCGAAGCCATGGGTCCGGTTCGGCAGCATGATCAGATCGAAATCCTTGTTGGCCTTGATCAGCTCATCCACCACCAGCATCGTGCTGTACGGCGGGACGTTGTTGTCCATCGTCCCGTGCGCGAGCAGCAGCTTCCCCTTGAGGTTCTTCGCCTGCAGCTGATTGGCCTGGTTGTCGTAGTTGGTCGTTCCATCGGGATTCCTGACCAGCAGCCCCTGCCACTTCTCCGCCCAGTCGTCCTCGTAGACCCGATTGTCGTGGTTTCCTGCCTGGGAGACACCCACCTTGAAGAAATCGGGATACTGAAACATCGCGCTCGCGGCGGCGTACCCGCCGCCCGAGTGCCCATAGATTCCCGCGCGATCGAGGTCGATCCACGAGTACCGCGCTCCCAGCTGCTTCATCCCCGCGACCTGATCGGGAAGCCCGTTGTCTCCCATGTTGCCGTAGTACGCCGCATGGAACGAGCGCGAGCGCATCGGCGTCCCCGTCGCATCGATCGACACCACTACGAACCCGAGCTCGGCGATCGACTGGGCGTCACCCCGCGCCGCCGCGAAGCTCCGGGTCCCCACGCTCCCGGCCTGCGGTCCCGGATAGATGCGGTTGATGATCGGATATTTTTTCGTGGAATCGAAATTGGTGGGCCGGAAAAGAAGCCCGTAGAGATCGGCCTTGCCGTCCCGCGCCTTAACCGTCACCGGAATCGGTGGCTTCCATCCCGTGGCGACCAGCCGGGAAATGTCCGCCTTCTCGAGCGTCAGGACGTCTTTGCCCTGTGCATCGCGCAGCAGACTGACCGGCGGCACCTCGGGCCGGGAGTATGCATCCACGAAAAACCGGCCGGACGGAGACACCGAGATCTGGTGGTCGGCGTCCTCGGGAGAGAGCGCCTTGAGCCCGGTGCCGTCGAACTTTACCCGGTAAAAATGCCGGAAGTAGGGATCGCCCGGCTCCCGCCCCGCGCCGAGGAAGTAGATCACCCGTTCCTTCTCGTCCACCCGGAGCACCTGCAGCACACTCCAGTCGCCGCTGGTGATCTGGTTCTTGAGCCGGCCGGTCGCCAGATCATACAGGTACAGGTGGCCCCATTCGGGCCGGTGCCAGTACCAGAGCACTTCGTTGGTGCCGGGGAGATACTTCCAGTTCACCCGGTCGAAGCCCGACTCGAAGAAAGTGGCGCTGCTGTCCTGCATCATCTCGCGTACCGCGCCTGACTCGACGTCCGCCATCCGAAGCCAGGCCCGCTTGTGGTCGCGCGAGGTGGAGACGAAGGCGAGCCGGGACGCATCGGGATTCCACTGCACATCCCCCCATTCGCCGACGCCCTCGCAGGCCACGTCGTCGCAGGTGGTGGAGCGGTGCTGGTCGGGCGGCATCGAAAGGCGGACGACGCGGCGGCGATCCACCTCGACGATCACCCGCTCGATCATCGTGATGATGCTGTCGCCCGGGAGCGGATACTTCCACGCCTTGAGCGTGGGATGCCCGGTCTTGTTCTCCACCAGGTACATCTCGCCGACGTTGCGCTGGTCCTGCTGGTAGGTCGCGATCTTCCGGGAATCGGGAGACCAGAGCACGATCGGGCGGTCGCTCATGGTCCAGCCCGCGTTGTCGGTGGCGTAGCCGTAGTCCTTGGCTCCATCGGTGGTGAGCTCGGTCTCCTGTCCCGTCGCGAGATCGCGGACCCAAAGGTTGTAGTCGCGGATAAACACCGCGCGCTTCCCGTCGGGCGAGGTCACCGCGTTGCGGAGCGCCTCGGCGGCGCGAGTGCATCGCGTGCCGGAGACGTCACAGGTCCAGCGGCGCCGGCGCGCCTCGAAGGTGACGGAGGCGAGATCAGGGGACAGCTCGATCCGGGTAAACGGCAGCCGCATGGAATCGACAGACGTATCGGCGACCCGCGCCAGCGCCGCCGCGAGCCGGACCTGATCGAACACCGGCTGCCGGGTCTTCCGCACCGGGTCCACCAGCACGAATTCGAATCCCTCCCGCGCGGCATTCCGATACCAGAACCGGTCGTCCGGAAGCCAGGTGGGGGACACCGCTCCGCCCGAGACCAGTTGGGCGGTGTTGTAGGTCATGAGCCGCTCGGCCCGGGCGTAATCCGCCGCGGTGAGGGCGCGCGGGGTCTGGGCCGGGAGGGGAGCGGCGGTGAGGGCGAGCATGAGCGGAAGAAACCGGCGCATGGCGGCTCGAAGCACGGGTGAGGGGGAACGGGTGGGTCCTGAATATACGACGGGGATCGCCGCGAGCGCGCGTCGATCCCCGGCTCCTGCACTGCCGCCTTGCGGCGGCTGACCCAGGGTCAGACGGGGCGGCGGCCCTGGATGACCCGCACCACGATCACGATGAGGGCGATGACCAGCAGAACGTGAATGAATCCACCGATCGCGTATCCGCTGACCAGTCCCAGCAACCACAGGATGACCAGGATAACGGCGATTGTTTCCAGCATGGGGTATCCTTTCCGCAACAAGGGTCACAACACCGGCACGACGAGACGTGTTGGGTGGGGTGACGTCGGGTGGCTGTTTTTCAGCACACCGGCCAGATCGGGGTCGGACCATGGACCGCTTTTTCTACCGGCTCTTCGACCTGGAAGCCAGGCTCCCCCGCTGGCTTCAGTCCCCGTATCGGGGAGCGGTCTTCATCTTCGGTCTGCTCCTCGGCTGGCAGGGAAAACTCTTCCTTCTCGCAATCCTCTGGGTCCTGATCGCCCAGGCGGGACCGCTACATGGAATCCGGATCCTGGGGAGCTTTCTGGGAATCGCGATCGTCGCGGGCGGAGCGGCGGGGATCGTCTCGGGCATCTTCGAGCCGCTCGGGCGCGACGGCCGCCTCGGCGATTGGTTCCGCTGGGCCCTCACGATTTTCGCCTACCTGGCGACCGTCTCGCTCCTGCTTCCCCCGGCCCCCTTCGCCTTGCCCGATCCGATTTTCTTCTGGGTTGCCGGGATTCTCTCGGCCGTGGGCGCGCTCGCTCTGGTCTACACCGACGACCGCGGACGGAGCCGTCTTCCGCCCCATCAGTTCCGCCTGGTGCGAAACCTCGCCTCGATCCGCGTGGCGCCAAGCCGGATCTGGCTCGTGGCGCGGGAGCGGCTGGAGCGTTACGAGACCCAGCGCGTTGCGCTCGAGGGGGAGCTCGTCACCCGTCCCACCGCGAGGGAAGAGCTCAAAAAACTTCTTCGCATCATGAGGACGGATATCGGGCATGTGCGAAATGGACTGGAGCGGTTCGTCCGTCTGATTGGAGCGGATCCGGCCAGTTTGAACGAGGCAGATGCGTGGCTGGATCGTATCGACGAGCAGTTGAAGGCCGTCGACGAGTTCCCACGGAATCCG
>CAZHSO010000054.1:14484-20061 GCA_964535105.1 uncultured Gemmatimonas sp.
CCGGCGGTCTGACTCCCTGCTTTGCCTCTTGGCCTCTTTTCGCCTACCATAAAGCGCCCCGGTAACCTCTCGCTTCGGACGATCCTCATGCCGCACTCCGCCAGACCGAGCGCCGCGCAACGCGTGGCCGCCGCGCTGTTTCCCCTGCTGGTGCTCGCCGCGACCGCGCCGGCGCTGCCCGCTCAGCAACGCGCCGCGGAGTCCCGCGCTCCCCGCGACCCGATGCAGGAGGGCCTGCCGCTCCGGCCGGCCCGCTCGGTTTCTTTTACCACCAGAGTCGGCAACTGGATGTCGCTCGACGTGAGTCCCGATGGCCAGACCCTGGTCTTCGACCTCCTGGGCGATCTCTACACGCTTCCGCTCGCCGGCGGAAAGGCCACGCCGCTCACCCGCGGCATGGCATTCGATGGCCAGCCCCGCTTCTCGCCCGATGGAAAGAAGATCGTGTTCGTGAGCGACCGGGACGGCGGCTGGAACATCTGGACCATGTCGGTGGACAAGAGGGACAGCACCCAGGTCACCCGCGGCAAGACCAACCAGTACGAGTCCCCCGAGTTCACCCCCGACGGCAAATTCATCGTGGTGACGCGCAGCACCAAGCTCTGGATGTTCCACGTGGATGGCGGTGGCGGGCAGCAGATCATCAGAGCAGCGGGGGCCGCGGCGCCGGCGGGCCCTGGCGGCGGGCAGACCGATGTCCTCCGTCAGATGGGCGCCGCCTTCGGCGCCGACCCGCGTTATGTCTGGTTCGCCCAGCGCCGCGGCTCCTGGATCTACAACACGCCGATGAGTGACTATGACCTCGCGGTTTACGACCGCGAGTCGGGCCAGGTAAGCATCCGCGAGAACCGCTGGGGCTCCGCCTTCCGTCCTACGCTGTCGTCCGACGGCCGCTGGCTGGTCTACGGCACCCGGCATGTGGACGAAACCCGGCTTCGAATTCGCGATCTCGGCACCGGCGACGAGCGCTGGCTGATCTACCCGGTCCAGCGGGACGACCAGGAGTCTCGCGCTTCGCTCGACGTCTATCCCGGGATGAGCTTCACTCCCGATTCGAAGCACCTGGTGGCGACCTGGAACGGCCGCCTCTGGAAGGTGCCGGTCGAGGGTGGTACCGCGGTCGAGATTCCCTTCGAGGCGGACGTGGTGCAGGCTCTGGGACCCGCAGTACGCTTCGAGTACCCGATCGGCGACTCCGCCACCTTCGTCGTCAAGCAGATCCGCGACGGCGCGCCCTCGCCCGATGGAAAGCACCTCGCTTTCGTGGCGCTCGACCGGCTCTACACGATGGATTGGCCCGGCGGGACGCCGAAGCGGGTGACCGATGCCGAGGTCGGCGAGTATCAGCCGACCTGGAGTCCAGACGGACAATGGATCGCCTACACCACCTGGAGCAACGACCAGGGTGGCCACCTCTACAGGGTCCGCGCCGATGGCAGCGGCCGACCCCAGAAGCTCACCACCGCGTCCGCCTTCTGGCAGCAGCCGGTGTTCTCGCCGAATGGGGCCCGGATCGTCGCGGTGCGAGGGCCGGCGCGCGCCTTCCGCGAATCCCTCGGAGCGGGAGCCGGCGGCGCCGCCCAGGATATCGTGTGGCTGCCGGCCACCGGTGGCGAGGCGGTCTTCATTTCTCCCACCGGCGGGCTCTCCGGACCGCATTTCACGCCGGACTCCACCCGGCTGTACGCCTACAGCAGCGGGCGCGGTCTCGTCTCGATGCGCTGGGACGGCACCGATGTGAGGACACATCTGCGGGTGACGGGACCTCCCCCTCCCGGCGGTGGAGGCGGTGGCGGCGGCGCAGCCGCATCCGCACTCTTCATTTCACCCGACGGCGATCGCGCCCTGGCCCAGGTGGGGAGTGACCTGCACGTGGTGACGATCCCCTGGGTAGGAGGTACCGAGCCCACCGTCAGCGTCGGCAATCCCGATGGCGCGAGCTTTCCGGTGCGCAAGCTCACCGATATCGGCGCCCAATTTCCCTCCTGGAGCGCCGACGGCCGGCTGGTGCACTGGTCGATCGGAAACGCCCACGTGGTGTACGACCTGGAGCGCGCTCGGGTCTTCGACGACTCGGTGCGGCGGGCGACCGCCGCCCGCCGCGGGCCCGGCGCCGGACCCGACTCCACGGCGCAGGATTCCACCGCGCGCGGCCCGGCTGCACGGGTTCCCCAGTACCAGCCGGTGGAAACCCGCATTCGAATTACCGCCCAGCGGGACATCCCCCGCGGCACGACGGTGCTGCGGGGCGCACGGGTCATCACCATGAAGGGCGGCGAAATCCTGGAGAACGCCGACATCGTGGTGACCGGGAACCGGATCACGGCGGTCGGCGCCCGAGGGAGCGTCACGGTGCCCGCCGGCGCGGCCGTCATCGACGCGACCGGCAAGACGATCATACCCGGTTTCGTGGATACCCACGCGCACCTGCGTCTCGCCGCCGGAATTCACCGCGAGCCGGTATGGAGCTACGTGGCGAATCTGGCCTACGGCGTCACCACCGCGCGCGATCCGCAGACCGGATCCACCGACGTCCTGTCCTACGAAGACCAGGTGAACGCGGGCCGCATCCTCGGTCCCCGGATCTACTCCACCGGACCCGGGGTATTCGCCGGCGAAAACATCCGCGACCTGGATCACGCGCGGCGGGTGCTCAAGCGCTACAGCGAGTACTACGACACCAAGACCATCAAGCAGTACGTCGCGGGGAATCGCGAGCAGCGCCAGTGGATCATCCAGGCCGCCCATGAGCTCCGCCTGATGCCCACCACCGAGGGCTCACTCGACATCAAGATGAACGTCACCGAGGCGATCGACGGGTACAGCGGGCACGAGCACACCATCCCGACTTTCCCGCTGCAATCCGATCTGATCCGGCTGCTGAAGGAATCGGAGATCGTCTACACCCCCACCGTGCTGGTGGCGTACGGCGCCCCGTGGGCGGAGAACTACTGGTACGAGCACCAGGACCTCCTGGGGGACACCAAGCTCCGGCGGTTCACGCCGTGGGCCGACCTCGAGGCGAAGATCCTGCGGCGGGGCGGTTCGGCGGGCGCGGTCACGACCGGCGCCGGCGCGGGATGGTTCCACGACTCGCAGTATGCCATGAAGCTCATCGGCGAGTCGGTGCGCGACCTGGTTGCAGCCGGCGGCCGCGCCGGCATCGGCTCTCACGGCCAGCTCCAGGGCCTCGGCTATCACTGGGAGCTCTGGTCGGTGGCGATGGGCGGGATGCCGACGCATGACGCGCTTCGCATCGCAACTCTCATGGGAGCCGAGGCGATCGGCTTGGGCAGGGATGTCGGGTCGCTCGAAGTGGGGAAGCTGGCGGACCTGATCGTACTCGACCGGAATCCGCTGGAGGATATCCGGAACACCACCGCCATCCGCTACGTGATGAAGAACGGGCGGCTGTATGACGGCAATACCCTGGACGAGATCCAGCCCCGGCAGAAAAAGGCCGGAAAGTTCTACTGGCAGGATGAGGAGCCGGCGGCGAAGACCCGTTAGCCGCTGGGGGCCACCTGGTCCGCGGGAAGAGCCGGCGTGCGCGCCGGCTCGGTCCGCGCGCCGAGGAACTCCCCGACCGGCGCCAGCGACTCGATGTTGTCGCAGACGATCTTGAAGATCGCGAGCAGCGGCACGCCGATGAACGCGCCCGCGATGCCCCAGATCCAGAACCAGAAGGCGAGTCCGATGAACAGCGCCACGGGGTTGAGCGCCAGCCGGCGGCCCAGCACCAGGGTGGTGACGATGTTGGCCTGGATCAGGTTGGCGAGGAGGAACGCCGCCGGCACCAGGAGGATGTGGCCGAGATTGTCGAAGGTGGCCAGGGCGACGATCGACAGCAGCACCACCATTACCAGCGCGCCGACGTAGGGAATGAACTCGAACACCACCGTCAGCAGGCCCCAGAGAACCGGGGCCGGTATCCCCAGCGCCCACATCGCGCCCCCGACCATGATCCCTTCGACGATGTTGATGCCGAGATTGGCGAGGAGGTAAATCGAGATAGAGGCTTCGGTTTCGCGCGCGATCCGCACGGCTTTCTTCTTGTCCTGAAAGTTCGGCAGGACCTTGATCACCTTCTCGAGGAAGAGGTTGCCCGCCGCGAGCAGGAAATAGAGCAGGAGCAGCACTTCGAGCATGTAGGCGATGAACCGCTGAGTCGAGCCGAAGAACCGCGCGCCCACCGACGGCCCGCGGACCACGACCTCGGGCGGTTTCGGCCCGGGCGTCGCGGCCTCGGTGGCCTCTTCCACCCGTTCCGCCGTTTTGGTGAACCGCTCCAACGGCCGGAGCAGTTTCTTCACTTCCCGCTCGGCCTTGGACAGCACGGCCGGGGCTTCGGCCGTCCAGGTCTGGACCGGCCCCGCAAGCTGAAAGGCCCCCAGCACGACCGCGCCCACCAGTCCGAGTACCACAATCGCCGCACCCAGCCATGCCGGGATGCGGAGCCGGCCGAGGAAGCGCACCGCGGGGCTCAGCACGAACGCCAGCAGCGCCGCGAAGACGATGGGGACGAGAAAGTTGCGGGCGAAGTACAGCGTATAAAGCACCGCCAGCACGGCAAGGATGGTAATTGGCGTGAAGGTGGAATTCCTGGGGGCGGATTCGGTCATCACCCGTCCTTGCCGTCGTGGTCAGCAACATAGTCATTCTCGCCCCGCCAGCCATGCCTCCCGGATCATCCGTTGCTTTTCTGTCGCGGCGGGGAGCGTATCGATCGAGACCACCGGCCGCTCGAATCCCCGGATGGTGACGCTGGTCGCGAACGCGCCGGATGGACGGCTCACCTCGATGCGCAGCGTGTCGCCGGTGGCGAGCCGTCCGAGGAGATTCCGGAACCCGTCGACCTGGGTGACCGCTGCCCCGTTGACCGAGCGGAGCCGGTCTCCGGTATGAAGCCCCGCCCGCCCCCAGATGGCATCGGGATTGATGATCAGGAGGCTCAGATTCTGCTCCCCCGGCGGCAGCCATGCCCGGATGCGGAGATCGGTGGCCGGAAGGTTGTCCCGACCGAGCGCGGGCTCCATGGTCACCCGAGTGGTGAGTCCCGCCAGCCTCAGATAACGATCGAAGCCGATCGGCGTGGCGCCGCGCACATGGGCGGCGAAGAACTCCTCGACTCGGCACCCGCAGACGCGGGCCGTCGTCGCTTCGATATCCCGCCCGGTGAACCCGCGGGTCCCCGAGAACTGCTCCAGCATCGCCCGCATCACATCGTCGATCGAGCGGCGTCCCCCGGTCGCGTCGCGGACGATCAGGTCGAGCATCGTCCCGAGCAGCTCTCCCTGGAGATGGGTGCTGGCCTCCAGGTCGCCCAGCGATCCGGGCGGAGCGCCATACGCCACCAGGCTCACTGCCTCGGGCGACACCCGGGAATTCCCCGGGCTCGCCAGGTAGCGCCCGATCAGATTCGCGAGATGGACGGTGCGAGTGGGCTCGAATGCGCGAAGCCCGGCGCGCCGGAGCAGCAGATCGGCGTAGAAGAGGGTGAGGCCTTCACTCCACCAGAGCCCCCGGCTCGGCACCCCGGCGCGATAGTCCACTCCTCCCCGCTCGGCCGGGCGCAGG
>CAZHSO010000054.1:20161-24178 GCA_964535105.1 uncultured Gemmatimonas sp.
GTGAGCGGATCGGAGGTGGATTCGAGGCCGGTGATAGCTTCCCAACCCGCGGGGAGCTCCAGCCGCACGTGCGCCGGGATGCCGGTGGCGTCGGTCAGATACATGAAGGAATGGGGTCCGCCGATCGCGCCACCGGTGCCGCTCAGGAAGGGCCGCCACGCCTGCCGGCGGGCCATCGTTTCGGGCGGGAGACGGAGCCGGTACCGCACCACCGATGTCCCCCCCGCCACGACGGCAAACCACAGCGCGCTGTCCCGCCGGACCGGTGTAGCCCTCCCGCCGCGCCCTTGGATGGTGAGTCCTTCCACGTACCTCCAGTATTTATCGTCGTATTCGGGGTGCGCAGCCATTGCGAGGCGGAGCGTGTCGGGTGCTCCCCGGATCCTCATCTCGACGGTGAATGCCGAGAGGTCGGCAGGATCAACCCGCAGCAGGTAGTGGACGACGGGCGGCGCCGGAGAAGCCGCGAGCGAGACGGCGAGGGCGAGGGCAAGGGCGGTGCCTGTAAGAAGCATGGGAAGACCCGAGTAAGGGGTAGTGCTCGGTTGTGTTGATCGATAGGATGCCGGCCGCGGAGCGGAAGTTTGAACTACCGGGTGAGATCGATCGCGCTCTTGAGGAAGGTGACGCCGCCGGAGGAGCAGGTGAGCGAATACTTCCCCGCGGCCCATCGTTGTTTCGGGAGCAGGGCGAGCCGCTGCCGCAGCACGATGGCGCGATCGCCCGCGGCGACAGTGACGGCCTGCGGACCGGTATCGGCGAGGGCGACGTTGCGTGCGTTCAGCAGCCGGCAGGAAAACGGAAAGGTCGTGCCTCCCCGGTCGGTGGGGTGATCGAGCAGCGCCACCAGCCAGAGGGAGCGCACCCTGGCCGCACTGAAGGTCACGTCGGATACCGCCTCGTCGTCGGGAGCCGTTTCGGCGCCCTCATACAGCGCGGCGCTCACCACGCGGGCATCGGCGGCGGGCAGCTCCGGATCCCCCGTCACCGTGAAGCGGTCGGCCAGCACCGCGCGGCCCCCGACCCGGCATTCCACACGATAGGCACCGCGCTGGCGTGGCGCATCCAGCGCGGCGAGTGCGCCCGCGCCGCGGAGCGCGCGGTCCCCCACTTCTCCATCGAAGAAGAACGCCGATGTCGTCCCGGCGGGATCGCTGACATGGCAGCGGAACATGGTGGAATCGGCGGCCGCGCGTGTGGGCAGGCTCGCCTCGACGAAGAGACTGTCGAAGGCGCCCAGCTCGAAGGCGGTGGCATACACGTCGGCCGCGCCGCTCTTGCGGGCAAGGAACCGCAGCGTGCTCCCCGCCGCCGGCGCCGCGTCGGCATCGACCACCTCGAAGGTTCCGGCGGCGAACTCCCGTCCGTCGCTCCCGCAAGAAACCCGGTAGGTGCCCGCGGGCCAGGCGCCCGGACGGTCGTTCCCGATTCCCTGAGCATGCACCGACCCGGTCCATCCGGCCGGTATCCGCCGCTCGACCTTCACCGGTCGAGTCGTTCCGTCGGGAAAGGTGTAGTTGCACTCGACCGGGAAGGTCACCGGCGCCGCAACGGACAAATACACCAGTCCGAATTCCGTTTTGATCCAGCGCGCCGACCTGGCATCGAAGCGGGTGCCGTAGCGCCGGGTCTCGACCGGGAGCCGCTCGGCCTGGCTCTGGAAGAACCGGAGATGGGTGAGCGAAGCGCCCAGCGCTTCCACCGCCGCGCGTGACTTGACGACCTTGAACTCCGAGGTCGCGACCGTCTTTCCGTCACCCCGGCAGCTGACCTCGTAGGTCCCCTCGGGCCACATCCCCCGGTTGCGCGCGCCCCACGCCGCGGCGTGGTAGGAACCGACCCACCCCGCATCCACCGAGCCGCGCACCGTTGGGGTTCGCGCCGTGGAATCGGGGCCGTCGAAGCGGCACCCGATCTCGAAGGCGATGGACCGGGTCGCGCGGGGATACTCGAGCTCCAGCTCGATATTGATGAACCGGGTCGTGAGCGCATCGAAGCTGCTGGTGATCACCCGGTCCTTCCGGTCGGGCACCTCGCCACCGCTCTCGAAGAGCCGGATGGCAGTCACCCTGGCCTTGAGGGTCCCGACGGTGGCGCCGCTCAGCACGGCGGGAGTCTTGGCATTGGCATCGTTGGTGGGAGCCGCCGGTTTCGCCGGAGGACGGGCGGCGGTTTTCCCCGCCGACGCCGGCGCGGCGACGGGCGCCGGGGCGGGACGGCCGATCTCGAACGTGCCGGTGGCGATCACCTTCCCGCCATGCCGGCACGCGACCGGATAGGTGCCGGCGGCCCATCCCCCCGGCTTATCCTCGCCCGCGCCGCCGGCATGTACCGACAGCTCCCATCCCGCGTCCGCCTGCACATCGACCACGGCGGTCCCCGCCGGCGCGCCGCTGGGTGCGGTGTACCCGCACTCGATCCTGAGCGCGGTCGCTTTCGGGGCCGGCGGATAGGCGAGGCCGATCTCCACGTACACCGAGCGGGTGGCCGCGGAATCGAATCGGGTCCCGTAGTGCCGCTGCAACACACCGGGCAGCGGCTTCCCGCCCTCGAAAAATCGTATCCGGGTAACCCGCGCGCCCAGCGCCGGGATGGCCGAGATGGTATCCTGGGCGCGAAGGGGTGCGAGCGGAAGGAAGAGTGCGAGCAGCAGCCCGCCTCGCGTGCTCATGTCGCCTCTTCTTCGCTCATGCGCACCACAATCGCGTATCTCAGAAGCCCCCACTCCGTGTCGATGCCCAGCGTCTTCCGGATGACCTGACGGTGAAACGTCACCGTCGAGTCCGTCACGCCGAGCTCGGCCGCGATATCCGCGGTCCGTTTTCCCTCACCAATCAGGTGGACGATTCTCCGCTGCCGGGGCGTGAGCTGCGCGAACCCGACCGCGGGATAGGGGGGATACGCACGGAGACTGGCGTGCTTCGGAATCCGGCTGGAGACGAACCGCTCCCCGGCAAGGACCGCCTCGAGCGCCGTTCTGAGCTCGGGGATGCCCGCATCTTTCGGGACGAAGCCATGCGCTCCCGACTGCAACGACGCGTCCGCCATCACCCGGTCGGCGTGCATCGTGATCACCAGGATGCGGATCGCCGGCAGCTCCGCCTGGAGATCGGCGATGATCTCGAGCCCGCTCCGGTCCGGCAAACTGAGATCGAGAAGCACGGCGTCGGGAGCGAGCTCCCGGCAGGCGGGAAGCACCGCGGCGCCGCTGGTGAGGGTGCCGACGACTTCGTATTCATCCTGCAGCGCCAGGCGGAGTCCCTCCAGCAGGAGCTGGTGGTCGTCCACCAGGAGGATGCGTCGCTTGTCGGTCACGCGTCCACTCCGGCAGCCGCGGGAAAGGTCAGCTCCACGGTGGTACCCTCACCGGGCCGGGAGCTCACGGTGAGCGCCCCCCCCGCGATGGCGGCGCGCTCCCTCATGCCGATCAGCCCGAGCCCTCCCGCGGGGTGGCGTTGTCTGGTATCGAACCCGGATCCTCTATCGGATACGATCAGCCGGAGGGCGCCGTTGTTCCGGGTGAAGGTGAGCGCCGCCTCCTTGACTCCGGAGTGGGCCGCGACGTTTTGCAGCGCCTCCTGCGCAACGCGGTAGATGGCCAGCGCGCGGGCGGGATCGGTGGTGATCGGCGTGCCCGGAAGATCGGCGGTCACCTGAAGGCCATAGGCGCGCTCCACGTCGCCGCGGAGCACATCGAGCGCGACGTGCAGCCCGCCCAGCTCCAGGAGCGCCGGGTGTAGGCGGTGCGCCAGGCCGCGGAGGGCCACCGACAGGTCCTTCAGTTCCTCCTGAATCGAGTCCAGCCGGTGCGCCTGCGCGCTGGAGAGCGGAGGCAGGAGGGCGCGGACGACATCGACTTCCCTGCCGATCAGCGCCAGCCGCTGCACGGCGTCGTCGTGGACTTCTCGGGCCACCCAGGCCCGCTCCTCCTCCTGGGCCTTGAGGAGATTCCGGGAATAGGCGCGGTGCATGGCCACGAAGCGGCGCTGATAGATCACCAGCCCCGCGCCGAGGGCG
>CAZHSO010000055.1:0-3491 GCA_964535105.1 uncultured Gemmatimonas sp.
TCAGAAATTCATATCCAACCCCACCGTCCACACCAGAGTCGACTGCAGCCCCCCGCGTCGCAGCGGGACCAGCGCGTTGGTCACCAGGATGGGTCCCCCGGGAGTCCGGAACTTGAAGCCGAGCGACCCGCTCACCCGGTGGTCCTTCATCTCGGGAATGTTGGTCGGCTCCACCGTCCTCACGAACGGATAGATCAGCGTCACCGGCTCGGGGATCCTGAGAGCGCTCGCCCCCGACTCCCACTCCGACAGCACTTCCACCGACATCGTCGCCCACTCCGACACCGGCTGATCGAAGCCACCGGTGGCGAGCAGCGCGTCCTTCCGCCCCGCGCCGGTGCGCAGCATGTACCCGACGTTGAGGTGCGGCGAGAAGTCGCCGAAGCGGCCCGACACGATCGCGAGTCCCCGGAGCGCGAGGTGCCCCGCTCCCGTAAAGTCCTCCTCGCTTCCGGTCGGCAGGCGCGCGTCCGCCATGAGCGCCATCCCGAGCCGCTCGTCGGAGCGCACATTCGCCTTGAGCCGGAGCGCGATGTCGCCGACGCTGGTGGCCGAGCCGAAGATCGTGGCGTTGGCAATCAGTCCGGGATTGTCGGGCGAGCCGGTGAAGAAGTGCACCGAAGTCGGCCCGCCGAAGGGATATATCTGCGCGGTGCTGCGGCCGGTGAGCGAGGTGTGCACCAGCGGCACCGCGATACTCAGGTCGAGCGCGTCGCTCACCCCATAGGTCGCAAAGAATGTCGAGACCAGCAGGTTCACGCTCATCGCGAGACGCACCTGGAGGATGTCGTTCTCCTTTTCCGGATCACCCAGGCCGGGACGCCCCACCCCGGGCACGTCTTCATGGGTGAAGTTGAACACCAGCTTCTCGAGCGGGACTCCCCGAAGCGAGCTGAATTTGACGCCGGTCAGATTCGCACCCACCACGAACCGCCCCCGGCCCACCGTCTGGGCCCGCTCCCCGTACACCGGCCCCAGCGAAGCGGAGGTTTTCACCGGGAGGCCGGCCATGAACTTGAAGGTCTGCCCGCTGCTCGACGCCGAGAGGGGGAGATTCGAGGCGTTCACCCCGATCGCATCGGTCAGGAATCCGATGATCGCCGAGTTGCCGGCGATGAGCTCGGGAAGGAAATGGTTCCCGTGACCGTTCGCCGCATTCACCGACCCGTCGAGGCAGAGCGGCTGCCCGCAGCTCCCGAAGCTGAAGAGATCGCGGATCCGGTCGCGGAGAGGGGTGCGGGTCTGACTCTGGGCCTGGAGAGGAAACGCGAGAACGGCGGCAACGACGAGGGCGGAAGCAGCTCGGCGACCGGGCATCGAACCTCCAATCGGACTAGTTGACCAGCGCGACAATACGCCACTCGGCGCCCCGCCGCTCCAGCCGGGCGCGCCAGCTCACCGGCTGCACCGAGGGGCGCGCCCGGGGCTGGGTGACGGAATTCGTGCCGGAAACCCGCGCGGTGGCCTCCTCGCCATTGACGACGACGTCGCTCACCGTCCAGCGGGTGCGCATGGTCCCGCCGGCCTTCCAGAACGCCTCGAGCCCCTGGCGCACCTCCACGGGGATCCCGGGATAGAGCCGCCGCACCTGTGCCAGGTCGCCCTGGTCGAGCGCCCGCGCGTAGGTCTGGATTGCCGCGGTTATATCGGCCTGGTGGTCAACCGGCCGCGGGGCTCCCGCCGCCACCGTTTCGGTCGCTGCCTTGGGCGTCAGGACAGCGACGGGAGGCGGCGAAGGAGCCGGCGCGGGGGCAGGGGCGGGAGCGGGAGCGGGAGCGGGAGCGGGAGCGGGAGCGGGAGTCGGCGCGGGCGAAGGCGAGGGCGCCTGCGCCGGCGCCGGCGCCGGCGGGGGTGTTGCCCTACTCGGGGCCACCGCCCTCTTCACCTCGACGGCTTTGCGATCCCCGGCGTCGGTGCGCGGCGGCGCGGCGGCGCGGGAACTCGGCCCCCCCGGTGTCACCGGCGCCACCGGCGGTGGGAGCGACTCCGGAGTGACCTGCACAGGCCGGACGGGCGCTGCCGGCGGAGCCACGGCCAGCGGCTCGTCGGATGGTCCCGCCGGGCGGAGCAGCAGTACGGTGAGGGCGATCGCGGCGACGCTCACGGCACCCAGCGCCGCCAGGATCCAGCGATGCGCGGAGGAAGCGGCGCCAACGACCGGCAGGGCGGGCTCCGCACCCGGAGGAGTGGGAGCGTCCGGATGACCTCTCCGGAGCAGCGGTACCGGGCTCCGCGGCGTCTGTACCTGCGACACGATCTTGTGGGTGATCCCGGTCCGGGCCAGCGAGATGAGCTGGCTCCGGGTGGCATCGTCGTGCGCGAGGTGGCGCGCGCCCATGGCCGCGACCGCTTCCTCCATCGAAGGCCACCGCTTCTCCGGTTCCTTTTCGAGCATTCGGATGACCGCCAGGCGCATCGGCTCGGGACAGTCGGGCCGGAACAGCTCCAGCGGGGGCACTTCCTCGTGGTGGTGGCTGTACATCAGTGCCATCATGCCGGTGGCGATGAAGGGCGCCCGCCCCGCGAGCATCTCGTAGGCCACGACGCCGAGGGCGTACTGGTCGGAGGCGCCGGTAATCGGTCCATCGCCGCACTGCTCCGGACTCATGTAGGTCGGCGTCCCCACCGCCATTCCCGTCAGGGTGAGCCCCTCGGAGTCCTGCATCTTGGCGATGCCGAAATCGGTGACCACCGCCCAGCCCTCATCGTCGATCAGGATGTTGCTGGGCTTGATATCGCGGTGCACCACGCCGTGGCGATGCGCGTAGCCGAACGCACCGCCCACTTGTGCCAGGATTGCCTCGACCATCGGCAGCGGCAGCTTTCCCAGCTCCTTCATGACGGCGTCGAGCGGAGTTCCCTCGACCAGCTTCATGACGAAGAAGAGAAGCCCCTCCGCCTCCCGAACGGCGTACACCGGAATGATGCTGGGATGCGACAGGTGCGCGGCGGTACGAGCCTCCCGCTTGAAGCGTTCCACCATCCCCGCGCCGTGCACCAGCCCCGGGAACATCACCTTGATGGCGACTTTGCGGTCGAGAGAGATCTCGTGCGCCAGGTATACGGCCGCCATACCACCCCGGCCCAGCTCGCCGTAGATGTCGTATTCACCGCGGGTCGCGACGCGGACTCGTTCCGTCAATTGCTCATCCGCCGCCGAGGCGGTGGATGGCTCCTTGCCCGGGAAGGAACCGGCATCGGATGGAAACTCATCCATGGGAGAACGAAAGAGGCACGGACGCAAATAGGCAAGGAGGCAAGCCCGGGCCGCCCAGGGTCCGTACCGGGAACACCGCGCACCAGCGGCCCGCGGTCATTCCCGCCGTCACGGGGTAGGTGGCCAGCGCAAAGGCGGTGCTGTATACGCAGCACCTCGGTCCGCACATTGTAGCGCTCGATCCAGTAACTCATCACGCCGCCAGCACCGGCGATGGTCGCGGGATCTCTGATCGAGATACGCACCATCGAACACCTCGTCCATGGGGCGGCCG
>CAZHSO010000055.1:3591-15503 GCA_964535105.1 uncultured Gemmatimonas sp.
GGAGGAGGCTAAGAGGCAAAGAGGCAAAGTGGCGTTGCCGCTGTGCCTCGCATGCCTTGAGAATAACTAAATTGCGCCATGCCCTCCGCCCCTCTGATTATCGGCGCCGGACCGATCGGCCTCGCCTGCGCGATCTCCGCGCGCCGCCGCGGGCTCGATCCGCTGGTCGTCGACGCCGGACCGATCGCGAGCTCGATCGTCCGCTATCCCGTCGGGATGACCTTCTTCACCACGCCGGAGCGGCTCGAGATCGGCGGACACCCGCTCGTCTGCTCCGGTGCCAAGGCCACGCGCGAGGAAGCGCTCAAGTACTATCGCGGGGTCGCGCGCGCCGAGGACATCCGGGTCCGCACCTATGCCCGCCTCGTCTGGGCCGGCGGCGCAAACGGCGTGATCGAGGCCCGCCTGCGCACCCGGCTCGGCCAAGAAACCGTCACCTGCTCCAGGCTGGTGCTCGCCACCGGGTATTTCGACCATCCGAACCTCCTCGGGGTTCCGGGTGAGGATCTGCCCCACGTGTCACACTACGGGGAGGAGCCCCATCTCTCCGCAGGACAGAACGTGGTGATCGTCGGCGGCAAGAACTCCGCAGTCGAACAGGCGCTGGGATGCTACCGCGCCGGCGCAAACGTCACCCTCGTCTATCGCCGGGCCGAGCTCAGGCCGAGCGTCAAATACTGGCTTCGGCCCGACATCGAGAACCGCATCAAGGCGGGGGAGATCGGGGTGCGGTGGGGGGCGGAAGTGGAACGCATCGAAGAACGTGGGGTCGTCGTCAGGGGGAAGGGGGAAAACTGGGGGAAGGGGGAGGGGGAGGTGATCCCGGCGGACCGGGTTTACCTCCTCACCGGATACCATCCCGACTTCACCCTCTTCGAGCAGATCGGCATCGAGCAGGACGCCGAGTCGGGGCGGCCCGCCCTGGATCCCGAGACACTCGAATCGAACGTCCCCGGCGTTCACCTCGCGGGCAGCGCCACCGCGGGCCGGAACACCTCGGAAGTTTTCATCGAGAACGGTCGCTACGACGGGGAGAAGATCTTCGGAGATCCCACGAGCCGCGCCAGGGCCACCGAGCTGGAACAGACCCAGCTGAGGCCGCTCGGCGAATAGCACATTGCCCCCGATCCTTCGCGGCCGGAAGTCGGCAAATCCCGCCGTCCCAGCTCACCGCGCGAATGATCTCCTCGTACAAGAAGCGCTTGCCTCCTTGCCTCTGAGCCTCCTTGCCTCCTGCCTCAGTTCCAACGCATGCCCCGAAGCTGCTCCAACCCCACATTCCCCCCGCTCAGCACACAGACCACCCGCGCGCCGGCGGGAGCCTTGATGAGCCCTCTCAGAAGAGCGGCGACGGGAGCCGCGGCGGCACCTTCGACCACCAGCTTGCTGTGCTGCATGATCCAGAGCATTGCCTCGAAGATCTCTTCATCGGGAAGCGTCACGATCTCGTCCACCGAGCGCCGAACGATCTCGACGTTGTGATCGCCGACGCGCCGGACCCTGAGGCCGTCGATGATGCAGTCCACCCGGTCGAGAGTGACGGGATGCCCCGCCGCGACACTCTTCTGCATACCCGGCGCCCCCGACGACTCCACCCCGATGACCCTGACGCCGGGCTTGATGCCCCTTGCCGCGAGCGCAATTCCCGAGATGAGTCCGCCTCCGCCGATCGGGACGACGAGGATGTCCACTTCGGGCCAGTCCTCGAGAATCTCGAGCCCCACAGTCCCCTGCCCCGCGATCAGCTGGAGATCGTCGAAGGGATGGATGTAGGTGAGCCCGCGATCCCGCACCAGCTCCTTTGCGCGCTCGTTGGCCTCGTCCCAGATGGTGCCATGCAGCACCACCTCGGCGCCGTAGCCGCGGGTGGCCTCGATCTTCGACGGGGTGGCATTCGTCGCCATCACCACCACCGCCTTGATGCCGTGAATCGCGGCCGCCAGAGCCACTCCCTGAGCGTGATTCCCCGCCGAGGAGCAGATGACACCGCGGCTTCGCTGCTCCGGGGTGAGCTGGGGAAACTTGTTGAGCGGCCCGCGGATCTTGTACGACCCGGTGCGCTGGAACATCTCGGCTTTGAGGCGGACGTCGAAGCCGGTTGTGGAGGAAAGTATCCGCGAGGTGAGCAGCGGAGTGTGATAGGCGTGCTCGGAGACGCGGCGGCGCGCCACTTCGAATTCAGCGCGTCCCGGCAGCACGGAGTCGTTCTGGATCACGGATTCCTCGGGAAGAGCGGGAAACGACGGGCTTCCGAAGCTATCCCTGGGAACACCGTTCTGGGAGAGCCTGCGGCGGGACAATTATGATTCGGCATGCTCCTTCCTCTCCTCGGTTTGCTCCTCGCCGCCGACACGACGCTGCTCCTCCCCTCCGGGATCCTCGACCAGGAGGCCGACCGGATCCGCCCGAAGACCGCCGTGCTGGTGGTGGGGGAACGCATTGCGCGCGTCGCGCCCCGCGGCGCCTTTCGCCCCACGGCGGGATGGCGCGTGGTCGAGCTGCCCGGGCTCGTGCTGGTGCCGGGGCTCATCGACGCACATACCCACCTCGCGCTTCGCGGGACGGACAAGAGCATCGCCGCGGCGACCCTGATGCAACGGTCCGGGGTGCTCACGGTCCAGGACCTGGGCGGACTGCCGCTCGAGTCCACCGCCCAGCTTCCGGTGCGGGCGTACACCGCCGGCGCCTGGCTCGGCCGTCCCGGAGGCACCTGCGACTTCAGCGGCACACCGATGCCCCTCGGCGCACCAGCCTTTGCCGAGGCCGCACGGCGGCTGGTGTCCGGGGGGGCGAAAGTGCTCAAGGTCTGCATCTCGAGCTGGTGGGCCGATGTCACGGCGCACCCCGACTCGGTCGAGATCTCGCGGGAGGAGCTGGACAGCGTGGTGCACATCGCACATCGAGCCGGCGCCCGCGTCGCGGCCCACGCGGTGAGTCCTGCGGGCGTGCGGCTGGCGCTGGCCGCGGGCGTCGATGCGCTGGCGCATCTCCCTCTGGTGGACCGGGCGCTCGCCCGGGAGATGGCGGCCGCGCACATGACCGTCTACCCCACTGCCGGAAGCCTCCTTGGCGCGGCCAATGGCACACCATGGCGCGGTCGGGTGGATTCCGCGGCCACGGCGCTTCGGGCCGTCGGGGTGCTGATCGTATTCGGCACCGACGCGGGAGCCTCTCCATACGGCCGCCCCGATCTGGAAGCCCGCGCCATGATGATGCTCGGCTGGGGACCTGCCGAAATCTTGAGGAGCGCCACCCGCGATGCGGCGCGGCACCTGGGCCTCGCCGCGGTGGCCGGGAAGATTGCCGCGGGCTACCCCGCCGACCTGGCTGGCTATCCTGGAGCCACGCTCGAAGAGGTAGCAGCGCTCTCGAAGCCGCCCTTCGTCATGTGGAGGGGGGCAATCGTGGTGGATTCGACCGGCGGAAGGGCGCAAAGACGGTAGCGGCGATCGTGCCCCAAGGCGCCCGGACCGCCCCGGTCACTGGAGCGACGGATCCAGGCGGAACTTGAGGATGGCGGGAAGGTCGTTCTCGTCCCGGCCCAGCGCCCACACCACGTCGCCATCGGCCTCGATCAGGGTGGTCCTCCGGGGAAAGGCGACCCGCCCCAGGAATTTCCCATCCGCCGCGAAGACCTCGTATGCCACCGGCGTCCGGAGGTGGTTTGCCGGCTGCTTCGGGTCGCGTGGCGGCGTGATCTCCTCGTCGGGGATCCGCTCGGAGGGGAGCGCCACCTGCACCCAGATCCGTCCGTCTCGCGCCACGAACAATCCAATCATTGGCGCTTTGGTCTTCGGAAGCTCCGGCCCGTTCCACGACCAGTTCGGGTCGGTGAAGCGCATGTTGTACGTGAGGCTCTCCCGTTCCTGTCCCCGCTCTTCCTCTCTCACCTCGACCGGCGGGAGCGACCGGGCGATCGTCCTCGGTTTTTCCCCGGGACGAGCGACGACGACTTCATACTTGCCGCCGTGCGCCGCGACGAAGAACCCCTCGGGATGCCAGGCCCAGTGATAGCCCGGCGCATAGCGTGCGCTAGTGGACGAGCGCGACTGATTGCCCTTCTCGTTCCGCTCGGCGATGTACACGTCGCGCTGCACCGGGAGATCCGGCGGCGCCAGCGAATCGCCCAGCGTGCCGTCGGGTTTCACGCGGACCAGGCCCATCCGCCCGAGAATCTCCCCCTCCCGCGGCGCGGTGACCGGCCGCCTCAGGTAGAGCCGTCCGGTGCGATCGGTGACCAGCCCGTTCGACGTCGAGAATTGCGCGGGAGTGAGCGAGCTGGTGCGGAACTCTCCCGCCGAGGTGAAGTAGGAGATGCGTGCGTTCCGTGAGTCCCAGATTGCCCAGCCGCTATCGCCCAGCGCCACCATTCCGTTGTTCGAGTTGAACTCCCCCGGGCCGCCGCCCTGCCGTCCGACCCGCCGTTCGAGCCGCCCGTCGGCGCCGAAAAGCAAGCCGCTGTTCGAGGGGCGGTCGTACACCAGGATCCGTCCGCTTGGTGCGACGTCGAACTCGAACACCTCGGTGAAGAGCGAAGTGTCCTCGGCGGCCGGCGCGATCCGCATCTCCTCGACGAGCCGTCGCACCGCGGTCTCGGGCACCAGTCCCTGCACCCGGGCGTACACGGTGTCGGCGGTGGAATCGAATGTCGTGGCCAAACCGGCGAGTCCCACGCCGCTGTTCGCGGCCGGCCCGCGCTCGCACGACGAGAGGGCGGCAAGTGCTGCGAGCGCGAAGACCGCGACAACGTGGGAGGTTCGCATGCGGGGGTCCTTGGGCTCGTGGGTCTCAGTCCAGATCCTCGCGGCGCACTCCTTCGATCGAGAGCACGAAGTCCGGGCCGAACGCGAGCGACGGGGTGCGGAAGCCCGGCGTGGCGCGGCCGGCCAGCGCCTCCTCCAGTGCGGCAACCGCCGTGCGCGCAGTCATGGTATAGCCCTCGGGGCCCGAGAGGCGAGCCCGGACGTGGCGCTCGTCGGCGTCGCTGACCTCGCCGTAGACCCGCGAGACACCCCGCACGCGAGCTCTCTCATCCGGACCCGGGGCACCGCTCCGGATCTTTCTCTTGAGCAGCCGCTGCACCGGCGCGCTGGAGAGGAGCCAGCCGAGGTACCGGCTGATCTTGAGGGCGGTTCGCATGCCGGCGGTCGTCCGGGTGTAGACCTCGATGTCGGGAATGCCGGTGCTGTACCAGGCGGTTGCCACATCGCCCCAGGGGATCGAGGTGACCGGCACCGGCCCCGTGCCCAGGTCCACCCGAATGGTCTTCCATCCGGCCGGCACCGGTACGATCCGGCCGCCCCGGCGGACGGCGCCTCCGCGGGAAATATTCTCTACCATTGTGGTAGCGGTACCGCGGGAGAGCCCTCCCGAGGACTGGAAGGCGAGGAGGAGGCGGGTGGCGGTGGGAAGACGACGCTTGAGATGCGCGGCGAGACAATCGGAGGGGACGACGTCGAAGCCCGTCCCGGGGAGCAGCATCACGCCGCGGGCGCGCGCCTCGTCGTGGCGTGCCGCGAGCGCTTCGAACACGCTGATCTCCCCCGTGATGTCGAGGTAGTGGGCTCCGGTGGCGAGGCAGGCGTCCGCCATCGGACGGGAGGTGCGGGAGAAGGGGCCGGCGCAATGAAGCACGGCGGTGACGCCGGCGAGCGCCTCGCGGAGTGCTGCGGGATCGTCGAGCCCGATCACACGGGCCTCGAGGCCGAGGGGGCGCGCGAGCCCGAGCACCGCGTCACCACGTCCGGCGAGAATCGGACGGAGCCCGCGCGCAAGGCACTGGGCGACGATGAGCCGGCCGGTGTACCCCGTCGCGCCGTAGATGAGACTGTCGGCCATGAGCGGTGAGTGGTGAGTGGTGAGTGGTGAGCGGTGAGCGGTGAGCGGTGACCACTCGATAATATCCCCGATTCTCGTCCGCCGTTAGCGGTTAGCCGTCGGCGGTTAGCCGCTGTTTCCGCCCCCATCGCCGCCGGTCCCGTTGACTCCCGCTCCTTGACCGTCGACGTTTCGCCTGACTCTTGTTTCAAACCTCGACCCTTCGCAAATGCCATTGGTTTCGGTGGTTATCCCCTGCTACGCCCAGGCTCATTTCCTCGGCGAGGCGATCCAGAGCGTGCTGGCACAGACGCACCCCGCATATGAGATCATCGTCATCGACGACGGTTCGCCCGACAACGTGCGGGAAGTCGTCGAGCGCTACCCTGGGGTTCGCTGTTGGGCCCAGGAGAATCGCGGACTCAGCCAGGCGCGGAACCGGGGCCTCGCGGAGTGCAGCGGGGACTTTGTGGTGTGCCTCGATGCGGATGATCGCTTGCTCCCGAATGCTCTCGAGGCCGGTGTCCAGGCCCTCGCCGCGCGGCCCGAGTGTGCTTTCGTCTGGGGCTACCGCCGCCTGATCGATGCGCGCGGCAATCCCCTGCCCACCGAGATCAAGACCTTCGAGGGAAAGGCCAGATACGATCTGCTGCTCCGCGAGAATATCATCGGGCCGCCCGTGGTCGTCATGTTCCGCCGCTCCGTGCTCGCCGAGCTCGGTGGCTTCTCGGCGGAGCAGCATCACTCGGAGGATTACGAGTTGTATCTTCGCGTGGCGCAGAGTTACGACACCTGGTGCCACCAGGAATTGATCGCCGAATACCGCCTGCACGACGCGAACATGTCCCTGAATCACGGGGGGATGCTGGCGGGGAACCTGCTCGCGCTCGAGCGCCAGGAGAGCTTCGTCGGCGCCGACGTCGTCCTGCGCCGCGCGCTCCGGGAGGGCCGGCGCCTCGCCTGGGAACGCGAGGACGGCGGACCCGAGCTGGATGAGCTCAGTCAGCACACCCGCGCCCGGCGCTGGGTCAAGGCATCCCTGAGCGCCACGGCACTGATCTATATGTATCCCCGGATGTTCTTGCCGATTCTGTTCCGTTGGGTCAAACGATCGGTCCTCCCGTCGCGGGTCTGAGGCACGGCTTAACCGCCCAGCAACTCCGGGATAGGCCGCCCGTCCACCTCCCGCATCTCGCAGCCCATCAAGCGTGCGAAGGTGGGGGCAAGGTCCAGGTTGGAAACGACCCGGCCCAGCTGGCCCGGCGCCAGCCCCGGCCCCCGCGCGATAAACATTCCCCCGAGCTGGTGGTCTCCAGTACGGCAGTAGGTGTTCACGCCTTCGAATGAGCCGAGGCGGGGCGAGGAGGCTCTCACGAGCGCACCTTTGCCTGTGCCGGCGACCGTAGTGCCCAGCGTGAGCTCCGGATTCCATTCGACCACGAGGTCGGGCAACTGCTCGAGATTGTCCCCGCGAAACAGGTCTGCCGTCCGGAAAATCTTCCGCACCAGGGGCCGCTCGGTCTCGGGCTGGGTGATCTCGAGGAGATCCCGGGTCAGTTGCTCGCCAAACCGTTCCGCTTCCATTCCTGCGCTGAGCGTCCCCAGCGGCTCCCGGCCGCGAAGATTGAGTCGAATCCCCGAGTACCCCCTGCCCAGGTGTATGTCGAAGCACTTGGTACGCCGCGGATCGATATTTATGGGCGATCCACGCCGAAGCCAGCGCTGGTTGAGTTGCTGCCTGAGGTCATACACCGGAAGGCGGATTCGCTGCGGCACCCGGTGGTATGCAGCCCGGAGGCTTCGGGCCAGGCGTCCGCCCGTTCCGGAACCCGCTTGCGATTCCGGGGAAGCGAGACTCATGACGCCGAGGCGTGTCAGGATCTCCGGCAGGAGAATGCTCGCCCCCCAGGTGTGCGACATCCCGTGCAGAGTGAGCAATACTACCGTCGTGTCCGGATCGAGACTGGAGAGGACCTCCCCGACGGCGGCGTCCAGGGCGGCATAGACTTCACGGAGCAGGTTTCCGCTCGCCTGCGTGGTTGCCGGGTCGAACGCCGGATGCGCCGGATCATGGAAGTGCCAGAGCTGGTGTCCCGCACAGTGGGACTCGCCGAAGACCTGGATCGCGAAATCCCAGAGCTCTTCGGCCAACACCTCGCGGGCCATACGCGCGCCGAGGGCAGCACCCTCGATCAGCCGATCGGCCAACTGGCGGTATTCGGGCACGGACCTCTGCGCTCGGTCGCAGCGACCCACAACCGGATAGGCGCCAGCCGTGCGGAGAATTGTTCTCCGGAGTCCACGGGGGGTGGTCTGGAATCCGTAGACGAAATCGTGGCCACCCCATTCGACCCGCTGTACCCCATTGAGGCCGGGAGACCTTCTTGCCAGCGGAACGTCCAGTACCACCACCCGGTGGCCGGCCGCACTCAGGATCTCCCAGAGCACTTCGCGCCGGCTGAAGTCGGCGGGCGCGCACTGCTGCATCCGGTAGCTTCCACTCTTCAACTGCTCCTGCCAGTAGAAGCCATGGCCGGCGGGATTCAGGCCGGTCGCGAATGAGGGCCAGGTCGCGCCCTCGAATCCCTCGACATTCCGCGTGTCACCGACCAACCCGGTCGCCATGAGCTCGGCGATGTTCGGCAACGTCCCGTCAGCCGCCCACGACCGGAGGAGCGCGGGGCTGGCGGCGTCGATTCCCAGTACCAGGAGTTTTCTCGAGCCGGACATTTCGATCTCCCTGTTGAGTGCCGCTATCTTCCGGGTCCTTCTCACCCACCGGCTCGGACGTGGAACTGAATGCCCGGACCGCTCCCGACGGGACAATCCTGGACGCAGATGTCTGTATCGTAGGCGCCGGCCCCGCCGGTATCGCGCTCGCTCACGAGCTCTTGGCTCGGGGCATCCAGAGTGTGCTCATCGAAAGTGGCGGGTACACCCGCGAAGCGGAATCACAGGAGCTGAACGCGGGCGAGTCCACGGCCGATCCCTATCCGGACCTCCGGCTCTCCCGGTCCCGGGGCGTCGGCGGCACCGCGGCCATCTGGAACACGATGTTTCATGGCGCGGCCTTCGCCAAATACGTTCCCCTGGACAGTATCGACTTCGAACCCAGGGATTGGATCCCCTGGAGCGGCTGGCCCTTCAGCCGGAGCACCCTCGAATCCTACTACCGCCGGGCGCAGGCGGTCTGCAGTCTGGGGCCCTTCGACTACAGCGGATCGGCCTGGAGTGATGCTGCGTCTCCCCTCCTGAACTTGGCCGGCAGCGGCCTGACCCAGTCCGTCCATCAGTATGGCCCTGCGGACCGCTTCAGCGTCACCCTGCCCGCCATCCTGGTGGCGTCGTCTTCCGTGATGTTGCTTCATGAGGCCACCGTGACGGAGCTGTCGGGCACGGCCAATGTCGAACGGATCACGGAGGCTCGCTGGGCCACCCTTTCGGGGAAGCAAGGCGCGGTTCGCGCCTCCTCGTTCGTGCTCGCCGCGGGCGCGATCGAGAACGCGCGGCTGCTACTCCTTTCCCTGCGGGGGAAAACATCTGACGCGCAGCCCGGCAGTTGGCTCGGCCGGGGTTTTATGGAACATCCGATCGATGGTTCCCTGCGGCTCGTCTCCAGTGCTCCTGCCTTCGCGGCGACGCCGGGGTTCTATTCGGCCCGGAGTACCGGGCTCGGCCCCGTGGTGGGAAGGATCGGGCTCTCCCCGGACCTGCTCCGTTCCGAGAAACTGCGCAACGCCTCGCTGCGGCTTTTTCACGACGCCGAACCGGAGCTGCTCCAGTCGGCCGGGTTGAGACGGCTTGCTCAACGACTGGTCCCCTCCCCGGTCTGGCGCGGACAGATTGGTGGCTCGATCCGGCGGATGCATCACATGGCCGCTCCCCTCCGGGCGACGAAGCATCGTGTATTGCTGGATCTGGAGCAGGCACCCCATCCGGAAAATCGTGTGCTCCTCTCTGATCGGCGCGACAGCCTCGGCCAGCCGCGGGCTATGTTGCATTGGCGCTGGCGCGGCGAAGACGAGGCACACCGCAACAAAGTCCGTGGCACTCTCGCGCGTGAGCTCGAGCGGGCCGGAGCGGGCCGGCTCCATGCGGGAGCGGAGACTCCGCTCGATCCCGCTGCCCACCATCATGCGGGGACGACCCGGATGCACCCCGACCCCGAAGAGGGCGTCGTGGATGAGCAACTGCGCGTCCATCGGGTGGAGAATCTGTTTGTGACGGGATCCTCGGTGTTCCCGACCGCGGGGGTCGCCAACCCGACCCTCACCGTGATCGCGCTGACCTTGCGCCTTGCTGATCAGCTATCCTTCAAAGGCTGAGTGCTACGGCATCAGCGAGCATCCCTCCGGCTTCGCGCACCGGGGATCGAGCGGCGCCAGCTTGAGCCGGGCCAGCTCCTGATTGACCGCGGCAAGATCGTTGGCCCAGATGGCGGCCAGCCGGTCGGTATACGTCTTGAGCTCCGCCGAGAGGATACCGAAGATCTCCGGCATGTTGTTGGTCGGCGCCCCGTCGCCCCGCTCCGACATGGATAGCAGATTCGCGAGCCGGTTGTTGACCTTGATCGGGAAGTTGAGCGGATCCTGCCCACTTTGGTTTCGCACCTGGTAGATGTTTTCCTCCACCGCCGAGCTGTTGGCGCTGAGGGTAGCACCCTTCGACTTGAGCCTCGCGTCTTCGGACTTCTTGAGACGATCGACCAGCTGCGCCTTCACCCGGCGAATGGCGATCACCGCCTTGTTGGCTTCGTCGGCCTTGTCGCGCACCCGGCGAGAGAACGCATACTGGGCCCTCAAATCCGCAACGGTCACCTCGGCGAGCCAAGGATTGCGACGCACGGTGACCGGCGCGGTCAGAGTCAGCCCGTCGGCGGTAAGGCGCGCGGTATAGCGCCCCGGCGGCACCGCCGGGCCGGAAGTCCCCGCTCCCCAGAGAATCATCCCCGGAAACGTGGCGATGCCGTCGGTCCGGAGGTCCCACATCATCCGCTGCGGTCCCGCCGCCCTCGGCAGGAACGCCTGGGGAGCAGAACGGCCTCCGCCAGCTCCAGCCGCCTGGCGGGTCGAGTCGGTCCGGGTCGTGTCGGGCCGCGTCGTGTCGGTCTCAAAAGTCCGGAGCGGGGCGCCGGCCGAATCAAGAATCTCGAGCTTTGCCGTGACGGGAGCGGTCTTGAGCGTCCAGCTGATCGTCACCCCCGGACCCGAGCGCACTCCCGCCGCCGGGGTGAAGAGGTGCCCGTCCTTGGCCATGATCTCGGCAGATGCCTGGCGCAGCGGCGCGATGTTGTCAAGCACCCAGAAGCCGCGCCCGTGGCTCGCGATCACCAGCTCGTTCCCCTCGACGATCAGATCCGCCACGGGGACGTCCGGCATGTTGAGCGCAAGCGACTGCCAGGAGCCGCCGTCGTCGTACGATAGATAGACCCCGTGCTGCGTCGCCGCGTAGAGCAGGCCGCGGCGCGTGGGATCTTCACGGACCGCGTGCACGTAGGCATCGGGCCGAATGCCGGTGACGATCCTGGTCCAGCTGCGGCCGAAATCGGTGGTCTTGAAGATGTAGGGCGAGAAATCGTCGAGGAGAGGGCGCCGCACCGAGATGTACGCGGTGCCGGAGCCGAAGCTCGACGCATCGATCTGGCTCACCCGGCCGAAGTCGGGCATTCCCTTCGGGGTGACGTTGCTCCAGGTCTTTCCGCCGTCCTGAGTGACGTGCACCAGACCGTCGTCCGATCCGGTCCAGATGACGTTCACGTCCCGCTTTCCCGGTCCCACCGAAAAGATCGTCGCGTAGACCTCGGGCCCGTTCATATCACCGGTGATGGGGCCGCCGGACTTTTCCAGCGTGCTCGGGTCATGCCGGGTCAGATCGCCGGAGAGCGCGGTCCAGGTGCGGCCGCCATCGCTGGTGCGCCAGAGCCGCTGCGACGAGACGTACAACGTCTTCGGATCCGCCGGAGAGAAGATGATGGGGAAGGTCCACTGCCACCGCTCCCTTATCTCCTTCGCCGGCTCTCCCGAGTAGAACCAGGGGTACGGGTTCACCTCGCGTGACAAGCCGGTGCGCCGGTCGAACTTGTCCACGTAAGCGCC
>CAZHSO010000055.1:15603-23968 GCA_964535105.1 uncultured Gemmatimonas sp.
ACGCAGAGCGTGGAGTTGTCCTGCTGCGACCCGCAGACGTGATACGGAATGTGCCTGGTGGTGATGACGTGATAGAACTGCTCGGTGGGAAAGTCCTGCGCGGTCCATCGGCCGCCGGTGTTCACCGACACCGCGCCGCCGCCGTCGTTGCCGACGGCGAGGTGCGTGGCGTCGTCCGGATCGATCCAGAGATCGTGGTGGTCGCCGTGAGTGCCCCCGCCGACATTGCTCGTTGTCTTCCCCCCGTCCGCCGACCGGAAGAGCGAAGTGTTCTGCAGGTACACGACGTCTGCATTCTTCGGATCGGCGAAGACGTGGGTGTAGTAGAAGGCGCGTTGGCGAATCGCCCGGTTCTCGTTGACCAGCGCCCAGGTGGCGCCGGCGTCGTCACTCTTGAAGAGGCCTCCTTTGTCGTTCTCGACGAGGGCGTACACCCGGTTCGAGTTGGCCCCCGACACCGCCACGCCGATCCGCCCCACGACTCCCGCGGGCAGGCCGGGGTTACGGGTGATCTCGGTCCAGGTCTCGCCGCCATCGGTGCTCTTGAAAAGACCGCTCCCCGCCCCGCCGCTCGACATCTGGTATTCTTTGCGGTAGGCCTCCCACATCGCCGCGTACATCACGTTGGGGTTGTTGCGGTCGATCGAGATGTCGATGGCCGCGGTCTTGTCGTCGCGGTAGAGCACCTTGCGCCAGGTCTTGCCGCCATCGGTACTCTTGAAGACACCCCGCTCCGGGTTCGGCACGCTGTACTTCCCGAACGCGGCGACGAAAACGATTTCGGGGTTGCTGGGGTGGATCCGGATCTTGGAGATTCCGTGGGACTCGGAGAAGCCGATGTGGTTCCAGGTCTTGCCGGCATCGGCGCTCTTGTACACCCCATCGCCGGGCATGATGTTGCCGCGAATGCAGGTCTCGCCCATCCCGATATACACGATGTCGGGATTGGTTTCGCTCACCGCGACCGCGCCGACCGATGCGCTTCTGATCTGTCCGTCAGTCACCGGAGCCCAGTTCTCGCCGCCGTCGGTCGTCTTCCACAGTCCGCCGCCGACCGCGCCGAAGTACGCCTCCTTCGGACGGCCCTTCACCCCGCTCACGGCGATGGAACGGCCGCCGCGGTCGGGGCCGATGTTCCGCCAGCGGTAGGCGCTAAGCAGCGCGGAGTCGGCGGCGGCGCGGGGAAGGGTGAAGGGGGGAAGGGTGAAGGGGGGAAGGGTGAAGGGGGGAAGGGTGGGCTCGACCAGCGTGAAAGCCAGTGCGGCCGGCAGCGAGAGCATCAGTAGCGGACGAGACGGGAGCATTCGCGGGCTCTGGATGGGGACCGGGGATTGGGACCTGGAGTCTGGGGAATACTGGCCCGGAGCGCCGGCGGAGGCAACCGGTGGAGGCTTTTTCTCAGTACCGCAGGGCGTACTGCACCTTCGCGAGCAATTGATTGGACTCGAGCCGCCACCGGTCAATGAGCTCGCGGAGGTTGTGGTTGTAGACCACGAAGAGATCCCCCGCAGGGTCGAAACTCCACCGCAACCGGGTGTTGCTGCCCACGCTCCTGGAATCGGTGTCGTACTGAACGAAGCTGCTGAGATTGAGATCGGGGGAAATGTTGACGAGCGCCCGGGCGCCAACCAGCGACGTCTCGAAGTTTCCGACCGGGAGCCGGCCGATGTCATACTCTCCGTCGAGCCGCAGGATGAAGCTCGCGGACGGCTTCCAATCACCCGTCACGATGAACTGGTGGAGGTTGCCCTGGTAAAAGCCTCCGAACCTCCAGGTGAGCTGACCCGATAATCTTCGGTGAGCCGCGAACTGGGCTTCCAGCCGGTAGCGGGTGAACCGGTAGGCCCCCGGCTGAACCACGACGGTATCCGCCACTGCGAACGGGACGTCGAGTCGCTCCCCCTGTGGAATCACGTTGGCCTCGAATCGATCGCCGCTCTCCAGGCGCCAATTGATCGGCGCGAGAAAGACCTGATAGCTCTGCCAGCGTCCCTCAAGATCGGTGACCAGCGAATAGCTCTGCTCGAAGAACATCTGCCGGATACCCCAGCGGTGGGGTCGCGGCTGGTAGTTGATTCCTACCCGGAAGAGATGGACTCCGCTCCGCGGGACGAAGCCCAGTGAGGGATCGAATCCCTCTCCGATGCGCTTCCAGCTTCCCACGACGTCCCAGACATCGTTGGGGTAATCGATGAACACCCCGTAGGAGGAGCGCCTGCCGAGCAGATCGTGCCGCCGGGTGAGGGCACCCCATAGTCCGACCGTGAGGTTCTTGTCTCCAAAGAAGCGCGAGGTGTGATAGATCGCGTCCGCGCCGGCGGTCCAGGCGCCGTCGCGCCCCTCGGGATCGCCGAACGTCGCGATTGCGCCGATGGTGGACTCGTTCAGAACGTTCTGCCGCACCCGGATCGCGCCCAGCGTCTGCGCGGTGGTCAGCCCCTCCACGCTTCCCGTGCGGGTGGCCAGCGCCCCGAAGTTCGTCGATCCCGCTCGCCCATTCAGCTTGGCGCCGAGCCGGAGCGGAACCGTGGTGCCTGCCAGCAATCCGATCCGGCGACCGAAGAAGGGGATCAGGTCTTCGCCCAGGTTGGGGCCGAACTCGAAGATGTCGCTGCCTTCCAGCAAGAAGGAGCGCTTCTCCGGAAAGAAGAGGGGAAACCGCGTGAAGTTCGTCCGACGAGTATCCACTTCGGTTTCGGCAAAATCGGTGTTGGCCGTGAGGGACCCCAGCAGGTTCGCGCCGATCCGCTGGGTGACGTCGAGCGAAGGCCGGAGGGTGCCGTCCAGCTTGGCATCGGGCGCGGGGTATCCGCCGTCGGCGACCAGCGCCGGACGCACGCTCAGCCCAACGCCGAGCGTGAACTCGGGGAGCTCGGTGAGCAGCCCGGCGCGGCTGGTCTGGAAGGGCTGGATGTTCTGCTGTGGGCTGGCCCAGCGGGTTATCTCCTGGTTGGCCTTGACCTGGCGCTGGACGTTCAGGCCCCAGGTGGTCAGGCCGGGGCGGAAGATCAAGCTCACGATCGGGATGCGAATCTCCACTGACCAGGTATTCCCGTCCCGCGCCGTGGCGGCCTCCCAGATGGCGTCCCAACTCGCGTCGTAGCCCTCCCCTTGCCGGGCGACGAGACCGTCCAGCCGGGCGCCGGCCGGGTTGACCGAAAAGACGTAACCTGAGCGGCCGTCCCGGAACGTATCGAGCACGATCCCCAGGTAATCCTCGTTGCCGGGATCGGTATCCCGCGCCTTTGTGAAGCTGGTGATGGGGATGTCCGGCGCGCCATAGGCGACGATCCCAAACACAATCTCTTTCGGGCTCGTCAGCACCTTCACGACCGTACGACTCGCGGCGGGGGCGCCCTCGACAGGAGTGACTTGCGTCAGCGACGCAATCGAATCGACTGACTGCCACGCCGCTTCGTCGAGGCGCCCGTCGAGCTTGAGCGCCCCGGTCCGCCGGCCGGCCCGCAACGTGGGCGCCCCGCCGGGGTTCCCCTGCGCGAAGACAGTCGACCCGAGCAGCGGGAGAAAAACCAGGATCAGGCCGAGGGCGACGGGGCGGAACCTCACGGCTCGGCGGCTACCGCGCGGAGTCGAGGGCGGTGCGAAGACCCCGGAGCAACTGCGCCAGAGGTCCGACTCCCCAGAAATGGATGTAGGTGACGGTGGGACGCTCCCCCACCAGGTGGCTGTGGACGGCGGTCGGGGTGATGCCGGCTTCCGTGAGCGCGCGGATGAGCGGCGCCACACGATCGCTGCGCACGGCAAAATCGCCGCTTGTCGCGGCCCGGCCCCCGGCCAGCATCTGGAGGTTGATGGGCGAGGCCGCCGCGAGCGTTCGCGGGATGCTATCGGAACCCATCACGAGCGGTTCGGCAAGGAGCACCGGACCCACTCCAGCCACCCGACCGTTGGCGCGGCCCCGAACCCCCAGCTCCCGAAAAACCAGGGCGGTGTCGATGGCGAGCGGCACTGCGGCGGGTGCGGTCACGGAGCGCGGAGCGGCCGTTGCGCTGAGAATGGTGTCGAGCTGGCGCGCGAGGCTGGTCGCCGCGCCGTGACCGTCGAAATGGACGTAGAGAACGGCCGGTTTTTCCCCGGCAAGATGATTGTGGATGGCGCTGACTTCGAATCCCCGGCTCACCAGGCCCCGAACCACCGCACTGAGTTCGGAGGGAAGCACGACGAGGTCGCCCATCACCATGGAGGATTCCGGACCGCCCGCGAATCCGGCCCATCCCGTGAGCGCGAGGGCGGGGTTCACCAGCACCCGACCAACCCGGACCGCGAGGTCCCGCCGGGGAAAATTGAAGCGGTGGAATCCGCTCGCCGGGGCCGGCGGCACTCGGAGAATTCGTGAAACCGAATCCCAGGGGGCTGCCGCTTCGGACTGGGCGCCGGCCGTCGGGGGAGCGACTAGCACGGCGATCACGCAGAGCAACAGCGACCGGGGCAGACGCGTTAGGTAACCCAATCTGGAAGGCTCCGCTTGCAGGGGAGGACGCCATGGCCCGGGGGATACCCCAGACTGTGCACGGAACCGACAATACTCAGTCGAAGGGATCCCCGCCAGAAAAGTTCTCGGATGGTGGGGACGTTCTCCCTGGTCAGGAGCGTCGGTGCCGGGGAAGTCCCGCTCCCGCTCACCGCTCACCCTCAAGCGTCCCCTCCGCCCAAGCCGCGAACCGCTCCGCCTTTCCCAGCAGCGAGGCCGCCTCCGCCGAGGTAGCGACGTATCCCTGGTACTCGAATCGGGCCTTCTCCCTCAACACCCGCAGTGCGGCGGTGATCACTCCGGCGGGGAGCTTCGAGCCCAGACAGGCGCGCAGCACACCCAGCGCATCGTTGTGGTCCGGAGAGGTCGACTTGAGGCCCGAGGAGCGGATACAGACAGCGTCGCAGAACGAGATTACGGCATGGACTGAGAGGATGGCGATTGCGGACGCGTGGCGCGGATCAGGCAACCCCGCCATGGCCCGGGCCGCGGCGACCAGCCTTCGACCCACCTCGGCGTATCGGTCGGCGCCGGATGGGTCCACCTCTCGGGTTCGGGCCAAACGCGGCATCGGTCAGCAGCTCGCGCATCGGAGTTCCATGGACGGTCACCGCGTCCCGCGCTACCTCTCTCAGCAACCCCGTACGACGAAACGCCGCCCGCGTCTCCGAAACTGTGTATCCGATCGGCCGGAGGTTGCATCCGAATTCCGCAGTCAGAGGCTCAATGGCGGCGGACAATCGGTCGAGGTACTTCTCGCGGGCCGGGAGGTCCTTTGCGACGAGGAGGACGTCCAGGTCGCTCCCAATCCGCTCCGTACCCCGGGCCACGCTCCCGAAGAGCGCCAGAGACACTATGCCGGGGGCACGCCCGCCGGGCGCCACGGCCTGGGCCAGCCGAGCGAGGAGAGCCTGGAAGAGCAGCGCCTCCGCGGTCAGCAGTGCCGCGATCGGCGGTCCGAGCCGATGGCTCCGGTTGAGGGAGACCATGAACTCACGCCCGCCCTGAAGCCGGTGCACCAGCCCCATCGCCACCAATTCCTCCAGCGCCACCTGCGCCGTGCGATGGGGCACGCGGGCGCGTCGGGCAAGGTCCCGTTGCCCGAGGGGCGTCGGCACGGTTGCCAGGACGCGCAGCAGCGCCACCTTGGCCCGCGTGCCCAAGGCGTAGGAGAGCGGCTCGCGCAGGAGCCCGGAGCGGGGAAGCGGCGGCATGGGAGATAAAGTAGCCAATTGGCTATGATATTGCAATCACGCAGCTGTATCGAGGGTGGCTTTTCCGGCACCTTGACCGCAACTCATGCACAGTTCGTTACGACGCGAGCGTTGCTGGTGGACCAGACCGCCGCGCCTCCACCCAGGAGTAGACCGTCGGCAGGACGAGCAGCGTCAGCAACGTCGACGAGATGATCCCTCCGATAACGACGGTGGCGAGCGCGCGCTGGACCTCCGCGCCCGCACTACTCGAGAGCGCCATGGGCAGAAAGCCCACCGAAGCCACCATGGCCGTGGCCAGGACGGGCCGGAAGCGCAATCGGGCACCCTCTCGGATTGCCTCCCGAAGCAAAGTGCCTGCGCCTCGGAGCTGGTTCACGCAGGCTATGAGCACGAGTCCGTTCAGAATCGCGACTCCGAACACGGCGATCATCCCCACCGCCGCACTCAGATTGAGATGCATCCCCCTGAGCCAAAGCGCGCCGATTCCGCCGACCAAGGCGAACGGCACATTGAGCATGACGAGCAGGGCATGCCGCAGGACGCCGAAGCTGGCGTACAGAAGCCCCGCAATCAGCAGTAGCACCACCGGCACGATCAGTCCCAGACGCCGCGTCGCCCGCTGCTGGTTTTCGAACTGGCCGCCGAAGGTGGTGTAGTAGCCCGGCGGAAGCACGAGCCGGGTGTGCACCTCCCGCTCCACCTCGGCGGCGAACCCGCCCAGGTCCCGCCCGCGCACGTTGGCTTTCACCAACACGAACCGCTGACCACCCTCATGGTTGATGACCTCGGGTCCCAGGACGGCGCGAATCGTGGCGATCTGTGAAAGAGTCACGATCCCCCCGGATGGAGTCCCGAGCAGAATCTGACCGATCGCCTCAGGGGTTGACCGGAACGGCACGTCGAGTCGCACCACGATCGGGTACCGGCGCCGCCCGACGATCACCTCCGAGGCAGGCATCCCTTTGACCCCCATCTCCACCGCCTCCTGGACGTCGGCGACGCTCAGGCCATAGCGCCCGAGAGCGGCCCGATCGAGGTCGAGCTCGAGCTGCATCGCACCGGCGCTCACCCCGACCGAAACGTCCTCCGCCCCCGGAATGGCGGCCACCATGCCCCGTAGCTCCTCGGCCCGCTCTTGGAGGAGCGGCAGACTATCACCGAAGATCTTGACCCCCAGGTCGGTCCGGACGCCGGAGACGACCTCATCGAGGCGCATCCGCATGGGGGCGCTGAACTCGTAATCGAGTCCCGGAATCTCGCCCAGCGCGGAATCCATTCGCTGAATCAGGTCATCCAGGGACCGGGTGCGCCACTCGCGCTTCGGTTTGAAGAGCACGTACACGTCGGCCTGATTGAGCGCCATGGTCTCGGTCGCCTCTTGGGGCCGGCCCAGATTGGTGACCACGCTCCCGACCTCCGGAAAGCGCAGCAGAGTGCGCTCAACATCCTTCGACACCTCGGTACCCTGGGGCAACGACGTGCTGGGGATCCGGCGGGTCTCGATGAGGAGGGATCCCTCATCGAGCTTCGGCATGAACTCCGAGCCGAGGAACGGAACTGAGATGAGGGCCGCGGCGAGGAGAATCAGTGCACCCGATACCACGCGGCCGGGGTGCAGCAACGCGCCCTGCAACAATCGATCGTAACGGTCGCGGAGGCGACTGAACCAGCCGGCCGGTTCGGAGGTCTCCGCCACCGAGGCGGCTGCGGACCCGGCGAACAGAAATGAGGCCGACGCGGGCACGTAGGTGAGTGCCAGGATGAGCGACACCAGCACCGCGGCGCAGACCGTGAACGCCATCGGCAGAAACATTTTCCGTTCGAGTCCCTGCAGCGCGGCGACGGGGGCGTATACCGCGACGATGATGGCGACCCCGAAGACGACCGGCCGGCCGACCTCGAGCGCCGCTTCCCGCAGGGTGCGCTGTCGCAGCGCATCCCGCTCAGGTCCCGGCGGGGGAGGCAGGCCCTGCAGCCGGCGAACGATGTTCTCGACGATGACGACCGAGGCGTCGACCAGCAGTCCGAAATCCAGCGCGCCGAGGCTCATCAGATTCGCCGTCACCCCGAATTGCTTCATCGCCAGGAATGCGCCGAGGAGCGCCAGCGGGATCACGGAGGCGGTCAGCACCGAAGCACGGATGTTGCGAAGAAAGAGAAAGAGAATGGCGACGACGAGCAGCCCGCCCTCGAGCAGATTCGTGAAGACGGTCCGTGACGTTCGCGCGACCACGTCTCCCTGGTTGTAGAACGGCCGGACCCGCATGCCCGGTGGGAGCAGGGGCTGAATCTCTTCCAGCCGCTTCAAGACTCGATCGACGACCTGGCGTCCGTTGGCGCCTTTGAGCATCTGCACCGTTCCGGACAATGCCTCACCGCGTCCATCGCGCGACACCGCTCCGTCGCGAAGCCCCGGCCCCACGGTCACGCGAGCGACGTCGCCGATGCGCACCGGCGTGGCGTTACGAGTCGCCACAACCACCCGCGCGATGTCGGCGGTGTCCGACACACGCCCCAGTCCCCGCAGGGTGAGCCGGTCGCCACGGTCTTCGATGTAGCCTCCGCCGAAGTTGGCGTTGTTCCTGGCCAGCGCAGTTTCGAGGTCTTGAAGGGTGAGGCGGTAGCCGGCGAGCTTGCCCGGGTCGGCGAGCACCTC
>CAZHSO010000056.1:0-23904 GCA_964535105.1 uncultured Gemmatimonas sp.
GCTGATTTACCTCCGGATATTGAGGACATCCTCCAGGGTGCCGCCGTCACCTCTCCCGACCAGTCGCACCGCGTCGGTGATCTCCCGCCGGACCCGCGGCCAGCTCATCCGCTCTCGCGCCGCCCCCGGGGGCAGCCAGACAAACGCATCGTGCTCGCCCGAGATGCACACCTCCGCATCGACCGAGACGAAGGCCGCAAACGCCGGGACGAGGACCACCTCATTGGTGCTGTGGCGGTAAAAGGACTCGACCCGGCTCAAGTTGTAGAGACGTTCGGGCCGGAGTCCGGCCTCCTCGTGCACCTCCCGAAGCGCGGTCTCGACCGCGGTCTCGCCCTCATCGATATGGCCGTGCACACCCTCCCACGAGCCGGGAGAGCGCCCTTCCGGACTTCTGCGAAGGCAGAGTACCTCGAGCCGGTCCCCTGAGCCCCGGAGCACCAGCACATCGACGAAGGCAACGCGGGCGGAGGGCATGGAATGGGGAAGGGGGAAGGGGGAAGGAGGAAGGAGGAAGGGGGAGGGGGAAAGGGGGAGGGGGGAAGGGGGAAGCGGTTAGCTGATAGCCGATAGCGGCTTCACTGCCCCTGCCGCCGCGCCAGCGTGCTCTCGAGTCGCGCCGCCAGGGCCTTGGCCCGGAACGGCTTGGTGAGGAAATCGTCGGCGCCGAGCTGGAGCACGCGCACCTCGTTGTCTTCATCGCCCTTCGCGGTCAGCACGATCACAGGGAGCTGCCGCGTGGCCGGTCTGGAACGCAGCTGGCTCAACACCGAGTAGCCGTCCACTCCTGGAAGGTTGAGGTCGAGGATCACGATGTCGGGGGCGTGGCGATCCACAGCGTCGAGCGCCTGGGCGCCGTCCCGCGCCTCCACCACGGCATACCCCTGCCGCTCCAGCAGATCCTTCATCACCCGGCGAAGCTGGTCTTCGTCATCCACCAGAAGCACTATCGCCCCCTTGCGGGTGAGCTCGGTCCGGGCCGGCGGAAGATCTTCGAGGAGCTCGAACGCCGGGGAGAGCTCGAGCGTGGGCGCGGCCACGGTAGAGTTCATCTGGGGCTGCGGCGTGTCTTCGCCGTCCTTCGGAGGGCGGGTCCGGCGGCGTCGCTCGGTGCGGCCGTCGTCTTCGTCGCTGTGCGCATGCGCCCGCGAAGCGCCGTCCTCCGGGCGCGGCGGCTCGGTCACGCGGAGGAGCTCCTCCACCGACGTCTCGCCGGACACGACGTGACGGATGCCGCTCTCGAAGAGCGAGCGCATCCCGTTCGCGCGCGCCGCAGTGGCGATCTGGTCGGCAGTGGCCCCCCGTCCGATCAGTCGCTCGATCTCCTGGTTCATCACCAGGATTTCCACGATGCAGAAGCGACCCCGGTACCCGGTGTGCGCGCACTCGGAACACCCCACCGACTGATAGAGCTCGGCCGGGCCGGCGGGCAAGTGTATCTTGATCCGCTCGGGGAGCGCCTCGGTCTGCTTCACTTTGCAATACGGACAGAGGCGCCGGAGCAGCCGCTGGGCGAGAATCCCGCGCAGCGCCGCGGCGATCTTGTACGCCTCCATGCCAATGTCGATGAGCCGGGTGATGGTGTTCGGCGCATCGTTGGTGTGCAACGTGGAGAGCACCAAGTGCCCGGTGAGCGACGCCTGCAGTGCGATTTGCGCCGTCTCCATGTCCCGAATCTCGCCGATCAGCACGACGTCCGGGTCCTGCCGCAGGATCGAGCGCAGTGCGCTCGCGAACGTCAGTCCCGCCTTCTCATTGACCTGCACCTGCACGATGTTGGATCCGAGGCGGTATTCCACCGGATCCTCGACCGTCACGATGTTGACCTTGTCGCCCTGTACCTGGCGCAGCGCGGCGTAGAGCGTGGTCGTCTTGCCGGAGCCGGTTGGCCCGGTAACCAGCAGAATTCCCTCCTTGTTCTGGAGGAGCGTCGACATGACGTCCCGCTCATCTTCCTGGAGACCGAGGGCGTCGAGCGACAGGACCGTCGTCTTGGTGTTGAGGATCCGGATGACCAGCTTCTCGCCCAGCGATGCCGGGAGCGTGGAGATCCGCAGGTCCACCGGATTCCCGTTGACCGCCACGCGGCAGCGGCCGTCCTGCGGCCGTAGCCGGTCCGCGATGTCCATTCCGGACATGATCTTGACCCGCGACACCAGCGGAATCCCCGCCGCACGAGGAATTTTCATCACCTGGCGCAGCACGCCGTCGATGCGGTAGCGCACGACGACGCCGCCTTCGACCGGCTCGACGTGGATGTCGCTCGCCCGGCTGGTAATCCCGTCGGCGATCAGCGTATCCACCAGCTTGATGATCGGCCGCGCCTGCGCCTCCTCGGCGCTGGCGTTGTACTCCTCGGCCTCGTCGGCGAGATGGGTAACTTCGTGCTGCTCGGTGATGCCGGAGAGCAGCCTGGAGACGACCTCGGAGGAGCGGTATAGCTCGTCGAGCTTGTCGCGGATCTTTCCGGGTGAATACAGCAGCATCCGGATTTCCCGTCCGGTCGCGAACGCGAGCATCTTCTCCGCGTCCATGTCGAACGGATTGGCGGTGGCGACTTCGAGATAGGAATCGGTGCTGCGAATCGGGAGGACGTTGTACTTCCGTGCGACCTGCTCCGGCAGGGCGTCCTGCGCCTGCGGGTCCTGCAGGGAGAGATTGGCGATCGGGAGCCGAAACCGGGCCGCGACTGCCTCGACAATCTGCTGATCGGTGCTCATCCGGCGATCGACCAGCGCTTCCCAGAGCGAGGTGGCATCCCGCGCCTCACGCCGGACCTTGGCGACCTGCTCCTCGGTCACGAGCGTGGAAAGGGTGGGGACGAGCCACTCGTCGCTAAAGGCCATTCAGGGCATCCGAGAAAAAGTTGCGAATCCCATAAATCTAGGTGGTCAGAGCCAAAAGGGGCTAGAGGATCGGCCACCACTCGGGCGACACATCCACGGTCAGGCCCCAGCGTCGCGGCTTTTCAGGGCGCTCCCGGAGCGGCGTCGCCAGCTCCAGCCGCAGCAGATTCTGCAGCAGCTCGATCGCGACACCCGCCACTGGCCGGGCTCCCTCGCTCGAACGCCAGCCGACTCCCTCGATCGTGCCGCCGGCCCATCCGACTCCGACGAACGGCGCGAGAATCGCCCGATTTCCGGTGCTGGCGAAGGGCCCTATCCCCACCGCCGGAACCGGAACCCGTACGCGCCATTCGAGCTGGCCGGAGACCACCCGTCGTCCCCCCCACTGCCGGAACGTCTCCGCGGGAAGCGTGCCCCGGCCCCCGATCGCGAAGCTTCTGGCCTTGGGGAGTCCGGGGGTGGCCACTCCGGCGATCGTCCGGAGCCGCAAGTGGCCCAGGGGCACCGGAATACTGCCATCGGACCGAAAGCTTGCGCGGAGGTACTGGGTCGGCCCCGTTCCCGCCTCGAAGCCGAATTGCAGCTTGAGATCGCCGCGGTCCACCGCGCCCCGCGGCGCGAGGGAGAAAACCGCCCGGCCAAGCCAGTAGCTGCCGCTGCCGATGGGAGGATTCGGCTCGTAGGCGCCGCGGGCCGGGGTCGCCGTCGTGGAGACGCTGCTGCTCCGCTCGAAGCGCGCCGAGAGATCGAGGGACCAGCGCGGATCGAGGCGGCGGTGGAGCCCGACTCCGACCTCCTCGCCAAGGAGGTAGCTCCCGAGATCGATGGCCGCCTCCTGCGAAAGCAGCGAGTTCACCACCCCGCTCACCACCGGCTCGTCGCCGAAATCGCGAATGGTGCGACGCCCCTCGAGCATCCAGTCGGTGGGCCCGCGGGTAAAGCCGACCAGCACGCCGGCCGTAACCCGCTGGTCCGAGAGTCCGTAGCCAAGCGATCCGCGGACCTCGTATCCGCCGTTGAATCGGAGTCCCATTCCGACCCCGAATGCGAGTCCCTGGACGCGATTCACCCGCACGAGATCGCTGACCGCGGTGGTGCCGACGCGGCTCCTCGGCATCCCCTCGAGGAGTTGCTGGGAGACCAGATCCTCGGCCTTGCTCTTGAGCTCCTCGAATTCGCGGCGGTCGAAGGGCTCCGCTCCTTCGGCGGCGGCCCGGAGCGGCGTCGTCCACCGCGCGGTGTCGGGAGTCGGCACCCGGAGCCCGGAGTACTGCGGGGCATCGCGCAAGACGTCGGGAAACGGCTCGGAAAAATCATAGTCGTCGATTTCCCAGATTCCCCGGATGATTGACCGCATCGGAAATTCGAAGACCGACGACCGGCGGCGGATTTCGATCTGCTGCCGGTACGGGAGCCACCACCGCTCCTCGAGCAGCGACTGCTCCAGCACCAGGGTAATGTCCTCGACCTCCTTGTCGCGGTAGGCGGCGGGAGTGAAGCTGAACTGAAAGCGCACCAGCGCCGCGGTCTTCCGCTCGAGGAAGAGCGACCCCACCACGAGGGGACGGGCGAGATTCCTGGGACGCACCTGGACCGCAAGGACCTCGAGGGGTCCCTTCGGGGTCCGCAGCGTGAGCGTGTCGCCCAGGGCGAAGTCGTACTCGTCGAGCCCCTCGAGCGAGAGCGGGTGGATCGCGTCGCGGACTTCGTCGCCCTCTCCAATGCGGATGATCGGGCCGAAATTGTCGGGGACGATGCCGAGGTGATCGCGGTGGTACCGCATGACGGTGGGAAGGAAGGTCCCGTTTCGCCACGCGACGATCCGCTGCTTGCTCAGATCCGGCGCTTCCCAATACACTTCGACGTCCAGCTCATCGGCCAGGGCGAGTCTCGGTGGATCGGGAAAGCCCCGCCCGAACTGCCAGAGATGAAACACGAAGCCGTGCGCCCGACTCTTGTAGCGACGAAGTGCGGTGTCGGTGGACGGGGTTTCCCGCAACAGGATCGCGCGGCGCACGAGCTGTCCGACCTGGGCATCGTTCCAGGTCTGGGCGCCGAGGGGCCCCGGAAGGACCAGCAGGAGGAGGAAGGCGAATGCGCGCGACATCGATGGCCTCAATTAGCAGGGCCCGTGCCGCTCCGGCAAGCGTGGCGATTCTGCTGCTCGCCGCGTGCGGCCCCCCCTCGGGAATCAAGCCCGGCGGAGCGCCGGTGACCGCGCCGCCGCCGGTGCTTGCGCCCCGTCCGCTGGCGCAGCTGTTCATCCTCGAAGCCTCGGGAGCCGCGCCGGAGGACACCCTCGTCGAAGTCAGTGATGCCTCGCGCCGCGTGATCGTGCTGCGCCGCTCGGCGCCGGATTTCGGCCTCTTCGCCAACGTGGAGTTCCGCCCCACCACCGACACGACCGCGCGCGCCGGGCCTCCCGCCCGGGTGCGGCTCACGCCCACGCCGGGTCTCTACAGCCTGGACCTCGCCATCGAGGGCGCCGTGTCCGACAGCGCCACCATCACCTTCAGCTACGGCACCCACTTTGTCGCGCCGTTGGGCGCGCGCGAGCGCTACGGGAGCAATCTGGCCTTCGAGAAAGCGCTGGCGATCGGCAGGGTGGGCGACGATGGGGTGGTGGTCTTTCTCCCAACCTCCCGTCCGGGCTCCGACATGGTCAGCGCGCCGCTCCAGGGGCCGGGCCGGTATCTCGTGGCTGCGCCGCGCTGACACGGTGTCACGCTGGCAGCTGCTTCCCGAAGCGGGCGGACCACCGATCGAGCTCCCCGACCACGGCGCCGTGGTGGTCGGCCGCGCCGCGGCGTCGGACATTCATCTCGCCGACGAATCCGTGTCGCGGCATCACGCCGAGCTCCGAACCGATGCGCACGGTGTTCTGGTGCGGGACCTGGCAAGCGCCAACGGCACGCTGCATAACGACGCCGCGCTGACGGAGGGCCGCGCCGTGCCCGGAGACGGGCTTGCCTTCGGACGGGTGCGGTTCAGGGTGGCGGAAGCGCAGTCCTTCCGAGAGCCTGCCCCGAGCGGAGCGAAGGGGGCCGAAGGCGCCGAAGCATTCCCCCCCGGTACCAGCGTCCGCGCGGTCGATGTCCGGTCGGAGGGGGGCGCGCTGGCAAAGCTGCAGAAGGAGCGGCTCGCCCGGCTTATCGACCTGGCACGCCAGCTCAGCGGCGAGATCGACACGGCGAGCCTTTTGCGGTTGGTCGTCGACCAGGCCGCCGCGCTGCTGCCGGCCGACCGCGTCGCGCTTCTGATTGCCGAGGAGCCCGACGGGGCGCTCCGGCCGATGCACTGGTACAACCGCCTCGGCAAGGCTCCGGTGAAGGTTCCCGGAAGTATTGCGCGACGCGCGGTGGCCGAGCGGGCGCCGATCGTCACGGAAAACGCCCAGGAGGACCGGCGGTTCCAGAGCGGATCGGTCGTGGCGGACCAGGTGCGCGCCGCGCTCTGCGTCCCGCTGCTCACCGATCGGGAATCGGTTGTGGGCGTGCTCTACGTCGATTCCCTGACAGCGACGCGCCCCTTCTCCGAGGAAGAAGCGGCGCTCTGCTTCGCGTTCGGGGGACTGGCCGCGGTCAGCATCGCCAAGGCGCGGTACGCCGACGCCGCCCGACGGCAAGATGTGATCCGGGCCAATTTCGAGCGGTTCTTCGCGCCCGGTGTGGCGGCCCACATTGCCCAGACCCGGAGCGAGGTGCGGCCGGGCGGGGAGCGCCGGCCGGTGACGGTGCTGGTGAGCGACGTGCGCGGCTTCACCGGTCTCGCCGAGACGATGCCGCCCGAGACGATCGCCCGGCATCTCTCCGACTATTTCGCGGCGATGGTGGAGCTGGTCTTCGAGCACGGCGGCACGCTCGACAAATTCATGGGCGACGGGCTGCTCGCCCTGTGGGGCGCGCCGGTGGCCGTCCCCGGCGACACCGACCACGCCCTCGCGGCGGCGCGCGCCATGCAGGCGGAGTGTGCCGCCCTCAACGCGCGATGGGCCGGCCAGGAACGGCCACCGCTGGCCATCGGCATCGGGCTCGACCATGGCGACGCATTCACCGGCACGATCGGCAGTCCCCGGCGGCTCGAGTACACCGTCATCGGCGATGTGGTCAACGTCGCGGCCCGGCTCTGCGACGCGGCGGAAGCCGGCGAAATCGTGATGAGCGACGGGGTGCGGACTCAGCTCTCAGTCCCACCGGCGTCCCCGGTGAGCGAGGAGCTGCAGGTGCGGGGGAGGACGCAGCCGGTGACGATTTACAGACTGAGGGAGGTGAGCGGTGAGCGGTGAGCGGTCAGCGGGAACTGCCTTGACCTTGGGACTGATTTTCCTGGGCGGCTGCGGAGGAAAAAGCACCAGCTCGCGCACGGAGCATCCAGCGGCCCGCGTCCAGGAGAGTGCCCTGGCCGCCTCCAAGCTACCCGGTGCAAAGGGCGTCGGCGCCGCCCTGCGCCTGCAAGACAGTGCCACAGCGAGGCGAGCGCGGGAAGATTCGATTTCGCGAGTGCCACCTTGAGCGAAGCGAAGGGGCCGGTCTCTCCCCCGGTCGAGAGTGGGACTCGCCCACGGGGCCTGCGGGCCAACAGAACTCCGATCCCACGCGGCCCGCTCTCGGCCCGACGTCCCCTACGCCGAGCCCCACTCCTCGCCCGGGTGACCCACGAGACTCGCTCAGCGTGATGCCCGCGGCTCCCGCTCACCGCTCACCGCTCACCAAAGTTGTACTCCCACCCCGCCTGTTTCATCAGCTCCAGCACCAGCCGGAGCGGCAGACCCATCACGCCGAAGAAATCTCCGTCGACTCGCTCGATGAGGGCCGCGCCGTAGCCCTGGATCCCGTAGGCGCCGGCCTTGTCGAGCGGCTCGCCGGTGGCGACGTAGGCGCGGAGCAGTCGCTCGCTCGCCGGGCGGAAAAAGACGGCGGTGGTGTCGGTCGCTTCGTACTCGGTGCCGTCGGCGCGGAGGCAGACTGCGGTGAGCACCTCGTGGCGGCGGCCCTGCAGCGCGAGCAGCATGCGGAGCGCGTCGGCCTCGTCCGCCGGCTTTTCGAGGATCTCGTCGCCCAGCGCCACGGTCGTATCGGCGCCGAGCACCCAGGCGCCGGTCACCGCGCGCGCCTTGTCGCGGGCAAGCCGGCGCACGTACGATGCAGGGGCCTCGCGCGGAAGCCGGATCTCCTGCACGTGCGCCGGCTCGACCCGGTGCGGAATGCCGAGCATCGTGAGGAGCTGGTGGCGCCGGGGCGAGCTGGAGGCGAGGATGAGCGGGTGATTCACGGGGCGCGCTCCAGGATGAGCGTCACCGGACCGTCGTTCTGGATCTCGACCTGCATGTCGGCGCCGAACTCCCCCGTTTCCACCCGAAGTCCCTTCCCCCTGAGCTCGGCGCAGAACCGCTCGTACAGCGGGATGGCCACGTCGGGGCGCGCCGCATCGATGAACGACGGACGGCGCCCCTTGGCGGCATCACCGTAGAGTGTGAACTGGCTCACGACCAACACCGCGCCGCCGACATCGGCGAGGGCCAGGTTCATCTTCCCGTCCGCGTCCGAAAAGATTCGCAGTCCGGCCACCTTGTCGGCCATCCAGAGCACCTGTTCCGCGGTGTCGGCGTGGGTGAAGCCGGCGAGGAGGCAGTAGCCCTGGGCGATTTCGCCCGCCCTCCGGCCCCCGATCGTGACGGAGGCGTGACGCACGCGTTGGAGGACGACTCTCATATGCCAGGGAGTAGCGAGGAGCGAAACGCGAGTACGGTCGGGGAAGAAGATCAGAGCATCGGGCAAGAAAAAGAAGGGGCGGCGCGCGCCACCCCTCCTCGCTCCTCGCTCCTCGCTCTTCGCTACTCCCTATTCCACCGTCACCGACTTGGCCAGGTTCCTCGGCTGATCCACATTGCACCCCCGCCGCACCGCCACGTAATAGGCGAACAACTGGAGCGGGACGCTGGCGAGCATCGGCGTCAGCAGGTCGTGGGTGGCGGGAATGGTGAAGACCGCATCGGCCAGCCGGCTGATCTCGGCGTCGCCCTCGGTCACGATGGCGATGACCTTGCCGCCCCGCGCCTTCACCTCTTCGATGTTGCTCACGATCTTGCCGTGCACGCCGTCGCGCGGCGCGATGAACACCACCGGCATGTTCTCGTCGATGAGCGCGATCGGTCCGTGCTTCATCTCCGCGGCCGGGTATCCCTCGGCGTGAATGTAGGAAATTTCCTTCAGCTTGAGCGCCCCTTCGAGCGCGACGGGAAAATTCACTCCGCGGCCCAGATAGAGCGCGTTGTGCGCCGTGGCAAACCGGTCGGCGAGGATCTCGACTTCGGGCGCGCGATCGAGCATGCTGCGGATCTGCGCCGGCAGCGCCTGGAGCGCCTGGATGAACTGGCGACCCTGCAGGAGACTCAGCGTCCGGAGCCGCGCCATCTTGAGCGCCACCATGGCCAGCGCCGCGACCTGGCTGTTGAACGCCTTGGTGCTCGCGACACCGATCTCCGGCCCGGCGCGCAGGTAGAGACCCCCCTGCACCTCGCGCGCGATCGTCGAGCCCACCACGTTGACCAGACCGATGGTGCGGGCGCCGCGGCGCCGCGCTTCCCGAATCGCGGCGAGGGTGTCCGCCGTCTCGCCCGACTGGGAGACCGCGATCACCAGGGTGTTCTCGTCGACGATCGGATTTCGATAGCGGAACTCGGAGGCGTACTCCACCTCGCAGGGAATCCGCGCCATCTCTTCGAAGATGTACTCGCCGATCAGTCCGGCGTGCCACGACGTGCCGCAGGCGGTGATGATCACCCGGGTAACCCGGTTGAGCTGCTCGTCGGTCATGTTGAGGCCGTGCAGCCGGGCGCTTCCCTCGTCCTCGAGCAGGTGGCCGCGCACCGTGTTGGTGAGGCTCTCCGGCTGCTCGAAGATTTCCTTCAGCATGAAATGGCTGAAGCCGCCGCGCTCGATGGTCGCGAGGTCCCACTCGATCTGATTGACCGGCTTGTCGACGTGGGTGTCGGTCAGGTTGCGCACCCGGTAGCCGTCCCGGGTCAGCACCGCCATCTCTCCGTCGTCGAGATACACGACGCTCCGCGTGTGCTCCAGGATGGCGGAGGCGTCGGAGGCCACGAAATACTCCCCGTCACCCACCCCCACCAGCAGGGGCGAGCCGTTGCGCGCCGCCACCAGGGTGTTCGGCTCGTCCGCAGAAATCACGGCGATGCCGTAGGCGCCCTCGATGTCCCAAAGCGCCCCTGCCACCGCCTGCTCGAGGTTGCCCTCGTAGTAGGCGCCGATCAGGTGGGCGAGGACTTCGGTATCGGTTTCGGATTTGAAGACGTGGCCGCGCTTCTCGAGCGCCTTCCGGATCACCGCCGCATTCTCGATGATGCCGTTATGAATGACGGCAATGCGGCCGGTCTGATCGAGGTGGGGATGCGCGTTCGGGGTGGTGGGCGCGCCATGGGTGGCCCAGCGGGTGTGCCCGACGCCGACGGTCCCGCTCGGCGTCTCGGTACGAAGCGCGTCCACCAGGACGGAAAGCTGGCCCGCCGCCTTGCGGACCTTGATGCCCCCGCCGTTGAGCACCGCCAGGCCGGCCGAATCGTAACCCCGGTATTCCATGCGCCGGAGTCCGTCGATCAGGATCGGCGAGGCCTGCCTGGGTCCCACGTACCCGACTATGCCACACATCGCGTGAACGACCTCACGACTGGAGAAGTTTCCGGCAGATGTCGATCAGCTCCTGCGCCTCCCCCTCGCTCGGGGCCTCGGCGATGAAGCGAATCACAGGCTCCGTGCCCGACGGACGGAGGTGGACCCAGCGATTGCGCCAGGAGAGACGAAGGCCGTCTCGCTCGTCCGCCGAGGCCTCGGGGAACCGCTTCTTGAGTGCCGCGTAGGCAGCCTGCAAGTCACCGCCCCGCTGCACTTTAGCCTTGACAATCATATACTGGGGTGCGGCCGCCACGAGCGCAGAAACAGACCGGTTTTCGACTGCAAGGTAGTGCAAGATCAACGCCACCCCCAGCGGCGCATCGCGCCCGATATGGAATGCGGGGAGCATCACTCCGCCGTTACCTTCTCCGCCGATGAGGGCGCCCTCGTCCGCCATCATCCTGGCGACGTGCGCCTCTCCGACCGGGGCACGCAGAAAGCGCGCCCCCCCCTCGCTCGCCGCATCTTCGACGACGAGGCTGGTGGAGAGATTGGCGACGACCAGCGGCGGCTCGAGTGCACTTCCCGCCCCCCGAAGGACGGCGCGGATCGCAAAGGCGAGGGTGTAGTCTTCCCCGATCGGCTCACCCCGCTCGTCCACCAGTGCCAGCCGGTCCACGTCGGGATCGACCGCCATGCCGACGTCGGCCCCGGTGGCCCGAACCAGGTTTGCGAGCGCGCCGAGGTTCTCGGGAATCGGCTCCGGCTCCCGGGGAAATCGGCCGTCGGCTTCGAGATTGATGGCGGAGACCTTGCAATGGAGCCGCTCGAGAAGCTGCGGGATCACGAGACCTCCAGCTCCACGCACACAGTCGATGGCGACGTGGAACTGTCGCCGCCGGATGGCCCGGACATCCACCTCCGGAAGCGCGAGCAGCGCCTCGAGGTGCCGGGCAATCGCGTTCCGGTCCTCCTTGACCGTGCCAAGCCCGTCCCACCCTGCGCGGGGCGGCCCCTGATCCGCGAGCGCGCGAACCGCCGCGCCCGAGGTGGCATCGAGGAAGATGCCGTCAGGCCCGACCAGCTTGAGGGCATTCCACTCGACGGGGTTGTGGCTGGCGGTCAGGATGAGACCGGCGCCCGCTTGGTGATGGGTGACGGCGAGTTGGACCGTCGGCGTGGGAACCACCCCGACGTCGATGACCTGGCACCCAACCGACATGAGCCCGGCGGAGGCTGCTGCGGCGAACATGGGGCCGCTGGTTCGGGCGTCCCTCCCCAGCACCACGGCCGGTTTGCCGGCGGCACGGGCCCAGGAACCGAGCGCCGCTGCATGGCGGGCGACAAGTTCCGGAGTCAGGTCGACGCCGACGATGCCGCGCATGCCGGAAACGGAAATCATGAGCGTCCGAGACATGGGCGCAAACTAAGTACGCGGGGTGCTAGACGCTGATCGGCAGCTTGTCCACGTCGGGGAAGGCCAGCGTAAACGCGTTCACGACGTCGGGATCAAAGTGGATTCCCGAAAACTTGAGCAGCTCCTGCATGGCCTCCCCCGCGGGGCGGGGGGTGCGGTAGGTCCGGTTGGTGGTCATGGCGTCGAAGGCATCCACCACCGCGACCAGACGCGCCACCAGGGGAATCGCCTGTCCTCGCAATCCGTCGGGAAATCCGGAGCCGTCCACCCGCTCGTGGTGACTCCGCACGATCTGGAGCACCAGCGGATGCTGGCGGCGCAGCGGCTCGAGAATCTCCTCGCCTTCAGTGACGTGCTTCTTGATTTCTTCGAATTCGGCGGGGGTGAGTGGTCCCGGCTTCTGCAGCACAATGTCCCGCGTCCCGATCTTGCCGATGTCGTGCAGCTCACCGCCGAGGCGGATCTGATCGAGCATCTGGCCGGTGAAGCCCAGCATCACCGCCGTCGTGACGGCGTAGCGGCTCACCCGCTGGGAATGCCCCCTCGTGTACACATCCTTCTTTTCAAGCATCCGGACCGCCATCTGGATTTGGCCCACGAACTTCTCCTTGCTCCGTAGGTCGGGCTCGCGGATGGAGGCATGATGGAGGCTACGGTGACACGGGGAGCAAAGTAGGTCGACTCGTTGTAATGTTCAATGCGGCGGCAGCTAACCGGAGACCTGATGACGAAGATTCTCCCCACCGACCTCGATCATTCCCTCCCCACCCGCGCCGTCCACGCCGGACAGGTGGATGATCCGCTCGCGGGGGCGGTGATGACGCCCATCTATCAGACCTCGACGTATCGCCAGGAGGGCCTGGGGAAGCACAAGGGTTACGAGTACGCCCGCACCCAGAATCCCACCCGGGAAGCGCTGGAGCGCAACGTCGCGGCGCTGGAAGGGGCCACCCACGGCTTCGCGTTCGGCTCGGGACTCGCGGCGCTCGACGCCATCCTCAAGCTCTTCAAGGCCGGCGATCATATCGTCTCGGGGGAAAGCATCTACGGCGGATCGATGCGGCTCATGAAGCAGATCTTCGAGCCCTACGGACTCAAGGTGACGTTCGTGGACAGCCGGGAGGAGTCGAACTTCGAGCGCGCGCTGACCCCGGCCACCCGGATGATCTACTGCGAGACGCCGACCAACCCGATGATGTTCCTCACCGATCTGCGGGCGGTGGGAGACCTGGCGGCCTCGCGCGGCATCCTCCTCGCCGTGGACAACACCTTCGCCACGCCGATTTTCCAGCGGCCGCTCGAGACCGGCACCGATATCGTGCTGCATTCGACCACCAAATATCTGAACGGCCACAGCGACATGGTCGGCGGCCTCCTGGTGACCCGTCGCGACGATATCGCGGAGCGGCTGGGATTCATCCAGAACGCGAGTGGCGCCGTGCCGGGGCCGATGGACTGCTGGCTCGCGCTGCGGGGCACCAAGACGCTGCCGCTCCGGATGAAGCAGCACGACGCGAACGGTCGCCGGATCGCCGACTGGCTCGCCGGCCACAAGGCGGTCGAGAAGCTGTACTACCCTGGTCTCGCTACGCACCCGCAACACGAGCTTGCGCGCCGGCAGATGAGCGGGTTCGGCGGGATGGTTTCCTTCGATACCGGGAATGTGGACCGCGCGCGCCGGATCGTCGAGCGGGTCCGCATCTTCCAGCTCGCCGAGTCGCTGGGCGGTGTGGAGAGTCTGATCGGCCATCCCGCGTCGATGACGCATGCCTCGGTGCCCGCGGACATCCGCCGCGAGATGGGGCTGACCGACAGTCTCCTGCGGCTGAGTGTGGGGATCGAGGAGGTGGAGGATCTCATCGCGGATTTGGAGCAGGCGATGGGATGAGGCAAGGAGGCAAGGCCTCCAACCTGAAACCTTGCTGGCACAAGCTCGTAGATTGCGGCATCCCTTTTCCCTGAGCCCTCCATGACCGTCCCCGCCCCGCGTCCCCGAGTCGCCTTCCCGCAGATCGCGGGTGTGTCCTGGGAGCACACGGCCGATCGCGCCGCATTGCAGGCCATGCGCGCGGTGCCCGGCTTCGACGATTTGGTGCGCAAGATCATCGCCATCCTGGGCGGCGAGCGCGGCATCCGGCTGCTGTTCCAGGGCAACGCGGTGCGCACCGGCCCGCAGCAGTTTCCGACGGCGCACGCGCTGCTGGTGGAGGTGGCGACGACGTTCGACTGGCCCAAGGTGCCGGAGATGTACGTCACCCAGACGCCGCTCTTCAATGCCGGCGCCTACGGGGTGGACGATCCGTTCATCGTGCTGCACTCCGCCGCCATCGAGCTCCTCGACGAGGAAGAGCTCCGGGTCCTCATCGCCCACGAATTCGGGCATGTGGCGAGCGGGCACGCGCTCTACCGCACCATCGCGGAGATTTTCCTCGCCATCAGCCTCGGCGCCCTGCCCTTCCTCGCGGGTATTGCGCTGCTGCCGGTGCGGCTCGCCGTGCTCGAGTGGTCCCGCAAGGCGGAGCTCTCCTCGGACCGCGCCGGCCTCCTCGGCAGCCAGAACGTCATCGCCTCGCAGCAGCTCTTCATGAAAATGGCGGGCGCCTACCGCGGCGCCCTCGAATCGGGCCAGATGTCGCTCGACCCATTCATCAGCCAGGCGAATGAGTACATCACGACCAACGACGGGCTCGACGTCGTCTACAAGATTCTCAACACCCTGGCCCTTACCCATCCCATGAACACGGTGCGCGCGGCCGAGCTGCAGCGCTGGATTCAGACCGGCGACTACGAGCGGATTCTGCGCGGGGAGTACACCCGCCGCGGCTCCGAGGCCAAGGAGCGCCCGCTCAAGGAGGATCTCCGCGCCGCCAAGGATCACTATGCGGACGAGGCCCGCGAGACAATGAGCAAGGTGGCCGACGCCGCGAAGCGCGCCGCCTCGTCCGCACGGGAAGCGTTCCGCAAGGCCCAGCAACCGTGAAAGTACTGGTCGTCGGAGGGGGAGGCCGCGAGCACGCGCTCTGCTGGGCGCTGCACAAGGACCTCCCCTCCGCGACCCTCTACTGCGCTCCCGGCAACCCGGGAACCGCCGAGCTCGCCGAAAACATTCCCGTTGGATCCGACAAGGTCGACCAGCTCGTCGGCGCCGCCCTTGACCTCGCCGTGGACCTCGTCGTCGTGGGCCCGGAGGCGCCGCTCGCCCGCGGGCTGGCCGACCGGCTGCGCGCCGCGAACAAGCTGGTCTTCGGTCCGTCGGCCGCGGCGGCCCGGATCGAATCCTCGAAAGCGTTCGCCAAGGAAGTGATGCTGTCGGCCGGGGTCCCCACCGCGCCGAGCCGCACCTTCACCGAGCTCGCTCCCGCCCTAGCCTATATCGACCGCCACGAAGAGCCGCTCGTCGTCAAGGCGAGCGGACTCGCCGCGGGGAAGGGCGCGATCGTCTGCGCCACCCGCGACGAGGCCCGGCGCGCGCTCACCCACATGCTGCGCGACGGGATCTTCGGCGACGCGGGCCGCACCGCCGTCGTCGAGGGATTCCTCGAGGGCGAGGAGCTGTCGGTGCTCGCGGTCACCAACGGGCGCGATCTCGTCATCCTTCCCCCGGCCCAGGATCACAAACGCCTGGCCGAGCGCGACCAGGGGCCGAACACCGGCGGGATGGGCGCCTACAGCCCGGTGAGCTTCGCGACGCCCGGGTTCCTGGAGCGGGTCGAGCGGCTGGTCTTGATCCCCACGCTCGCGGAGCTGGAGCGGCGAGGCGCGCCGTTCACCGGTGTGCTCTACGCCGGCTTGATGATCGATGATCGCGGGAATCCCAATGTGATCGAGTTCAACTGCCGCTTCGGCGATCCCGAGGCGCAGGTCATTCTCCCCCTGGTGAGCTCGGGCCTTCTCGATCTCCTGAAATCCGTCGCTGCGCGGACAGCCCTCCCTCGCATCGAGATCGCGCCCTCCGCCGCGGTCACCACCGTGCTCGCGGCCGCGGGCTATCCCGATGAACCCCGCCGCGGCGACCCGATCGCGATGCGGGCGGAGCTTCCCCCCGGAACCCTCGTCTTCCAGGCGGGCACGCAGCGGGATGACGTCGGCACGCTGCGCACCAACGGGGGACGGGTGATGGCGGTGACCGGTGTCGCGTCTACCTTCAGCGCCGCGCAGGCGGCAAGCCGGGCGGGCGCGGAAGCGATCGGCTTCGCTGGGAAGCAGTTTCGGAGCGATATCGGGTGGCGGGAGGCGAGGAGACAGAGGGTCTAGGGAGCGAGGGAGCTGGGGAGCTAGGTTACACTGCCCTAACTTCCTAACTCCCTAACTCCCTGGCTCCCTCGCTTCCAGCGTGCCCGAACTCCCCGAAGTTGAGACCATCGTCCGCGACCTGCGATCCTCTCTGGTGGGCCGCCGATTCGTGGCTGGCCGGCTCTCCCATGACGACGTGCTGCGGGGGGTCGCCCGCCGCGCCCTCCTCGCCGGCCTCAAGCACGCCGCCGTGCTCGAGCTCACGCGTCGCGCGAAACATGCGGTGATCGTCACCGATCGCGGACGCCTCGTGGTGCAGCCGGGGATGACCGGCTCGCTCTTGATCCTGGATCGCCGGCTCACGGCGGACGAGCGGCGCTATGCCGTGCTCCAGCTCACCATGGACGACGGCCACACCCTCATCTACCGCGACGTCCGCCGGCTCGGCACGCTCCTCTGGCTCGATGACAAAGGCTGGGAGCAGTACGATCGGGCGATCGGCCCCGATCCCCTCGACCGCCGCTTCACCGGGGAGGTGTTCTACCGCATTCTTCAGAGATCGCGCGCCGCCGTGAAGAAGGTGCTGATGGACCAGCGCGCCATCGCGGGAGTCGGAAACATCTACGCCAACGAAGCGCTCTTCGCCGCGGGGATCGACCCCTCCAAGCCGGCGCGGGACCTGAGTGCGGCGCGGGCGGGCCCGCTCCGGAGCGAGCTGGTGCGCATTCTCCTGGCCGCCATCCGCGGCAGAGGCAGCACGGTGAGAGATTACCGGACCGGCACCGGCAAGAAAGGCAATTTCCAGCTCGAGCTCCTGGTCTACGGCCGCGAGGGTGAGCCCTGCGTCCGATGCGGTGCGACGCTCGCAGGCACCCATGCGATCGACGCCCGGATCACCGTCTTCTGCCACCGCTGCCAGTCGTGACCCCTCCTCGCTCTTCGCTCTTCGCTACTCCCCATTCCACCGTCACCGACCTCGACGGTCTTCGCCGCCGGGTCAGCACGATCGCCGAGAAGCGTCCCGGCATCTACCGGATGCTCGATGCTTCGGGACGGGTGCTCTACGTCGGCAAGGCCCGGCAGGTCCGCACCCGGCTGCTCTCCTACTTCCACGCGAGGTATCCCGAGGACAAGGGCGCCCGGATCCTTCACGCCGCGAGCGATCTGGCCTGGGAATACGCGAGCAGCGAGTTCGCGGCGCACCTCGCCGAGCTCCGGGAAATCCGGAAATGGCGGCCGCCCTACAATGTGCAGATGAACCGGAGTAGGACGGCGATGTTCGTGGCCGTGGCCGACGGTCCCGCCCCCAAGCTCGCGAGCACCGCCTCACCCTCACGTGACCAGGTCCGCTACTACGGTCCCCTCCCGTCGCGCGGCCGGACCAATGACGCGATTCGGGTGCTGAATGATCTGCTCGGACTGCGCGACTGCGCCGACAAGATGCCGATCGCCTTTGCCGAGCAGGGCGATCTCTTCAACGAGCCGCGACAGGCCGCCTGTCCGCGCTACGATTTCGGAACCTGCAGCGGACCCTGCGCCGGCCGGGTGACGGAGCCGGGGTACCGGGAGCGAATCGGAACCGCCATCGCCTTTCTCGAGGGCCGCGGGATCGAGCCGGTGGATCGCGTGGTGGCGGGAATGATGGCTGCGGCGGAGCGGGGGGAATTCGAGGCGGCGGCGCGATGGCGCGAGCGATTCGAGGCGCTCGAGTGGCTGCTCGGCGCCACCACCCGCGCCCGCTCGGCGGTGGAGCTGCTGACCTTCGTCTATCGCGATCCCGGCGCCCACGGCGATGATCGAGCGTATGTCATCCGGCGCGGCGCGGTCCGCGCCTGTTATCCCTGGCCCGGCACGCCGATCGAGATGGAGGCCTTCCGCGGTGTGATCGCGGCCGAGCTGGCGCAGGAGGATGTGCCCGCCGGACCGCTCCCGGCGTCTGTCATTGAGGAGATGTTGCTGATCATGAGCTGGTTCCGTCGGCATCCGGACGCGCTGCGCCGCACCACCCGGATGCAGGAATGGATGTAAGACTTCAACGAGAGCGTCCCATGCCGAAGAAAGCGCCCGCCCCATCCGATGCCGCCCGCCGCGATCTGGTCGCGCGCCTCAACGAAGATCTGTCCCGGGAATACCAGGCCATCATCGCCTACGTCGTGTACTCGCAGGCCATCAAGGGTGCGGCGTACATGAGTATCGCCAGGGAGCTGGAGGTGCACGCCAAGGAAGAGCTCCAGCACGCGCTGATCATCGCCAAACAGATCGACTACCTGGGCGGCGACCTGACCGTGACCCCGCAACCGGTGCGCACATCGGAGGATCCGAAGAAGATGCTCCGGTTCGACCTGGAAAACGAGCGGGTCACGATCAAGCACTATCGCGAGCGGGTGCGCCAATGCGAAGCGCTGGGAGAGTATGCGATGGCCGAGCACATCCGGGAGATCCTGGTCAACGAGCAGGAGCACCTGATCGACCTCGCGACCGCGCTGGGCGAAGATCCCCCCAATCTCAGCGAGTGATTCCGGGCGAATCGTGTCCGTTCTGCGTCACGGCTTGCATCCTCACCCATGTGGGCTAGTATGCGATGAAAATCCCCTAAGCATGTGGGGAACGCGCAACCTGGGAGGACGAGGAAGCTCTGAAATGGTTGAATCGCAGCAGCTTCCTCTTCCCCAGCCCACCGGACAAGACCGGGCCGCTCACCGACAGCGGGATGAGCACTTCAGGGAGCTGGTCACCGGAATCGATGATTCCGCGATCTTCCTTTTGACGCCGCAAGGCCGGGTTGCCAGCTGGAATGCCGACGCCGAGCGGATTCATGGCTTCAGGCGGGACGAAATCCTCGGCGAGCACTATTCGAGATTCCACACCCCGGAAGCGATCGTCAACGGATCACCGGTGCAAGACCTCCTTCATGCGTCGGAGCGGGGGCGGTTTGCTGAAGAGGGCTCGCGCGTCCGGAAGGATGGGAGCCGTTTCCGGGCTGGTGTCATCCTCACCCCCCTCATCGCCGGTAACGCAGAGTGCAGCGGCTACGTCGCCATCATCTATGATCTGAGCGAGCGTCGCACTTCGCCGGAGCGCCCGCCCCAGGCGGAAGAGCGCCGCCGCCGCGTCGCCGAGGGCGGCCTGCCCGAGAGCCTTCGCCGCCAGAACGAGGCGCGGCTCCAGGAGAGCGAGGAGCGCTTCGCGCGCTTTGCCCAGCATCTCCCCGGGCTCGCCTGGATCAAGGATCTCGAAGGCCGCTATGTATACGTCAACCACGCGGCGGTCCGGGCCTTCGGCGCGACCCGCGAGGTGATTACCGGCCGGACCGACGCGGAGATCTTTCCACCCGACTCCGCCCAGGCGTTCCGGGAAAATGACCGGCGCGCCATGGCCGGCGGCATCGGAATTCAGGTCATCGAGTTTCTTCGCGACCCGCAGGGAAGTCTCCGGCACTCGATCGTGAGCAAGTTTCCCATTCCCGACGCGGAAGGTCACCCGCGGCTCCTCGGCGGGATCGCGATCGACATTACCGACCGGGTTCATGCGGAGGACGCGCTCCGCCGCGCCGACCGCCGCAAGGACGAGTTCCTCGCGACGCTGTCGCACGAGCTGCGCAGTCCACTCGCACCGATTCGCAATGGGCTGCATATTCTCCGGCATACCGGGCCGGGCGAGCGCGCCGACGATATTCACGAGATGCTGGAGCACCAGCTGGCGCGGTTGATCCGCCTGGTGGACGATCTGCTCGAGGTGTCGCGGATCAGCGGGGGCCGGGTGGCGCTGCGGAAGGAGCCAGTCGAGCTCGGGGCGATCATCAAGACGGCAGTCGAAACGAGCTTACCCCTCATCGAGGGCGCGTCCCACAACCTTTCGGTCGCGCTCCCCGTCGAGCCGTTGGTGGTGGAGGCCGATCCCATTCGGCTGGGGCAGGTGCTTTGCAACCTCCTCAGCAACGCCGCGAAATACACCGCCGACGGCGGCCACATCCGGATGTCGGCCCACCGGGAGAGCGAGGCCGCCGTGATTTCGGTGCGGGACGACGGGATCGGCATTCCCGCGGGTATGCTGGGACGGGTCTTCGACATGTTCGCGCAGGTGGACCGCACGCTCAAGCGCGCCCCGGGAGGGCTGGGAATCGGCCTCGCGCTGTCGCGCAATCTCGTCGAGCTGCACGGCGGACGAATCGAAGCCCATAGCGCCGGGCCGAATCAGGGAAGTGAATTCATCGTGCGCGTCCCCTTGTCCGAACGCCGAAGCGAGACCCGCACGCGAGCAGAGTCTGGAGGCGATTCCGCTATGTCCCTCACCCCACAGCGCATCCTGGTCGTCGATGACAGCAAGGACGGCGCGGACAGCCTGGGTATGGTGCTCAAGATGATGGGGGCCGAGGCCGAAGTGGTCTACGACGGCCCCTCCGCCCTCGCCGCCATCCGGGCGCGCCGTCCGGCGACGGTGCTGCTGGACATCGGGATGCCGGGCATGGACGGCTATGAGGTCGCCGCCGAGATCCGGAAGGATCCGGCGATGTCGGATCTCCGGCTGATCGCTCTGACCGGATGGGGCTCCGAAGAGGAGCGCCGCCGCTCCCACGAAGCGGGCTTCAACGACCACTGGGTCAAGCCGGTCGATCCCGCCAAGCTCCGCGTGCTGCTCGAGGCCGCGTCCGGCGCCGGGGACTGACCCCTTCCCCCTTCCCCCTTCCCCCTTCCCCCTTCCCCACCATGTCCACCCGAGATCCTCGCATCGACGCCTACATCGCCAAGTCGGCCGATTTCGCGAAACCGATTCTGACCCACCTCCGCGAGATGGTGCACACCGCCTGCCCCGCGGTGGAGGAGACAATGAAGTGGTCTTTTCCGCACTTCATGTACGAGGGGATGCTCTGCTCGATGGCGTCCTTCAAGGCCCACTGTGCCTTCGGCTTCTGGAAAGGCAGCCTGATTCTCGAGGCGAACGGCCGGAGCACCGAGGCAATGGGACAGTTCGGGCGGATCACGTCGTTGGGCGAGCTGCCCTCGAGAAAGGTGCTGACCGGGTACATCAAGAAGGCCATGGCGCTGAACGAGCAGGGGATCAAGGCGCCCACACGGGTCAAACGCGCGCCCATGCCGGCGGCGACCGTGCCGAAGGACCTCGCCGCCGTCCTTGGAAGGAACACGAAGGCCCGCGCCACCTTCGAGGGTTTCAGTCCCAGCCACCGCCGGGAATACGTCGACTGGATCACCGAGGCCAAGTCAGAGGCGACGCGGCAGCGGCGTCTCGAGACCGCGATCGGGTGGATGGCGGAAGGCAAGTCGCGCAACTGGAAGTACATCAACTGCTGATCGTCCTCCCCCTGTCGTGTGGTCCCCCGGCCCGGCCCGGTCGTCTCACAGAGAGAACGGGCTCCGGGAGGATGCGACATGAAGCAGACACACCGAAAACGATTCCTGCCGCCGCGGCAGTGGCACCTTGGCATAGCCGCCGTGCTGGTCCTTCGGGGTTGCGGCGGCACGGTGCCGATCAAGACACTGCTCGACGATCCGCCGCGGTACGAAGGAAAGACCGTGCGCATCGCCGGCGAGGTGAAGGGGTCGATGGGCGCGCTCGGCTACGGCGCCTATCGTGTGAGTGACGGGACCGGAACGCTTCCGGTGGTCAGCGAGACCGGTGGCGCGCCGCGGGACGGCACGCGCATCGGAGTGGAGGGAACCTTCCGAGCCGCGTTCACGCTCGGCACCGAGACCGCAGCCGTTCTCGTGGAGAAACGCCGCTATATTCCGTGATGCTCCGGATTGCCACAATCCTCTGCATCATCCTGGCACCAGCATCCTGCCGCAGGCCGCCGGCGGCATCGGGCGTCGCCGACAGCGCGGGCGCCGCCGACAGCACGCCCGCTGGGCGCTTTCTGGCCGAGTATGAACCCGCCGATCCCGATTTCAGCGAGTTCCGGTCGGGCCTGATCGCGCACCGTTTCCTCGACACGATCGCCGCGCGGCTCAACGACTCGCTGAAGATCCCCAAAGACATCACCCTCAGGACCGCGCATTGCGGGGAGCCGAACGCCTCCTACAATCCCGACGACCGGCGGGTCACGCTCTGCTACGAGCTCTTCCGGTCGCTCTCCGAGCGCCTCGCCGGCGAGGGGGGAGGCGAGTACCTAGTCAGCGGCACCGTCGTCTTTGCGCTGATGCACGAGCTGGGGCACGCCCTGATCGACGTGCTCGACCTGCCCACTACCGGTCGCGAAGAGGATGCGGCCGATCAGCTCGCCACCATCCTGTTGCTGCAGCAGGGGCCGAGCGGCGATTCCCTCGCCTTCGGCGCCGTCGGGTGGTTCGCCACCGACGCCCATCGAAAGCAGTTCGACGCCCTGGAGTTTGCCGATGACCACGGCTTCGACCTTCAGCGGGTATACAACATCATCTGCTGGATCCATGGCCGCGACCCGAGGGCGTATCCCGAGCTCATCGAAGACGGCTGGCTCCCGGAGCACCGGCGGGAACGCTGTCCCGCGGAATACCGCCGGCTCGCCTGGAGCTGGCGGCGATTGCTCGCGCCTTATCGCCGCGCGTCCTGAGCAGGGACGAACACCCGCAGCGCGCCCGGAAGGATCCGGAACTCGAGCGGCGCGTAGAAGATTTCCACCTCGCCGTCGAGCGCCATGTGGAGCATCTCCTCCTTCGATTCGACCGTCGCCGCGGTCGTCCGCATCAGCTCGAGGTGGTCGCCGTCCAGCGCGGAGCCCAGCACCATGTGCCAGGCGAGCCGGATGAGCCGGAGCGGATGTCTTCTTCCCCCCGCATTGACGATGTAGATCGCGAGCATCCCGCCCGAGAGCGATTCGCGCGAGCCCGCGGCGAGCCCTGCCGCGCGGTACTCGTTGTTTCCGACGAAGACGATCGGAGTCCGGCGGAGGACGACCTCGTCGTCGACGCTGAGCCGGATGGCCATCGAGCGATGGCGGGCCAGAACCTTGAGGGTGACCCACACGGCGATGATCCACTTGCGGACCCCGGTGGCGGGATGGCGCTGCCGTGCCCGGACGATCCGGGGATAGAGGCCGAGACTCGCGTTGTTGAGGAAGATCCGCCCGTTGACTTCACCGAGATCGATCGCCGTCGTGTGCCCACTCAGGATCACATTCGCGGCTTCCTCCGGATCGAGCGGAATGCCGAGATCCTTGGCGAGGTGATTCAGGGTGCCGAGCGCAAGAACCCCGAGTGGTGTGTCGTGACCGACGAGACCTGCGGCCACCGCGCTGACCGTCCCGTCTCCCCCGCCCGCCACCACGACCGCCGGGTTTGCGGCGAGAGCCGCCTGGACGGCCGCGGTGATCTCCTCGCCCGTCTCCGCGACGGTGATCCGGACCTCCCGGCCCGCGGCGCGAAAGAGGATTGCCAGGCGCTCACCCAGCTCCGCCGCGTTGCCGGTGCCGGAACCCTTGTTGAGCACCAGCGCAATTGGGCCGTCTTTGACCGAGGACATGCCAGAAGGTAAATGGTGAGCAGTGAGCGGTGAGCCGTAAGCGGGAAAAGCGCTTCCCGCTCACTGCTTACCTGCCACATGACAGCACAAAGTAGTCACCAAAACGATTGCGAACAGCGTCGAACGCCGTCGACGACGTATCAGGACCGGTCGCCCACAGATTTGCACCGATGACACAGATTTGGAGTAGTTTGTCTGCGAAATCTGTGAAATCTGTGGGCCCATCGGTCCTGCAGCAGGGACCGTTTTCCCACGGCAACCTGCCCACAACACCGTCGCTTATGCTGTCGAATGACTGACTACTTTCTGCTGTCACTTAGCCGCT
>CAZHSO010000057.1:0-23372 GCA_964535105.1 uncultured Gemmatimonas sp.
ACGAGGCGGGCGCCCGCGCCCGGCTGGCCTCGCAGGCGCCCCCGGCCGAGATCGGGACGCTCAAGGCCGATCTCGAGAAAGTGAACCAGGAAAAGGAGGCGGCGGTCCGCGACCAGAACTTCGAGCGGGCGGCGGCGCTGCGCGACAGCGAGCGCGATCTCCAGAACCGGATCCGGCTGCGGCAGGAAGAGTGGGAGCGGGAGCGCCAGACCAAGCGGCCGATCATCGACGAAGAGGCGGTGGCGTTCATCGTCTCCCGCTGGACCGGGATTCCGCTCACCCGGCTTCAGGAAGCCGAGACGGCGCGGCTGCTCCGCATGGAGGAAGAAATCCACCAGTCGGTCATCGGCCAGGACGAGGCGATCACCGTGGTGGCGCGCGCGATCCGCCGGAGCAGGGTGGGGCTCAAGGATCCGAACCGTCCGATCGGCTCGTTCATCTTCTCGGGGCCGACCGGCGTCGGAAAGACCGAGCTGGCCAGGGCCCTGGCCAAGTTCCTCTTCGCCGACCCCGCCGCGCTCATTCGGGTCGACATGTCGGAGTACATGGAAAAGTTCTCGGTTTCCCGGCTGATCGGCGCCCCTCCGGGGTACGTCGGGTACGAGGACAGCGGCACGCTCACCAAGGCGGTGCGGCGGAAGCCCTACTCGGTGGTGCTGCTCGACGAAATCGAAAAGGCGCACCCCGACGTGTTCAACATCCTCCTGCAGGTGCTCGATGAGGGACACCTCACCGACAATTACGGGCGGGTCATCGATTTCAAGAACACCGTCGTGATCATGACGTCGAACGTCGGCGCGCGGGATATCACCCAGTCCAAGGCGCTCGGCTTCCACGGCGGCGACCGGGCCCGCACGTTCGAGAAGATCGCTGAAACGGTCAAGGAGGAGATCGGCAAGGTGTTCAATCCGGAGTTCCTCAACCGGCTGGACGACGTCATCGTCTTCCACCCGCTCGACAAATCGCATATCGCGCAGATCGTGGCTGTGCTGATCAAGGACGTCCAGCGGCGTATCGGCGACGAGGTCAAACTCACGCCGGCCGCCACCGACTTCCTGGTGGAGCACGGTTACGATCAGACCTACGGGGCACGGCCGCTCAAGCGGGCCATCCAGCGCTACATCGAAGACCCGCTCAGCGAACGGATCCTGACCGGCGAGTTCACCCGGGGTGACGAGATCGAAGTGGATGTCGCGCCCGGGAAGGACAAGCTGACGTTCCGCGCCCTCACGGGCACGCGCGCCTGACCCCGGACTCCTGCTCCCACGGCGCCGGACCGGCAACGGTCCGGGGCCGTTTACGGTCCCCGATGCGTCGCCTCCTTCGCCTCCTTCCCGCCCTGGCCGCGCTCCTCCTCGGAGTGTCCACGGCGCACGCCCAGGAGGCGGTCTCCCCGCCCGTCGACAGCATCATCGTCGAAGGGGCGGTCCGGAACACTCCCCGCCAAGTCATCAGCTTCTCCGGGATTCAGCTTGGCCAGCCGGCGACCTACCGCGGCATCCAGCGCGCCATCCAGGGCCTCTTCGCGACCGGCCAGTTCGACGACGTCCGGGTGGACCAGCGGCAGGTCGGCGACAAGCTGATCCTGATCCTGCTGGTCACGGAACGGCCGCTGCTCCAGCGCTGGGCTCTCCGCGGCGTCGAGAAGGTGGAAGAGGGCTCGGTGCGCCGGAAGATTTCCCTTCCCGAGGGCCGGCCCCTCGACCGCGCCGCGATGGAGCGCTCCCGGCACGCGATCGATTCGGTCTACCGGAAGCGCGGCTATTACGCCGTGCAGGTCAAGACGATCGAGCTGCCGCAGGAGAACAACCAGGTGCGGGTCGTCTTCGACGTCGTCGAAGGGCCCCGCGTCGTGGTCGGCCAGGTGGTGATCGAAGGGAACACCAGCTTCAAGGATGCAGACGTCGTCAAGGGAATGACGACGCGCCCCGAGGGCTTCTGGTGGTTCCGCAAGGGGGAGTACAACGAGGAAAAGGTCGAGGACGACATTCGGGCGTCGATTCCCAACTGGTACGCCGACCGCGGGCACGTCGATCTCCGGGTCCTGAGCGACACCCTCGTGGCGGACACGGTTCCCGGGAAGGCGATCATCCGGATCACGGTGGACGAGGGCCCCGCCTACAAGGTCGGCCGTTTCGAAGCGAGCGGAAACCGGCGCTTCTCTACCGAGGAAGTCAGCACGTTCTTCCCGTTCGGCAAGGCGGTCGTGGCCGGCTCGGGCGACGCGATCGGCGATCCCTTCAGCCGCGCCGCCTGGGCGGCGGCGACCGAGCGGCTCTCGACGCTCTACCAGAACAACGGCTACATCTACAGCTCGGTGACGCCGGAAGAAGTCCGCCGCGTCGGGCCGGACAGCGTGCCCTACGTCGACCTCAAGTGGTCGATTCGCGAGGGCCAGCCGGCGGTGATCAACCGGATCATCATCCTCGGCAACGACGTCACCCACGAGCGGGTCATCCGCGAGGCGATCGTGCTGCTCCCCGGGCAGACCTTCAACCGCGACCTGCTGATCCGGTCGTACGAAAACGTCTCGAACCTGAATTTCTTCCAGCAGCCGATGCCGCCTCCCGACGTCCAGCAGTCCGAGAACAACGTGGACGTGGACATCGTCTTCCGGGTCACCGAGAAACGCACCGGCAACATCAACTTCGGCGCCTCGGTCGGCCAGGGCGTCGGCGTCGGAGGCTTCATCGGTCTCGAGGAGCCGAACCTCTTCGGCAAGGCCAAGCGCGGCAAGCTGCAATGGCAGTTCGGCCGTAACATCAACGATTTCAATCTGAGCTACACCGATCCCGCGATGCTGGACACCCGGACCTCGGGCACCGTCACGCTGTTCAATTCGCGCCGTCGCTACACCATCGGCGATCTCGGACGCCAGCGGCAGCGGGGGTTCCAGCTGCAATTTGGCTTTCCGCTCTTCGGATCCCGCTACACCCGGATGTTCCTCTCCACCGGCGTGCAGCAGATCCGCTACAGCGACGCCGCGGCGGACATCAGCCGGGCCTTCGCCTGCGATAACTGCACCCGGTCCTCGCTCGGCATGAGCGTCGCGCGGGACACCCGGATCGGCCTTCCCTTCGCCATCGCGGGATCGTCCGTAACGGTCAGCGGTGAGCAGAATGGCGGCGTCCTCGGTGGCACCGGCGATTACCAGAAAATTGATCTCGAGTGGCGCGGGTACACCCCGCTCGGACGGCTCGGCGGCGGTGACCAGTTCGGGGGTGGGGTACAGTTCACCCTCGGTCTCACCGCCAAGAGCGGATTCATCATCGGCGATCCGGGACCGTTCTACACCGAGCTGTATTCGATGGGCGGCGTGCAGTTCGGCATCCCGCTCCGCGGCTACGAGGAGTTCGGTATCACTCCCGGCGGCTTCGATCCGTCGGCGGGCGGATCGCAGGCCCGGCCCGAATCCTTCGGGAAGGCGTACGCGGCGTTCACCGTCGAGGCCGGCGCGCGGATCAGCCAGGCGCTCTACGCCAACGTGTTCACCGACGCGGGCAACGTGTACCGGCGGATGCGGGAGTACAACCCGAGCCGTCTCTTCCGCAGCGTGGGCTTCGGGGTGGCGATCATCTCGCCGCTCGGCCCGATCGGACTCGACGTCGGCTACGGCCTCGACAAGACGGATCTGCTGGGCAAGCCCAAGCCGGGCTGGCAGCTGCATTTCCGCCTGGGGAATTTCTTCTGAGTCGCGTATGACTCAGCTACTGCGGTACCCACTGAGGGAGGAATCAGGAATGATCGTCGCTGTCCGGAGGCTCGTCACAGGCCTCGCGCTCGTCACCGTGGCCGGAGCCGGATCGTCCGCTGCCCAGGCGCCCCAATCCCCGGCCGGCACGCCGGGACGCATCGCGTTCGTGAATGCGCGCGCGCTCCTGATCGGCATGACCGGGTGGGCCAAGGCGGAGAGCACCTACACCAAGGAGACCCAGTCCGCCCAGGCCGAAGCCCAGAAGCTGCAGGCCGTGATGGATTCGGCCTTGAGCACCTATCAGCAGTCGCAGGCGATGATGTCGCCGTCGGCGCGAACCGCGCGCGAGAAGGCACTCACCGCCCAGCGGGATTCGCTGGAGGGCAAGCTCCAGAAACTGCAGGAACGGGTGGGGGCGAGGGAGCGCGAGCTTCTCTCGCCGATGCAGCAACGGCTCACCGCCATCATCGAGGGCATTCGAGCCGAAGCGAACTACGCGATGGTCATCGACCTCGGTAATCCCGCGGTGGGACAGCTGATCGTCTCGTACGACAAGTCGCTCGACATCACGGATCGCGTGGCGCGACGGCTGCTGCAGAGCAACTGATCGTGCCCCGGGCGCCCGTCCCGCTCACCGTGCAGGCGCTCGCCGCCCTGGTCGACGGGCGCGTGGTGGGCGACGGCGACCTCGTCCTCTCCGCCGTCGGTCCCCTCGAGGGGGCCGACGGCGAGACGCTTTCCCTCCTGAGCTCGGCCCGCTACCTCCCCGAATTCCGGTCCTCCTCAGCGGGGGCGGTCCTGCTCCGGGCCGCCGACCTCTCCGAGCCCGCCGGCCCGCGGGTGCGGATCGTCGTGTCCGACCCCCAGGGCGCGATGGCCGACGCGGTGGCCGCGATGTTCCCATCCACCCGCGGTCCCGGGTGCGTCCACCCGACCGCCACCCTGGGGGCCGGCGTGCGGCTGGGCCGCGAAGTCGTGATCGGCGCCCAGGCTTCGCTCGGGCCCGGGGTGGTCCTGGGCCACCGGGTGCGGCTGGGTCCCGGGGTGGTGCTCGAGGACGGCGTCACCATCGGGGATGACAGCGAGCTCGGGCCGCATGTCGTGTGCTATCGTGGAACCCGGATCGGTCGTCGCTGCACCGTGAAGGCCGGCGCGGTGCTCGGGGGCACCGGTTTCGGCTACATTTCAGGACCCGACGGGCATCGGCGGATTCCCCACATCGGGGGGTGCACGCTCGGGGACGACGTGGACGTCGGCGCGAACAGTTGCATCGACCGTGGCAGCATCGACGACACGATCATCGGGTCCGGCACCCGGATCGACAACCTGGTGCACATCGGACATAACGCGCGGCTCGGCGCGGGGTGCCTGTTGATGGGAGGCGTCGTCATCGCCGGGAGTGCCGAGCTCGGCAACGGCGTCGTCGTGGCAGGGCACGCCGCGATCGGGGGCCACATCCGGATCGGCGACCGCGCCCGCATCGGCGCCAAGGCGGGGGTGATCTGCACGGTGCCCGCGGGCGGCGACTTCAGCGGATTTCCGGCCCGGCCGCACCGCGAGTTCCTGCGGGCGCAGGCCGCCCTGTACCGGCTCAGCAGGATCACCGACGAGCTGGAGGAGCTGGTGCAACCCCGGAGCGGCGATGCCTAGACGGACCATCGAGCGGGAAGTCGAGCTGTCCGGCGTCGGCCTGCATACCGGCGCCACGACCCGGGTGTCCATTCAGCCCGGCACCGCGGGTCGCGGCATCCGCTTCCGCCGGATCGACCTCGCCGCGCGCCCCGAGATTCCCGCGAGCGTGGCCGAGGTCGAGGCCACCGAGCGGCGCACCGCGATCGGCCACGGCGACACCACCATCCACACGGTGGAGCACCTGCTCGCGGCGGTGGTGGCCCTCGATCTCGACGACCTGCTCATCGAGCTCGACGGCCCCGAGCCGCCGATTCTGGACGGATCCTTCGGCCCCTGGTTCGATGCCCTCGACGGCGCCGGGATTCGTCTTCTGGACGGAGATCCGACCAGCTACCGCGTCAGCCGTCCCTTCACGATCGCCGAGGGCGAGGCCACTTATGTCGTGTCGCCGGCGGACGGTCTCCGGCTCACCACCACCATCGAGTGGAATCACCCGCTGATTGGCCGCCAGTCCGGCTGCTGGGACATCAACGGGGAGAGCTTCCGGACCGAGCTCGCGCGCGCCCGGACGTTCGGCTTTACCCACGAGGTGGACGCGCTGAAGAATCGCGGCCTCCTCAAGGGCGGCTCGATAGATTCCGCCGTGGTGCTGTCCGAGAGCGAAGTGCTCGGCGGCCCGCTCCGCTGGCCCGATGAATTCGTCCGGCACAAGGCGGGCGATATCCTGGGGGATCTCGCGCTGGTCGGGGGACGGGTGCGGGCCCACATCGTGGCCCACCGCCCGAGCCACCAGGGCAACGTGGCGGTGGCCCGGATGATCGCGCGGACCGCCGAGCGGGCCGGAGGGCGGATCCTCGACATCAACCGGATTCTCGAGGTGATTCCGCACCGGTATCCGTTCATCATGGTCGACCGGATTCTCGAGCTGGAACCGCGACGCCGGGTGGTCGGGATCAAGAACGTCACGATCAACGAGCCGTTCTTCCAGGGCCATTTCCCGGGACACCCGGTGATGCCGGGGGTGCTGATCATCGAGTCGATGGCGCAGGCGGGCGGCATGCTCCTGATGGACGAGCTGACCGGCACCGGGGACAAGGTCGTGTACTTCATGTCGCTCGACAACGTGAAGTTCCGCCGTCCAGTGCTGCCTGGCGACCAGCTCCGCTTGGAAGTGGAAATGATCCAGTTCCGCGGGAAGACCTGCCGGCTCAAGGGTGTGGCCTACGTCGACGGCCAGGCGGTGGCCGAGGCGGAGATGCTGGCCCGCGTGGTGGACCGGTGAGCGCGCGCATCCACCCGAGCGCCGTGGTGGATCCCTCGGCGGAGCTGGCAAGTGACGTGGAGATCGGCCCGTTCGCGATCGTCGGGGCCGGGGTCAGCGTCGCCGAGGGATGCCGCATCGGGCCGCACGCGACGCTGGAACGCAACGTCCGGCTCGCCGCGCGGGTGCGGGTCGGGCAGGGGACGGTGATCGGCGGTGACCCGCAGGATCTCAAATACCGCGGGGAGGAGTCCTGGGTCGAGGTGGGAGAAGGCACCGTCATCCGCGAATACGCCACGATCAACCGGGGGACCGCCGAATCGGGCGTCACCCGGGTCGGCGGCGCCTGCTTCGTGATGAGCTACGTGCATCTCGCGCACGACTGCCACATCGGCAACGGCGTCATCATCGCCAACGGCACCCAGCTCGCGGGGCACGTGACGATCGAGGACCGCGCGACGCTGTCCGGCCTCGTCGCGGTGCACCAGTTCGGCATCATCGGGGCGTACGCCTTCATCGGAGGATGCTCGCGGGTCAACCAGGATATTCCTCCCTACGTGAAGGCCGTGGGCAATCCCATCGAGCTTTACGGTCTCAACACCATCGGATTGCAGCGGGCCGATTTTCCCCCCGAGACGATCGCCGCGTTGAAGCGCGTCTACCGCCTCATCTTCAACTCCGAGCTCAATCTCTCCCAGGCCATCGACCGCGCCCGGACCGAGCTGCCACCGCTTCCGGAAGTCGAGCGGTTCCTCGAGTTCGTCTCCAGCAGCCAGCGCGGCGTTCCGGTGTGATGGCGCGGCTCCCGGTCGGCGTCATCGGCGTCGGCGCGCTGGGGCAGCATCACGCGCGCCACCTCGCCAGTTCCGCCTCGGCGTCGCTCGTCGGCGTGCACGACCTCGACGTGGCGCAGGGGCGCGCCGTCGCCGACGCGTGCGGCACCCGCTTTTATCCCGATGCCGACACGCTCCTGGCTGACGTGGAGGCCGTCACCATCGCGGTCCCGACTCCGGCGCATGCCGAGGTGGGACTGCTCGCGCTCTCGCGGGGCCGCGCGGTGCTCCTGGAAAAGCCGCTGGCCGTCTCGCTCCACGAAGCCGATGCCCTGGTGGCGGCGTCGGAGCGGATGGGGGTTCCGCTGCAGGTGGGGCATGTCGAGCGCTACAACCGGGCGGTACGGGCCGCGGGCCCGTTCCTGGAGGATCCGCGCTATCTGGAAAGTGACCGGCTGGCGCCCTTTCAGTCCCGCGGGACCGATGTGGCTGTCGTGCTCGATCTGATGATCCACGATCTCGATCTGATTCTGCACCTGACCGGCGGCGCGACGGTGTCGGACGTCCGGGCCAGCGGAGTGGCGGTGCTCTCCCCGCATCTCGACATGGCCAACGCCCGGGTGGAGTTTGCCACCGGCGCGGTGGCGAACGTCACCGCCTCGCGGGTGGCGCGCGAGCGGGTGCGGCACCTCCGGATCTTCCAGTCGAGCGGCTATTTCTCCCTCGATTTGGGGGCGGGGGAAGGGGTGTTCATGCGGCTCCGCGAGGGGTGGCGCGAGGCGGGGGGGATCGCCCTGTCGGAAATCGTGGAGCAGATTCCGCTGGAGGCGCCCGCCGCCGACGCTCTCGCGCTCGAGCTCGAGAGCTTCATCAGCGCGGTCCGGGGAGAACCGGGAGCGGTCGTCTCGGGCGCGGAGGGCCGCGCGGCGCTGGCGCTGGCCCTGGCAGTCACCGAGGCCGTTCAACGCCCCTCCGCGGCCTCCCAGGCCCGCTAGACCGCGTCGTGGCAGGCACCCCACCGCGCATCTTCCTCTCCGCCGGGGAGCCGTCGGGCGATCAGCACGGCGCCGCGGTCGTGACCGCCCTCGCGGCGCGGTTTCCAGGGGCGGTGCTCGATGCCTTCGGCGGATCGCGCATTGCCGCGGCCGGGGCGCGGGTGCGGTTTCCGATGGAGCGCTACACGGTCATCGGGTTCATCGAGGTGCTGGGCAAGATTCCGGCGCATCTCCGGCTGCTTCGGACGCTGGAGGCGGACTTCCGGGCCGGCCGATACGATCTCCTGATCGTGATCGACTATCCCGGCTTCCACATCCGGCTGGCCGAAGCAGCGCGGCGGCGCGGAGTGAAGGTGCTGTATTACATCGCGCCGCAGCTCTGGGCCTGGCGTCCGGGTCGGGCCCGCCGCCTGGCGGGGGCGGTGGATCGTCTGGCGGTGGTGCTGCCGTTCGAGGCCGAGTTTTTCGCGCGGCACGGGATCGCCGCGGAGTACGTGGGGCATCCTCTGCTCGACCGGCCGCCGCTCCCGTCCCGTGTCGCGGCGCGGGCTCAGCTCGGCATTCCGGGGAGTGCGCGGGTGCTGGGACTATTTCCGGGAAGCCGGATGCAGGAAGTCGCCAGGCTGTGGGCGCCGTTCCGCGATGCCGCACGGAAACTCCTCGCCGCCGGCCGGTGCGACGCCGTGGTGGTGGCGGGGACGGCACAGGGAAGCTACCCCGGCGGCGAGGGATTCCTGATCCACCGGGGAGCGCCGGAGCCGGTCTTCGCTTCGGCCGACGGCGCGCTGGCGAAATCGGGTACGACGACACTCGAGGCCGCGCTTGCCGATCTTCCGATGGTCGTGGCGTACCGGGTCAACCCGCTGACGTCGTGGGTGGCCCGCCGGTTGATCACGGTGCCGTGGATCAGCCTCGTGAATCTGGTGGCGGAACGGAAAGTGGTCGAAGAGGTGCTGCAGCGGGATGTGACGCCGGGAAAACTGGCCGAGCGGGTTGCTTCACTGCTCGATGCGGACGATCCCGTCACCCGGGCCCAGCGGGAGGGACTCCGCCTGGTGCGCGAACGGCTCGGGGGCGGCGGCGCGGCGCGGCGGGTCGCGACCATCGCGGCGGAGCTGCTGGGGTGATACTGCCGCTCTCACCGCGTGCGGCGGTTCGCCTGGCCGGTCCCCTTGTCTCCTTGCTGGCCCGGTCGTGGCGCGTGGAAACCTCCGGCGAGGAGCGCTGGCGCGCGCTGGCGGATGCGGGGCGCCCCCACGTGTTTCTCCTCTGGCATGACGCGTTGCTGCCGCTGCTCTGGAAGCACCGCCGGCGCCAGGTGACGATTGTGGTGAGTGAGGCGCGCGACGGCCAGTACCTCGCCGAATTTGCCCGCCGGATTGGATATCGCGAGGCGCGCGGTTCCAGCACGAGGGGAGGTGTCCGTGCGCTGGTCGGCGCGGTGAGGGCGCTCAAGGAAGGCCGACCCGTCGCCTTCACCCCGGACGGTCCGAGAGGGCCCCGGCGGGAGCTCAAGGGCGGCGTGCTCCTCGCGGCGCAGCGGGGAGGGGCTCCGATCCTCCCGCTGCATGCCTCGGCCGACCGGGCCTGGCGCCTCGAGTCCTGGGACCGTTTCCTCATCCCCAAGCCGGGCGCGCGGGTCCGGATCGCGTACGGTGTGCCGTTCATGGTCGGTCCCGGGGAGGATGGCATCGAGGCGGCGCGCCGCCGCGGCGTGAGAGAGCTGGCACACCTGGTCGATGAGGTGGGATGGGACGACGCGGAGACGGTCACCGGCTGATTCGCTGGCTCTGGACGAGCCGGCGATTCGATGCGCGCCTGGCACGGCTCGGGCTTCTGCCCTTTGCCGGCCTCTGGCGCGCCGGCATAAGCGCGCGCAATCTCGCCTTCGACCGTGGCTGGGTTCCGGTTCGGGAATTGCCGTTGCCCGCCGTCGGGGTCGGCAATCTGACGGTGGGAGGGTCGGGGAAGACCCCCCTCTCCAGCTGGATCGCGGCGCACTACCTTGCCCGCGGGGTGGTGCCGGGAATCCTGCTCCGCGGCTACGGCCGGGACGAGGTCCTGGTGCACCGGCACCAGGTTCCCGGGGCGCGAGTCGTCGCCGACCCCGATCGCGTGGCAGGCGCGGAGCGGGCGCTGGCCCAGGGGGCGGAGGTGCTGGTGCTGGACGACGCCTTTCAGCGCCGCGACGTGTGGCGGGACTTCAATATTGCCGTCGTGAGCGCCGAGACGTCGCGTGCGGTTCGCTGGTCGCTCCCGGCCGGCCCGTGGCGGGAAGGCCTCGAGGCACTGGAACGCGCCGACGCGCTGGTGGTGACCCGGAAGCGGGCCGACGCCGCGTCGGCGCTCCAGCTGGCGCGGACTCTGGCGCCATCCGTCAGCGGGCCGGTGGGCGTCGTGCACCTCGGCGTGTCGCGCTATGAGGGGCTCGTCTCGGGAAAGAGCACGCCCGCCGATGCGCTGCTCGGGAAGCGGGTCGTCGCAGCCTCGGCGATCGCCGATCCCGACGCGTTTGTGGCTCAGATCAAGGCCGCCGGTGCGCAAGTGCAGGTCGCGAACTGGCGGGACCACCACGAATTCCGGGACGAGGACGTCGCCTGGCTCGCCAAGGCGGCGCGAAAAGCCGAATTTGTCGTGATCACCCAGAAGGACGCGGTGAAGCTGCGCGACCGGTGGCCGGCGAGCGCGCCGGAGCCGCTGGTCGCGGTGCTGGATCTGGTGTGGGAAGTCGGGGAAGACGCGATCACGGCCGGACTGGACGCGATCGTCACCCCCGTCGAGCGAATGTAAACGTCAACGTCGCGCATCGAAATACGCGGAGAGCTCACTCATGGCACACGCGGTCGCGAGAGGTGGTATCCGGCCCGAGAAGGACACGTTCCTCGGGGGGGAGAATCCTCTCCTGTCCATGATGGCGCGTTTCGACGAAGCCGCGCACCACCTGAAACTCGAGCCGGGGCTTCGCAAGATTCTGAGCGCGCCGGAACGGCAGATCATCGTCTCCATCCCGATCCAGCTCGACAGCGGCGAAGTCGAAGTCTTCACCGGCTACCGGGTGCTGCACAACACCGCGCGCGGGCCGGGCAAGGGCGGGATCCGGTTCGACATGCAGGTCACACTCGACGAAGTGAAGGCGCTCGCCGCCTGGATGACCTGGAAGTGCGCGGTGGTGAACCTGCCGTTCGGCGGCGCGAAGGGCGGGGTGATCTGTGATCCGTCGACGATGTCGATGGCGGAGCTGGAGCGGCTCACCCGGCGCTACACCGCCGGCATCATCGACGGGCTGGGGCCCGATTCGGACGTGCCCGCGCCCGACGTCAACACCAACGAGCGGGTGATGGCGTGGATCATGGACACCTACTCCATGCACAAGCGCCACACCGTGACGGCGGTCGTGACCGGGAAGCCGGTGCAGATGGGCGGCTCGCTGGGCCGCCGGGAGGCCACCGGCCGTGGGGTCATGATCTCGGCGGTGGAGGCGCTCAAGCTGCGCAACATGCCGGTCGCGGGCACCCGCGTGGCGGTGCAGGGATTCGGCAACGTGGGCTCGATCAGCGCCGAGCTGATGGCCGCGCAGGGCATGAAGATTCTCGCCGTCAGCGACCGGGAGGGCGGGATCTACAACACGAATGGCCTCGACGTCAAGGATGTGATCGCCCACGTGAAGGAGCACAAGTTCCTGAAGTCGTATGCGAAGGCCGACCGAATCACCAACACGGAGCTGCTGGAGCTCGAGTGCGACGTGCTGGTGCCGGCGGCGCTCGAGAATGTGATCACCGACAGCAACGCCGCGCGGATCCGGACCAGGATCATCTGCGAGGGCGCCAACGGACCGACCAGCGCCGACGCCGACCAGATTCTCCAGGACGCCGGCATTCTCGTCGTCCCGGACATTCTGGCCAACGCCGGCGGCGTCACGGTGAGCTACTTCGAGTGGGTGCAGGACCGCGCCGGCTATTTCTGGGACGAAGAAACGGTCAACACCCGGCTCGAGAAGATCATGGTGAACTCCTTCCAGGAAGTCGCCTTGATGGCGCAGCGAAACACCGTCAGCATGCGCATCGCGGCGTACATGGTGGCGGTTGATCGGGTTGCCGGGGTGCATCGGCTCAGGGGGATGTACGCGTAGCTGGGAGAGCCATCAGCCATCAGCCTTCAGTCTGCTGACGGCTGACGGCTGAAGGCGGCGGCATGCGCACCCATCTCATCGCGGTCGGAAAACTCCGCCCCGCATACCGCCTCGCCTGCGACGACTATCTCAAGCGCCTCAGGCGGTACACGCACATCGAAGAGCGGGAACTCAAGGAAGCGGCCCGGGCGCCAACAGCCGCGCACCGGCGGCGCGAGGAAACGGCCCGGGTCGAAGCGGTGATCCCACCCCGCGCCACGGTGGTGGTGCTCGACATCGGCGGCGCGCCCTGGTCGAGCGAAGAGCTGGCCCGGCGTCTGGACCAGTGGCGGACGTCGGCGGTCCCGGTCGCCCTCGTGATCGGCGGCGCCTTCGGCCTCGACCCGGCGTTCACCGCGCGGGCGCAGTTCCGCTGGAGCCTCGGCGCCCTCACGCTGCCGCACGAGCTGGCGCGCGTCATCGTGACGGAGCAGTGGTACCGGGCGTGGACGATTCTTCGGGGAGAGCCGTATCATAAATGAAGCAGCTATCAGCCATCAGCTTTCAGCGATCAGCCCTCAGCGATCAGCCTTCAGCCTTCAGCCCGCTGATAGCTGACGGCTGACGGCTGACAGCTCTACCATGGCCGACTGGTACGAGGAATACTTCGGCGAGGAGTATCTCCTACTTTACCCCCACCGCGATCTCGAGGATGCCGAGCGGCTGGTCGATCTGTTGTGCCGCACCGTCGGGCTTCGATCGGGGTGGCGGGTGCTCGATGTCGCCTGCGGCACCGGACGTCACGCCGCCGCATTCCAGTCCCGCGGGGCGCAGGTGACCGGGCTCGACCTGTCCAAGCACCTGCTACTGCGCGGCCGCGGCATTTCCCATTTTCCGGTGATCCGCTCGGATGTCCGGGACATCCCGGTCCGGCCCCGCACCATGGACTTCACGGTGAATCTCTTCACCAGCTTCGGCTACTTCGATTCCGACACCGAGCATGCCCGCGCCCTCGGCGAGATGGTGGCGACGGTCCAGCCGCGCGGGTGGTTCGCGCTCGATTTTCTGAACGCGGCGCGGGTTCCCGGCGACCTCGTTCCGCGGGAAGAGGGAGAAATGGACGGGGAGACCGTGCGCATCGACCGCTGGCTCGACGCATCCCGGCGGCACGTCTTCAAGAGCATCACCCTGGCGGACGGCCGCCGGTTGGTGGAGCGGGTGCGGCTCTTCTCCGCGAAAGAGCTCGAGGAGCTCCTCGAGGCGGCGGGATGCGCCATCAGCATCCGCCTCGGCGACTACGATGGCGGCGCGCTCGAGGCCGACTCCCCGCGGGTGCTGCTCGCCGGGCGCGTGGGATGAGCTTTTCCATTCTCGATACTCCGCTCGCCGAGGGGCCGGTCCTTCCGGGACCTCGCGAGGCGGCGTGGAACCCGGCGCTTGCGGACGCGATCGTCCGGGCGCCGGGCATCGAGCCGACGCTCGCACGCCTGACGCTCCCCGGCGCGCTGGTCGTCACCACGGGGCAGCAGCCGGGACTCTTCACCGGTCCGGCCTACACCGTCACCAAAGCGCTCTCCGCGCGGGCGCTCGCCCTCGTCCTCGAGCAGCGCTGGAACCGCCCGGTCGTTCCGGTGTACTGGCTCCCGGGCGACGATCACGATTTCGAGGAGGTCGCCGGCGTTTCGTGGCTCGGCGCCGACGGGGAGCTGCTGCGCGAGGCGCTTCCGCCCCGTCCCCCCGACGCACCGCTCACGCCGATGTCGAAGCAGCCGCTGGGGAACGAGGTGCGCCGCGCGCTCGATTCCTTCGCCGCATCCTTCGTCGACACGGAAACGAGCGGCCCCACGGTGGCATGGCTCGCCCGCCACTACCGTCCCGAAGCCACTGTGGCGGGGGCCTTCGCCGCCGCCATGGCCGAGCTGCTGGCCCCATACGGCATTCTCTGTCTCGACAGCACTCATCGCGCGGTCAAGGCGGCCGCGGCTCCCTGGATCGTCCGCGCGCTCGCCACCGCGACGGAGATCGATCGCGACCTCGCCGAGCGCTCCACCCGTCTCGTCTCCGAAGGACACGACCCTGGTGTGCCCGTGGGCGACGGAGCGTCGCTCGTATTCATCGAGACGCGATTCGGCCGGGACCGGCTGATCGCGTCGGGAGGCGGCTTCGTCACCCGCCGGGGGAGGGAAGCGCTCACCTTTGCCGAGCTCGAGCAGATCGCGCGCGCCGAGCCGGGCCGGCTCTCCGGCAATGTCCTCTTCCGGCCGGTCCTCGAAAGCGCCGTCCTTCCCACCGTCGCGTACGTGGCGGGCCCGGGCGAGCTGCGCTATCTCGCCCTCACCCCCCCCGTCTACGAGCGGCTCGGTGTCTCCAGGCAGCTGCCGGTTCCCCGATGGTCGGGGCTGCTGGTCGAGCCGAGGGTGAGGCGGATACTCAAGAAGTTCGGCGCGACGCTCGATGAGCTGCAGGCGGAGGGTGGCGCGCTGGAGAGCCGGCTGGCGCGGCTGGCGCTTCCCCCGGGAACCGATGCGGCGTTCGCGGCGCTCCGCGCGGGGATCGAGAAGCGGTACGCCCCAGTGATTCGGGCCGCCGCCACCGTGGATCCCACGCTGGAGCGCCCTGCAGCCGCGGCGCGGGGCCAGGCGCTGCACGCGGTGGAGCGCCTCGAGAAGAAGCTGCTGCAGCACGCCCGCAAGCGGGAATCGGTCGATCTCGGACAGGTGGCCCGCGCCAGACTCTCCGTGCGCCCGCTCGGCAAGCCGCAGGAGCGGGTGCTGTCGATGGCCGGCTTCCTCGCCCGCTACGGCGACGGTGTGGTCGACAGCTTCGCCGGGCACATCGCGTCATGGTACGCGCGTGCTCTTGAAGCCGGAACGCGGACCCCCTAGACTCGTCGCCATGGTCTTTCTCGGCATCGTCCTGCTGATCGTCCTGCTGATTCCCATCTTCGCGATTCTCACCGATTCGCCGCTCGGGCGCGCCGCCGCGCGGCGGCTGGAGGGGAACACCTCGACGCCGCCGGCGGTGGACGAGCTGCTCAAGCGGATCGAGCTGCTCGAGGGCGAGGTCGAGGAGCTCACCCGAACCACGGAGACCCTCCAGGAGGAGCAACAGTTCTTCCAGCGCCTCCTCGAGGAAGGCGGTCAGCGGCCTCCCCCGCCGTCCCACCCGGAATCTTGACTCCACGAAGGCAGGGCGGCGCGCCGCTGGTCGCCGCCGGCATCTTCCTGAGCCGCCTCGCCGGGCTGGTCCGGCAGCGCGTGCTGTCGCACTATCTCGGGCTCTCGCTCCCCGCCGACGCGTTCAATCTGGCGTTCCGCATCCCGAATTTTCTGCAGAATCTCTTCGGGGAAGGGGTGCTCTCCGCGTCGTTCATCCCGTCGTACGCACGGCTCCGCTCCGAGGGACGCGACGAGGAAGCCCGCCGTCTGGCGGGTGCGGTGCTCGGGATCCTCTCGATCGCGGTCGCCATACTGGTCGCGCTGGGAATCACCACGGCGCCGTGGCTGGTCACCCTCCTCGCCCCCGGCTTCGAGGGTCCCAAGCGGGAGCTCACGATCGAGCTGGTCCGGGTGCTCTTTCCCGGCGTCGGGCTTCTGGTGTTTTCGGCGTGGTGCCTCAGTATCCTCAACAGTCACCGCCGGTTCTTTCTCAGCTACGCCGCTCCGGTCCTGTGGAATTGCGCGATCATTCTGGCCACGGTCCTGGCCCCCACCGCGGGCCCGCTTGAGACCGTGGTGCTCTGGGTGGCGTGGGGCGCTGTTGCGGGGGGCGCGTTACAGCTCCTGGTTCAGCTCCCATCGGTGCTCGGTCTGCTTCCCGGGCTCCGTCCGAGCCTTGGCCGGGGGAACGCGCGGATTCGGACCGTACTCGGCAACTTCTTTCCCGCGTTCGTCACCCGCGGCGTCACCCAGATCAGCGCATTCGTGGACGGCATCCTCGCGAGCCTCCTTCCGGGTGGCGCGGTGACCGCGATGGCCAACGCGCAGACGCTCTACACGCTGCCCGTGAGCCTGTTCGGCATGTCGATCGCGGCCGCGGAGCTTCCGGAGCTCTCCGCCGCGGCCGTCGCGGGTGAGGGGGGCCACGCCGCGCTTCGCGCGCGCCTCGAGGACGGCCGCCAGCGCGTGGCGTTCTTCGTGGTGCCCACCGTGGTGGCGTTTCTCCTCCTCGGGGAGGTCATTGCGGCGCTCTTCTTTCAGACCGGAAAGTTCACCGCCGCCGACGCGCGTTTCGTGTGGATGATCCTCGCCGGGTCGGCGATCGGGCTCCTGGCCACGACGCAGGGGCGGCTCTATAATTCAGTGTACTTTGCGCTCCACGACACCCGCGCCCCGCTGCGCTTCGCCACGATTCGCGTCACCCTCTCGATCACGCTCGGTTACCTCGCCGCGGTGCCGCTCCCGCGGCTGCTCGAAGTGAATCCCCGCTGGGGAGCAGCCGGTGTCACCGCCGCGGCGGGAGTATCGGCGTGGGTGGAGTTCGTCCTGCTCCAGCGCGGGCTCGCGCGGCGCATCGGGCCCGAGGCGCCGCGAGGGAGCTACCCGGTACGGCTCTGGGGCGCCGCCCTCCTCGCAGGGCTTGCCGGATGGCTCGCGCTAACGCTGACCAGCGACGGTCTCGGACCGGTGGCGCGCGCCGCCGTCGTCCTCACGCCCTTCGGCTTGACCTATCTCCTCGGGACGGCGGCCGCCGGAATCCCCCTCGCACGCCGGATCATCGGTCGCGCCGGCCTCCGGCCATGACCACACGCGGCGTTCCCGACGCGCTCGCGAGGAAGCTCGAGTCGCTCCCCGACGGCCCCGGCGTCTACCTCTGGAAGGATCGCGCCGGGGGCGTGCTGTACGTCGGGAAGGCGCTCAACCTGAAGAGCCGGGTGCGGAGCTATTTCGCGAGCGACCATGCCGGCAGCCCGAAGAATCAGCTTCTGGTCCGGTTGATCGACGACGTCGAAACGATCGTAGTGAGCGGGGAGACGCAGTCGCTCCTCCTCGAGAACAATCTCATCAAGGAGTATCAGCCGCGCTTCAATGTGCGGCTCAAGGACGACAAGAGCTATCCCTCAATCGCAGTGACGCTGAAGGAACCGTTTCCCCGGGTTCTCGTAACCCGGCGACGCGACATTCCGGGGGCGCGCTACTTCGGCCCCTACACCGACGTCGGCGAGATGCGCCGGGCGCTCGCGCTGGTGCGCCGGATCTTCACCGTCCGCAGCTGCGCCGACGATCTTCCCACTGAACGGCGCGAGCGGCCCTGCCTCGACTTTCATATCGGGCGGTGCCGCGCGCCGTGCGTCGGATGGCAGGCGGCCCAGGCGTATCGGGCGATGATCGACGAAGTCGTGGCGTTTCTCGAGGGAAAAACGGTCGACGTGCGGACCCGTTTGCGCAGCATGATGCAGGAGGCGAGCACGCGGCAAGACTACGAGCGGGCCAAAGACCTGCGCGATACCCTCCGCTGGCTCGACCAGGTGGAGCTCCCCTCCACCATCGAAGCGCTCGGCACCGGCGATGCCGACGTCCTCGGGTACGCGCGCGACGGGGACGATGCCGTCGGCGTGTTGTTCCGGGTGCGCGAAGGGCGCGTGGTGCATCGAGAGCACCGCTTTCTCGAGAACGTCACCGAGGAATCCGACGACGCCATTCTCGAGGCGTTCCTGGTCCGGTATTACATCCCCGCCGAAGGGAAGGCCTCGAGGGTGGTGCTTCCCTTTCCACCGGCGGAGCTCCCGCAGATCGAGGCCCTGCTTCCCGGCGCGGTGCTCGCCGTTCCCCAGCGCGGGACCGCGTGGCGGTGGCTGGACCTCGCGGAGCGGAATGCGCGGCATCTGCTCGAGAGCCTCCGGCTCGAATCGTTCGAGTCGGATCAGCGCGCCGAGGACCCGGTCTATGCGCTGGGTCGCGATCTCGGCCTCTCGGTGGTCCCGAGGACTTTGGTCTGCGTGGATATCTCCACCAACCAGGGGAAGGACACCGTCGGCTCGCTGGTCACCTTCGAGGGGGGACGGCCGAAGAAGAGCGAGTACCGGAAGTTCCGCATCAAGGGAGAAGGGCAGCAGGACGACTACGCCGCCATCGCCGAAGTGGTCACCCGCTACCTGACCCGGCGCCGCGACGAGACCCGGCCGGTGCCCGACCTCATGGTGATCGACGGTGGCAAGGGACAACTCGGGGCGGCGGTTGCGGCAGCCGTCGCACTCGGCTTTCCGGAGCTGCCGATGATCGGCCTCGCCAAACGGGACGAAGAGGTGTTCGTCCCCGGGCGGAGCGATCCGCTCCGGCTGCCGCGACGGAGTCCCTCGCTCCGGCTGCTCCAGCGGGCGCGGGACGAGGCCCACCGTTTCGGGCTCGCGTACAACCGCAACCGCCGCAGCGCGCGCACCATCACCTCGGCGCTGCTCGAGATTCCCGGGGTCGGGCCCGAGCGGCGGCATCGTCTTCTCGAGCGATTCGGCAGCCTGGCGGGGGTGCGCAGCGCCTCCGTCGAGGAGATCGCGGAGGTTCCCGGCTTCTCCATCGCACTTGCGACCCGAGTGCGCGAGGCACTCGAAGACGCCCGCGATCCCGCTCCTCCCCTGACCCCTGACCCCTGAGGCCTTCTCTCGTGGACTGGCACCTCGAATGTTCCGCGTGCCGAACGACGGCACCGCCCTCCGGTCTCCCGACGGTCTGCCAGTGCGGCCAGCCATGGCTGGTGCGCTATCCCGCCCGGCGCCCCGATCCCGCCGAGCGAGCCGCCGTGGCGGCCCGCCGTGGAATGTGGCGCTTCAAGAGCTTCCTCCCCCTCGCCGCCGGCGAGCAGCCGGTAACACTCGGCGAAGGTGAGACTCCGCTCCTCGCGACACCGCGCCTCGGCGGACAGATCGGACTTCCGGGTCTCCTGGTCAAGGATGAAGCCACCAACCCGACCGGAAGCTTCAAGGCGCGCGGACTCGCCGCCGCCATAACCCGCGCCGTGCTCGGCGGGGCGCGGGCCTTCACGCTGCCCACCGCCGGCAATGCCGGGGTGGCCGCGGCGGCATACGGCGCACGCGCCGGCGTGCCGGTGCGGGTGTACGCGCCGCGCACCACGCCCGCGATGATCCTCTCCCAGATCACCGCCACTGGAGGAGATCTGCGGCTGCTCGACGGTCACATCGGCGATTGCGGAAAAGCGAGTCGCGCGTACGCGGCGGAGAGCGGGGCATTCGATCTCTCGACGCTGCGCGAGCCCTACCGCATCGAGGGAAAGAAAACGCTCGGCCTGGAGCTCGCCGAGCAGCTCGACTGGAAGCTCCCCGACGCGATCATCTATCCGACCGGCGGCGGCACCGGGCTCATCGGCATGTGGAAGGTCTTCCAGGAGCTGCGCGACGCCGGGTGGATCACGGGCGCCTTTCCGCGGATGTACACGGTGCAGGCGTCCGGGTGCGCACCGGTCGTGAAGAGCTTCGCGGAAGGGAGTGACCGCTGCGCGCCGTGGCCCGAGCCGTGGACGATCGCGAGCGGACTGCGTGTGCCCGGGCCGCTCGGCGATCGCCTCATGCTCGATGCATTGCGAAAGAGCGGTGGAGGAGCGATTGCCGTGAGTGACGAGGAGCTGAGCGCCGATGCAGCAACCGGCAGCAGGCTCGAAGGGATCGATTTCGCACCCGAAGGGGGTGCCGCGATTGCCGCCGCCCGCGCGCTGGCTGTCTCGGGTGTGCTCCGCCCGGATCAGCAGGTCGTCCTGTTCAACACGGGAGCCGGCTGGCTCTATCGAGATCCTCCGGAATTGCCTCGGCGGTGATCTAGGGTGATATTACAAGTCTATGTCGGGCCGTAAGTTCGCCATCATCGACCCGGCCGCCGGGATCAGCGGCGACATGCTCCTCGGAGCCCTCGTCGATGTCGGGGCGGAGGAGTCGTGGATTACCGGCTTGCCCGCGCGACTCGGTCTCCCCGATGTGACGGTGGAGGTGAGCCGGGCCGACCGGTCGGGAATTCTGGCGACCAAGGTCACCGTGCGGTCTCCAGACGGGTCGGTGGAAGAGCCCGCGGATGTGCAGCCGGAGCCAAATCCGCAGGTCCTTATCCTCGCTCACCCCCATCACCACGGACCGCACCGTCACATCGCCGAGCTGATCGCTGTGGTGGAGCGGGCGGAGATCTCGGAGCGTACTCGCGCACTCGCCATTCGGGCCTTTCGGCTCGTGGCGGAAGCCGAGGCCAGGATCCACGGGAAGGCGCCGGAAAAGGTTGCGCTCCACGAGGTCGGCGCCCTCGACGCCCTGGTGGACATCGTCGGCGGCATCGAAGGCTTCGAGCGCCTCGGCATCGACGAGATCTATGCGCGGCCGCTCGCGCTGGGGACCGGATGGATACGGGCGGCGCACGGAATTCTCCCCGTCCCCGCGCCCGCGACCGGACTCCTCGTCGAGGGGCTGGAGATCGCGACCGGCGGTCCGGTCGTCGGGGAGGCCACGACACCGACCGGGGCCGCGCTACTCAGGGTGCTCTCCCGGGGCGCGCCCCCGGAGCGGTGGCGGGCGGAGCGGAGCGGGTGGGGCGCCGGCACACGCAATCCACCGGGCTACCCGAATGCGTTGCGGTTGATCCTGGCGACGAGCGCCACCGAAGCGGCCACCGTGGTGGTGTTGGCAACCGACCTGGACGACCTGAGCCCCGAATACCTGGAGCCGCTCCGGGACGCACTCGCTGCAGCCGGCGCGCTCGACGTGCAGATGTGGACCACGCAGATGAAGAAGGGGCGGATCGGCTTCCGTATGGAAGTCATCGCGCCTCCGGAGCGGGCCGACGGGATCGCGGACGCGATCTTTCGTCACAGCACGACGGCGGGCCTCCGGCGCATCATCGCCGAGCGCGTGACGCTCCCGCGGCGGGAGTGGACCCTGGAGACCGCGGCAGGGAACACCGTCCGGATCAAGACGGTGGAGGCGCCGGGAGGACAGCGCGACAAGCCGGAGTACGAAGACGTCGTGGCGGAGGCGCGTCGGACCGGCCGTCCCGCCCATACCATCGCCCGCGAGTTACACGAGCAGGCTGGACGGCTTGCCCGCGGTTCCGCGGGCGGACCGGACGGCCGCAGCACCGCACCCAAGGAGACGGAATGACCACGCGTCCCATGATCCTGGCCATCGCCTGCGCACTGGCGGCGAGTCCGCTCGCGGCGCAGGGCCGGATCAACTCTCGCCTCGCGCAGGGCCAGCCGGCCAAATACGTCGCCGCGCTCTGCCCTATCAAGCCTATCAACTCCAAGGTGGAGAAGGGCATTTCGTCCCTGCGGAAGAGCTACGACGCCAGGACTCCGGCGGAGAAGACCGCCAATCTCGCCGAGGCCCGCCAGAACCTCGTGATGGCGATCACCCAGGAGGCGCAGGCCAACAACGCCGCGGCCTGGTACTACCTCGGCCGGGTCGCGCTGCTGGGCGGTGACCCGGTGGAAACCGATTCGGCGTTCACCAAGGCCGAAGAGCTGGCGCCCTTGTGCGAAATCGACATCGCCCAGTACCGGCAGAATAGCTGGGCCAACCTCGCCAACGCGGGGATCGAGTTCCAGAAGAAGGGGGAAACCGATAGCGCGCTGGCGCTCTTCCGCGATGCGTCGACGATGTTCCGCGGGCTGCCCCACGTGTATTCGAACATGGGCGTCGTGTTCGCGAACATGAACCGGGAAGACAGCGCCGCGATCTATTTCCAGAAGGCGCTGCAGATCGCCGAGCGCGATACATCTCTGACCGAAGACAGGAACACTGCCGCGCTCAATCTGGGGATTATGTATTCTCGGCAGGGCAAGCATCTGGAGGCCATCACCGCCCTGAGGCGCTATCTCGCGTGGCGGCCCGACGAAACAGACGCCAAGCGAGTACTGGCCACCGCTTTTCGCTCCGCCGGCATGGCGGACAGTGCCGATATAATCGAGACGGCGATGGTCGAAGAATTCTCCAAGACGAACCTGGATTCGCTCGACACCCAGGACCTGATGGCGGTGGGGGTGGCCGCCTTCAATGCGAAGCGATACCCGGACGCGGAGGCGGCATTCGCCAAGGCGGTCCAGCGCAATGCATGGAGCCGTGATGCGCTCTACAATCTCACCAACACCTACTTCGCGATGAAGAACAACGAAAAGCTCATCGAGTACGCCGGGAAGCTGCTCGAGATGGAGCCGATGAACGAGGATGCCCTCCGTCTCCTCGCCCAGGGCCAGCGCAGCCTCAACCGGGAGGCGGACGTCATCAAGACGGCCACCCGGCTGGTGGTGTTGCCGTTCACCGTCGAGATCACCGGTTTCCAGACTGGCGCGGCCAAGGCGACCCTGGCCGCCGAAGCGATCGGACGGGAGCCGCAGGACGCCGCGGGCAAGCCGATCAAGATCGTGCCGATGACGCTGGTGGTCGAGTTTGTGGGCCTGACCGGCGCGGTGGTCGACAGCAAGGAAATCACCGTGCCTGCGCTCGGCAAGAACGCGAAGCACCCCATCAACCTGGAAGGCACCGGCGCGAACATCGCCGGGTGGCGGTATCGGGCGAAGTAAGAGGCAAGGAGGCAAAGTGGCAAGGAGGCAACGGGCGTGACCTTGCCTCTTTGCCTCTGAGCCTCTTCGCCTCCACTACATTGACGCCACGGCCGGGCGCGAGCATTTTCAGGGCTCCGCGGGCGTAATTCAGTGGTAGAATGCCAGCTTCCCAAGCTGGACGTCGCCGGTTCGAGTCCGGTCGCCCGCTCTGTGGTAACTGCTTAGGATCCAATGGGAACGGCCACCTTGATCGGGTGGCCGTTTCGCCTTTTCGGGCCCGTGTGGTGCCCGAGTGGTGCCCCAACGCCTTTTCAGCGAAGGCCACCAGCCCCTTCCGACTCGATTACAGATTCTGCTTGACTTAAGCCTGTCCCAACACTAGTTTAGTCTAGGCCTAGACTAACACTGGCTGAGTCGG
>CAZHSO010000058.1:0-22663 GCA_964535105.1 uncultured Gemmatimonas sp.
GTTGGCCTTCCGGATGTAGTCGAGCAGCGACGTCTTGCCGTGGTCGACGTGGCCCATGATGGTCACGATGGGAGGGCGCCAGGTCAGATCCTCGTCCTTGTCCGCTGCCGGAGCGGCGGTCAGGTCGGCGGCGTATTCGTCCTCGCGCACCGCCTGGAAGCCGAACTCGGACGCGATCAGCTCGATCTGGTCGAAGTCGAGCCGCTGGTTGACGGTGACCATCAACCCGAGCTCCTTGAACGCGAACTGCACGATCTGGGTCGCGGGGATCTTCATCTGCTCCGCGAGCTCCGCCACCGAGATGAACTCGTTGACCCGGATCCGGGTCTTTTCGCGCTCCTTCTCCTCGGCGGTCCGGCTGGCGATGAGATCGCGGTAGCTCGGCTCGTCGCTGCGACGCTTGCCGCGGGCGCCACCCTTCATCCCTTGCAGCGTCTTCAGGATGTTCGCCTGCACCTGATCCTGATCGACGTAATTCTTGCGGCTCTTCTTCCCCTTCTTCCGGTCACCACTGCTCGCCGGCTTGGCGTCGGGTCCGAAGCTGCGGGCGGGGGGCGCGCCCGCCGAGGGCGCACCGAATCGTCCCGGAGGACCTCCGGTGCGATTGGGGGGACCTCCAGGACGACCCCCGGGCCCGCCGCCCGGACGGCTGCCAGGGCCGTCGGCGCGGCCGCCGGGACGGCTCCCGGGGCGTGCGGTGCCTGAGGGACTCTGCGCACCGGGGCTGCTGCTGAAAACGGGACGGGGACCGCGACCGGGGGCCCGCCCGGCATCGGTGCCGGGCGCGGGCCGGGAGATCCTCGGCGGTATGAACGGGGCGCGATGGACGACAGAGGGACCGGTGGCGGCGGGAGACTGAGCCGGGGGCGGTGTGAGGCGCGCGGGAAGAGTGGGCGCCTCGGGGGCAGCCTCGATTTCGGGCTCCGCGGGCGCCTCGGCTTCGGGAGGCATGAGCGGGACGTCGCGGAAGAGGGCGCGGGCCCGCTCGTCGATCGTCGGCATCGGAAGGCCGGACGGCTCGCGGAGCTCGAGTTTTTCGAGGGTTGGACGCTCGAGCTCGAAGGCCGCCGTCGCGGCTGCTTCCGCTGCGCGTTCCGCCTCCTGCTGCGCTTCGACCTCGGCGACTTCGGCCGCGGTACGGCGCCGCTTGGAGGGCTTCGCGGCGGTGTCGGCCGGGGGCGCGACCGGCTCGGCGGCGGCGGCGGCCTTGGTGGTCCGCCGCTTCGGCTTCTTGGCAGGCTCCTCGGATTTCTGCTTGCGCTTTTCGCGCTCCCAGCGCACCCGAAGGGCGGCGACCTGATCGTCCTTGAGGGAGGACTGGGGACCGCGCGCGAGGACGTGCATTTCCTTGAGCATTGGCATCAATTGCTCCGAGGGCACGCCGAGCTCGCTCGCGAGATCCTGCACTTTCGTCTTGACCACTCAATCCTCCGTCAGCCCTGCCCCGCCGCGCCAGCGCGAACGATTCCGTCCGCAAGAGCGGCATCCCGTACCCCGGCGATCATCACCGGGGGCTTCCCCAGCCGTGCACCCAGCTCCGAGGCGCCGGGCCCTTCCACCTGCGGTACACCCAGCGCCGTCGCGAGGCGCACTACCTTTTCGCGGGCGCGTTGGCTCGCGTCGCGCGCCACCACGATGCAGCGGACTTCACGCGCCTGGAGCGCGCGGCGTACGGCGTCCACCCCGACTACGACCGTCCCGGCCCGGATCCCCAGGCCGAGATACCCCAGCACGCCGCTCATGAGGCCGGCGCGTTCTCTCCGGGCTCGTCGGCGACCAAGTCGGCCAGGAATGCGAGCAGCTCGTTGGCTGCTCCGGGCGTCACACCCGGCACCTTCTCGATATCCTCGCGTTCGAGGTCGAGAATGTCGTTCAGGGTGCGATACCCGGCGGTATCGAGAATGCCGAGCACCTCGGGAGAGAGACCCTTGAGCTCCGACAGCGCGACCTGCGCGACGGCAGCTTCCTCTTCCTCGAGCGGGGCGAGGGTAAAGAGCGGACCTTCGCCGCCGCGCTCCAGCCACTCCCGGCTGGAGTAGAGGTCGATCTTCCAGCCGGTCAGCTCCGAGGCGAGGCGCACGTTCTGCCCGTTTCGGCCGATGGCGAGGGAGAGCTGATCCTCATCGACCACGGCCTGAATCGTCTTGCTCTCCGGATCGGAGAACACCTTGGCGACCCGCGCGGGCGCCAGCGCGAGCCGCGCGAAGCGCTCGGGATCGGGCGACCAGGGCACGATGTCGATCCGCTCCCCACCGAGCTCGTTCACCACTGCCTGCACCCGGGAGCCCTTGAGGCCCACGCAGGCGCCGACCGGATCGATCGCGTCATCCTTGGAGATGACGGCGACCTTGGTGCGGCTGCCCACTTCGCGCGCGATCGCGCGAATTTCCACGGTGCCCTGCGCGATCTCGGGGACCTCGAGCTTGAAGAGCGCGGAGACGAAAGTCGGATCGCCGCGCGAGAGCACGAGCCGGGGACCCTTGGGCGTCTCCTCGAGGCGCTTGAGCACCGCGCGGATGGTGTCGCCCTGGTGGAAGTGCTCGCGGTGATTCTGCTCCCGGTACGGGATGATGGCCTCGGCTTCGCGGAACTTGTTGAGCATGAGCACCAGCTTGCCGCGCTCGATCTGCTGCACTTCGCCGGAGAGGAGCTCGCCCACCTTGTCGCCGAACTCTTCCCGGATCTTGGTGCGCTCGCCCTCGCGGACCCGCTGGATAATCCGCTGCTTGGCGGCCTGCACCGCGAGCCGGCCGAACTCGGTAAACGGAATCTCTTCCTCGAGCACGTCGCCCACCTGGAATTCGGGGTCTTCGAAGCGGGCTTCTTCGACCGAGACCTGAGAGCTCGGATCTTCGACGGTCTCGATCACGGTCCGGAGGCGGATTACCCGGATGCTGCCCTGCAGCTCGTCCACGTCCAGCTCGAAGCGGACGTTGGGACCGAATTTGCGGGCCAGCGCGGCGTGAATGCCGTCGCGCAGCAGCTCCAGGAGATCGGAGCGATCGAGTTGTTTCGTCGTCGTCAGCTCGCGAAACGCGGCCAACATCTCGGCGGAACCAGCCATGCCATGCACTCCCTACACGTTGGGTGCCGGAGTCGCTCCGGAGCCTCCGGATGAGCCGGGAAGGAGAAGGGGGACCGGTGGAGTCGGGACAGACGGACAGACCAAAAACAAAAATGTGGGGGAGCACCCCACATCCAAGTCCTGCGGACCGCTCCCAGTCCTCTCCCCCTCCAGCCAGGTAAACATAGTTCCGGCGCTACGATGAGTCAAACTGTTGAGGGAGTAGCGAGGCTCTCCATTTACGGACGAAGTCCCAAGTACGCCACCATCCTCCCATCGCGCCCGCTAGAGCCCCGATGGGAGAAGAATTCCGGATCGTGACTGGAACAGAATCGTGATGTGGAAATTTTCTCCACACCGTGTCCACGCCCCTGCCCGGCCAGCACCGCTCGGAGATCGAGGGGACCCCGCCCCCCGGCCGGTGCCGGAAGTCCGCAGCCCACGAACACTTCACTCCCCACTTCATAGCATGGCCCGCAAATACCAACTCCACAATGTACCAACACGTTTTCCACATGGCTTCCACGCCGCAGCAGCTCGGCTAAGCCGACGCCCAGAATCCCTGCCGCGGTACCCCGCCATCCCGCATGGACCAGCGCGACCGCCCGGCGGACCGGATCGACGAGGTAGACCGGAATACAGTCCGCTGCGGTGACCGCCAGCAGAAGCCCGCCGGTCGACGTGGCGTGTCCGTCGGAGCCTTCATGGATCACCAGGCCACGGGCGTGCTGGTGCCAGAGGACCGCGGTGCCGTGAACCTGACGGGAGACGACCACTCCCCGGAACCCGGGCACAGCCCGGCGCAACGCCCCCCAGCGGTCGAGCACCTCGCCCGCCGGGGAGGTTCCCTGAAGCCCCAAATCGAACGGGCTGGCGGGGTCCCCCCGGGTCGTGATCCCCGCGATCACCCCGAGCTCTTCACGCCAGCCGGCCAGCTCGTACCGCGGGACCGGCCCTTCAACCGGCGTCTCGATCACCCCTCGATCCGCTCGATCGACGCGCCGAGCGCGTTGAGCCGGTCGTGGATGTGCTCGTAGCCCCGCTCGATCTGGCCGGCATTGTGGATGACGCTGGGGCCTTCGGCCGCGAGCGCCGCGAGCAGCATCGCCATTCCCGCCCGGATATCGGGAGACTCGACCGTCCCGCCCCGGAGCGGCGCCGGTCCCGCGATCACCGCGCGATGCGGATCGCAGAGCACGATGCGCGCACCCATTCCGATCAGCTTGTCCACGAAGAAGAGCCTCGACTCGAACATCTTCTCGAAAATCAAGAGCAACCCGGCGCACTGGGTGGCGGTAACGATCGCGATGGACATGACGTCGGCGGGAAACGCCGGCCAGGGCCCGTCCTCCAGCTTCGGGATGTGGCCTCCGAGATCGGGGCGAATCCGGCGTTCCTGGTCGCGATCGACGATCAGCGTGTTCCCCGCCACCCGCGGCCGGATCCCCAGCCGGTCGAATCCGAAGAGGATGCTGCGCAGCTCGTCGGGACGCACCGGATCGATGGTGAGGGTGCTGTTGGTGACGGCGGCGAGCCCGACAAAGCTTCCGATTTCGATGTGATCGGGCCCGATCTCGAACGAGCAGCCCCGGAGCGGGAGCCCTCCTTCGACGACGTACTGATTGGTCCCGATCCCCTCGATGTGCGCACCCATCGCCACGAGGCAGCGGGCGAGGTCCTGGACGTGCGGCTCGGCCGCGGCGTTGCGAAGCACGGTGCGGCCCTTCGCCGCCACCGCGGCCATGAGGGCGTTCTCGGTGCCGGTGACGCTCGGCTCGTCGAGGAAAATGTCCGCGCCGATGAGGTGGCGGGCTTCGATTTCGTAGCGGTCGCCGACCAGGATGCGCGCACCCAGCGCCTCGAGGACGAGGAAGTGGGTGTCCACCCGCCGCCGGCCGATGACGTCACCCCCCGGAGGAGGGAGCACCACCTTGCCGAACCGCGCGACCAGCGGCGCGGCGAAGAGAATGGAAGCGCGGATCCGGGCGCACAGCGCCGGATCGAGCGGCTTGCTCACCGCCCCGCGCGCATCGATGGTCAGCGCATTCGGGCCGGTCCACTCGACCGAGGCACCCAGGTCAGCGAGCAGCGCCGCCATGGACTCGACATCCCGGATGCGCGGCACGTTGGTGAGGACGACGGGACCGTCGGCCAGGAGGGTGGCCGCGAGAATCGGGAGCGCCGCGTTCTTGTTCCCCGCGGGACGCACCGTGCCGGAAAGGGGGCGGCCGCCCTGGACCTGGAAGCGAAGTGGCATGGCGCAAACCTCGCCCGGCGCGCGGGCGCGCGTCAAGCGGATTGGATATGTTTGATCCATGGGGAGCTCCCTGGCGTCCTGGGTGGGACCGACGATGGCCATCTCGCTGGTGGTGATCGCGCTCGCCTTCGCGGCGATCGGGGTCGCCCTCGTGCTCATGGCGCGCTCGGCCACGCGCGAGATCCGCGAGCTCCGGGAGGAAGTCGCGCCCGCCATCGCCGCGGTACGCCGCATCACCGACGCGGGCGCCGGCCTGTCGGGGGACATCACGGAGGAAATCCAGGAATACCTCGCGACCAGCCGGGCGGTTCGAGAGGATCTGGCGCGCGGCGTCTTCCAGGTGAAGTCGCGTCTCGCCGACCTCGACGCGCTCTACGAAGTGGTGCACGAAGAGGTGGAAGAGACCGCGCTCGACGTGGCCGCCCGGGTCCGGTCGGTCCGGAACGGCGTCGGGATGGTCACCCGAATCCGCCGCTGGCTGGTTCGCGGACGCCGATGACGCCAGCGAGAGTCTGCGCCGCGCTGCTCCTGATCGCGCTCTGGGCAATCTGCGATCCGATCGCCGCGCATGCCTGGACGCCCGGGACCCACATCTACCTGGGCGAGGCGATCCTGGCGAATCTGCACCTCCTGCCTCCGACGATCGCCAATCTGCTCCAGGCCTTCCCGTACGACTTCCTCTACGGCAGCATCGCGCCCGACACATCGATCGCCAAGAAATACGTGCCGACCGGACGGCATTCGCATTTCTGGCATGTAGGCCAGGAGACCTTCGACCAGGCCCCCACCGATGCGCTTCGGGCTTTCGGCCTCGGCTACCTGTCGCATCTCGCCGCCGATACGATCGCCCACAATTATTTCGTTCCGCGCCAGCTGGTGCTCACCACCAGCACGCGCTCGATGGGGCACACCTACTGGGAAACCCGGATCGAGACCCATCTCGGCGGACACTTTGCCCGACGGGCGCGGGAAATCATCCAGCTCGACCAGTCGGCAGCCGATTTGCATCTCGAGCGAATCATCTCCCCCACCCTCTTCAGCGTCCGGACCAACCGCAGGATTTTCCGGGGGATGGTGCACCTCACCCACACCAGGAGCTGGCATCGGGCGATGCAGGCCGCCCGCGACCGGAGCAGGTGGCTGCTCACCGATCGCGATGTCGAGCGGCATCTGGGCATTGCGTACGATGTGACGGTGGACATGCTCGCCGCGGCGGAGAACGGTGCCGAGGCGGCGCAGGTGCGCTCGCTGGATCCGACCGGAGCAAACGCGCTCCGGGCGGCGAAGCGATTGCGCAAGCGCGAGCTCGAGCATGGAACGCTCGGATCTCCAAGCCGGCTCCTGGAGGTAGCGGAGGAGAGTTTTGCCGTGCGTGCGATGGAGCTGGGCCACTGGGCCGCGTCGACGGTGGACCGGCCGTGGCTCGGAGGGACAGAAGATCTCTCCGCCGACGAGCCCACGCCGCTCATCGTCTTGGCGGACGAGTAGCACGGCGTCCGCCCTTCCCGTCCAATCGAAAGTCCAGCGCCAGTGCGTGATTCAGCCGGAGCGCCATCCGCCTCGATCAAACGCGGCGGAGTTACGATCGCGGCAACTGCAACAGCAGCCCACAGATGGCACAGATGAACAGTGAATCTGCAAAGGTGCGTGGCTGCCGCAGATTAGGAGGGAGTAAATCACCCGCCGCTTACCAGCCGCTACCCTGACATGCTACTATCTATTCGGCAAACAGACTTCACGGGAGCCCGGCGTGAGCCGACTTCCCAGGACAATCACCGGAATGGCATCATCTCAAATCCGCGGGATCCTCGCGTCCCTGGTCGTCGCGGCCGCCACGACGGCCTGCGGCAACAGCACCCAGGGCTCGGTGCAGACCTCTCCCCAGCCGGCCCCCAGCGGTCAAGCCGCCTTCTCGGGCATCGCCAAGGCACAGGCCGACAGCGCCAGGTATCCCTACACCGCGGCGGATGTGCACTTCATGTCCGGCATGATCAGTCACCACGCCCAGGCCATCCAGATGGCCGGGTGGGCGCCCACCCACGGGGCCGGTCCCTCGGTGCGGATCCTGGCCAAGCGGATCATCAATGCCCAGCAGGACGAGATCGCCACGATGCAGCGGTGGCTTACCGATCGCCTCCAGCCGGTGCCCGAGGCGACCCCCAAGGGCATGAAGAGGATGATGGACGGGGTTGAGCATGTGATGCTGATGCCCGGCATGCTTAGCGAGGAGCAGATGAAGCAGCTGGACCAGAGCAGGGACGCGGAATTCGATCGCCTGTTTCTGACCTTCATGATCCAGCACCACCGCGGCGCCGTCACGATGGTCAACGAGCTGTTCGGCAGCTATGGCGCCGGACAGGACGAGACCGTGTTCAAATTCGCTTCTGATGTTAACGTCGATCAAAGCACCGAGATCGACCGCATGGAGAAGATGCTCGCCGCCCTCCGCAGTCGGCCCCAATAAAGGATTTCGTGATGGCATCGATATTCTCGCGCCCCCTCGCTGCCGGGCTTCTGGCCCTGGCGGCGTGCTCGACCTCGACCTCCTCGTCCGGAGCGGGCGCCCCCTCGCCGCGGGGGAGCATGGCCGCCGCCGCGCCGAGCCCGGATCCGCGCGTCGGCCTTCGCGGCGGGTTGATGGACGCCGCCGAAGCGACGTGGAATCTTCGGGTGGTCTCGAAGAGCCCGCCCTCGGCGAAGTTCCTCGGCAGCACCAACTCCGACCTGGCGTTCACCGGCAACTATGCCATTCAGGGCAGCTACAACGGCTACCAGATCTGGGACATCTCGGATCCCAGTCGGCCCACCCTCAAAACGGCGTACTACTGCCCGGCGTCCCAGAGCGACGTCTCGGTCTACAAGAACCTGCTGTTCGTCTCGGGCGAGGGCCTCACCGGCCGGATCGACTGCGGCGCGCAGGGCGTCGCAGACACGGTCAGCAAAGACCGGCTTCGCGGGGTGCGGATCTTCGACATCAGTGACATCACCACTCCCAGAAACGTCGGCAACGTGCAGACCTGCCGGGGCTCGCATACCCACTCGGTGCTGGTCGATCCCAAGGACCCGGAAAACGTCTACGTCTACATCTCCGGGTCGGCGGGGGTCCGTTCGCCGAACGAGCTGCCCGGCTGTGTGAGGGCGACGCCGGATAAGGATCCCAATTCCGCGCTGTTCCGCATCGAAGTCATCAAGGTGCCACTGGCGCATCCGGAGCAGGCGGTGATCGTGAGTTCACCCAGAATCTTCAACGATCTCGTGGCCCCCGCGGCCCACGGCGAGACCACTGAGGACATCGCCGCGGCCGCGAAGGTGGCCGCGACCGTGCGGGCCGCCGGAGGGTTTACCGTTACGATCAACGGCATGGAGTACGCCCTGTCGATGGGCACGATCAACCCGATACTGGACAGCATCGTCAAGGCCCGAGGCGGGAGCGGCGCACCGACCGCCGCCGACAGCGCGGCGCTGCGCAACGGAATTCAGGGCATCATCGACAAGATGTATGGCCTGCAGGCCAGTGGACCGGGCCCCCGGCCCGGGCCGACCCAGTGTCACGACATCACGCTGTTCCCGGAGATCGGTCTGGCCGGCGGCGCCTGTGGCGGGTACGGGCTCCTGCTCGACATCCGAGATCCGGCTCATCCGAGGCGCATCGGGGCGGTAGCCGACTCCAACTTTTCCTACTGGCATTCGGCGACGTTCAACAACGACGGCACCAAGATTCTCTTCAGCGATGAATGGGGCGGCGGCGGTCAGCCGAAGTGCCGCGTCACGGACAAGCCCGAGTGGGGGGCCGACGCGATCTTTACGGTCGTCAACGGGAAGATGGAATTCCAGAGCTACTACAAGATGCCGGCGCCGCAGACGCCACTGGAAAACTGCGTGGCCCATAACGGCTCGCTGATTCCGATCCCCGGGCGCGACGTGATGGTCCAGGCGTGGTATCAGGGCGGCATCTCGGTCTTCGACTGGACCGATGCCGCGCACCCCAAGGAGATCGCCTTCTTCGATCGGGGCCCGGTGGACTCGACCAGGTTCAGCATGGGTGGTTCCTGGTCGGTCTACTGGTACAACGGCGCCATGGTGAGCTCCGAGATCGCGCGCGGGCTCGACATCTTCGAGCTCTTACCGAGCGGGTTCATCTCGCAGAACGAGATCGACGCGGCCAATACGGTTCACTACGACTATCTGAATACCCAGGGACAGCCGAAGATGGTCTGGCCCGCCAGCTTTGCGCTGGCGCGTGCCTACGCCGATCAGCTCGAGCGGAGCGGCGGACTCGCTTCGAACAAGATCGCGGCCGTGCGGCGGACGCTGACGGCCGCGGAGAACGGTTCGGGCTCGGCGCGCCGGGATGCGCTCGCCCGGCTGGCTGGGGAACTGTACGGCGAGTCGCGCGGGGCCCGCGAGGCGGCCAAGGTGCAGATGCTGTCCGCCGCGGTGAGGGACCTGTCGGTCGCGTCGCGCTGAGTCACCCTCGTACGAGGTGTCTCACTCCGCCGATGAGCCTGTCAACCTCATCGGCGGACGTGTAGCAGGCGCACCCTGCCCGGACCAATCCGTTTTCCAGCACCCCCAGCCGCTCCAGCACCGTGACCGCGTAGAAATCGCCGTGGCTGACGAAGACGCCGCGCTCGGCGAGCCGGCGCGAGACCGTCTCGGCCGGCATGCCCTGCACGGTGAACGAGAGGGTCGGTGTGCGGGGCGCCTCCGGGGGCGGGCCGTAGAGCTGGATGCGGCGCTCGCCCGCGAGCCCTTCCCAGAGCCGGCTGAGCAGCACCGATCCGCGATGATGCAGCTCGGAGAAGGCCGAAGCGAGACGGGCGCGGCGGGTCGCCCCGCTTCCGAGCCCGGCGAGAAAATCCACCGCCGCCATCGCGCCCACGATGCCCTCGTGATTCTGGGTGCCAGTCTCCACCCGTTCCGGCGCGGTGTCGGGGGCGGGCAGCACCTTGGGCAGATCGAGCTGCTCGATCCGCTCCTTGCGTCCGAAGAGCAAACCGACGTGGGGACCGTAAAACTTGTACGCCGAGCAGCCGAGAAAATCGCAGCCGATGGCGCGCACATCGACGAGCACGTGGGAGGCGGCGTGCACCGCGTCCACGAACGACAGTGCGCCCGCCTGGCGGGCCATGGCGCAGACCGCGGCGACATCGCTGATGGTGCCAAGCACATTCGACGCGGCGCCGACCGCCACCAGCCGGGTGCGCGGGCCGAGGAGACCAGGCAGCGCGGCAAGGTCGAGCGTGCCGTCTTCCACCCGAAGCGGAATCGTGCGCAGCACGATGCCGCGCTCCCGGGCGAGGGCCTGCCAGGGCGCCACATTCGCGTGGTGATCCAGCTCGGTGATGATGACCTCGTCTCCCGCCGACCACTCGCGGCCCAGCGCTCGGGCAAGGTGGAAGGTGAGCGTCGTCATGTTGAGCCCGAATGCGACTTCGTCGGGCGACGCATTGAGGAAATCCGCGGCGGCCGCGCGCGCCTCCTGCAGCAGGGCGTCGGTCTCGACGCTGGTGGGATACGCCCAGTGCGTGTTGGCGTTGTGGTTGAAGAGGTAGCCGGTGATCGCCTCGACGACGCGCCGCGGCACCTGTGTCCCGCCCGGGCCGTCGAAGTACGCGACCGGTTGTCCCCGGTGGATCCGGGCCAGCGCCGGGAACTCCCCGCGAATGGCGTCCAGCCGGGCCACGCCGGTCATCTGCATCGTGGTCGTCAGGAGCCCTCCAGTTGTCGAGCCAGCATCAGTTGTACGCCCTTCGGATCCGCCTTGCCCCGGCTTCGCTTCATCACCTGCCCGGTGAGGAATGCCATGAGACGGACGTCGCCCGCCCGGTAGCGCGCCACTTCCTCAGGGTGCGCCGCGATCACCTCGTCCACCCAGCGCCGCAACGCGTCTTTGTCCCGCACCTGAATCAGCCCGAGCCGCTCGGCGACCTCGCGGGGAGCACCCCCACCGGCGAGCTCGGAGTAGATCCGTTTCGCCGCCTGATGGCTGACCGTCCCGTCCGCCACCAGGTGGATCAGCGCGGCGAGTGCCGCGGGCTCCGGTGCGGCGCCGCTTTCGTTGATGATCCAGTTGGCCACAGGCTTGGGATCCGCCCCCTCGCGACAGACCGCCTCGAAATAATCGGCGGTCGGGCGCTCGCTGGCGAGGACCGCCGCATCATAGGCTCCCAGCCCGTAGGCCGACATGAGGCGGGCCCGTTTCGCCGCCGGCAGCTCAGGCAGCTCCGCCCCGATCCCGGACACGGTGGCTGGCGCGAGCAGCAGTGGAGGCAGATCGGGATCGGCAAGGTAGCGGTAGTCGTGGCTCTCTTCCTTGGAGCGCATCGGACGCACCTGCCCCGTCGCCGCATCGTAGAGCAGCGTCACTTGTTCGACCCGCCCCCCCCGTTCGAGCAGCTCCTGCTGCCGGTGCCGCTCGGCGGAGAGCGCGCGCTCGACGCTGGCGAAGCTGTTCAAGTTCTTGATCTCGGTCCTGGTGCCGAGCACGCTCTCGCCCGCCTTTCGCAGGGAGATGTTTCCATCGACCCGGAGGCTTCCCTTCTCCATGCTGCAATCGCTCACCTCCGCATACACCAGGATCTGCTTCAGGGCGGTGAGATAGCTCCGCGCCTCCGCGGGAGATCGCAGATCGGGTCCGCTGACGATCTCCGCCAGCGGCACGCCGGCCCGGTTCAGATCGATCGCGGTTTTGCCCGGCACCCGGTCATGCAGCAGCTTGCCGGCGTCCTCTTCGAGGTGCAGCCGCTCGATCGACACTGCGACGAGCCCCCGATCGGGGGAGTCGATCAGGAGACGGCCGCCGGTGGCGAGCGGCCGGTCGAACTGGGAAATCTGGTAGCCCTTGGGAAGATCGGGATAGAAATAATTCTTGCGGGCAAAGATGCTGCGCCCGTGCACGGCGCAGTCGAGCGCGAGGGCCGCGCGCACCGCGAGCCGCACGGCCATCGCGTTGGGCACCGGGAGGGCGCCGGGCAGGCCGAGGCACACCGGGCAGACATTCGTGTTCGGGGGATCGCCGAAGCCCGCGGAGCAGCCGCAAAACATCTTCGAGCGGGTGCCGAGCTGCACGTGCACTTCGAGGCCGATGACCGTCTCCCACGCCATCAGCGTACTTCCGCCGTGGCGTCGAGCGTGCTTTCGAGCGTAGCGGCCGACGCGAGCATTTCCGTCTCGGCGAGTGGCGGCGCGATGAGCTGGCCGCCGACCGGAAGGCCGTCACTCCGCCCGATCGGGAGACTCATCGCCGGGAGTCCGGCAAGGCTCGCCGGGCAGACGAAAATGTCCGCCAGATACATCGCAACCGGATCGTCGGTCTTTTCTCCGGCGCGAAAGGCGGTGGTTGGCGTCGTCGGGGTGAAGAGCAGATCCACGCCGGACGCGAAGACCGCGCTGAAGTCGTCGCGGATGAGACGCCGGGCCGCCTGCGCGCGCCCGTAGTAGGCGTCGTAGTATCCGGTACTCAGGACGTAGGTGCCGACCAGTATCCGCCGGCGCACCTCCGGTCCGAATCCCCTGCCGCGCGTCGCCCGATAGAGCGCCCGCAGATCGCCGCTGACCGGCGCCCGCGTGCCGTACCGCGCGCCGTCGAAACGGGCGAGATTGGCCGACGCTTCCGCCGGCGCGATGATGTAATACGTGGGCACGGCCAGGCGGGTGTGGGGGAGCGACACATCCACGACGTTCGCGCCCAGCGCGCGCAGGCGCGCGATCGCGGCGTCGCACCCGGCCCGGACACCGCGATCGAGATGATCGGGGAAATACTCCCGTGGCACGCCGATGGTCGTCCCGGCAAGAGACCCGCGCACCGGCTCCGGCACGATGGGGGGAGCGGCGAGGGTCGTCGCATCGCGCGGATCGCGACCGGCCACGACCCTGAGGACGCGCCCCGCGTCGGCCACGGTGCGTGAGAATACCGAGACGCAGTCGAGCGAGGAGCCGAATGCGACGAGGCCGTATCGGCTCACCCGGCCGTAGGTCGGTTTGACGCCGACGACACCGCAAAAGCTGGCGGGCTGGCGCACCGAGCCGCCGGTCTCCGAGCCCAGTGCGACCGGCACCACCCCGGCAGCCACCAGCGCGGCCGATCCGCCCGAGGATCCTCCCGGCACCCGTGCGGGATCCATAGGATGCCGCACCCGGCCGTAGGCGGAGTGCTCGGTCGAAGAGCCCATCGCGAACTCGTCGAGATTGGTCTTGCACGCGACCATGGCGCCCGCGGCGCGGAGGCGATCGATCACGGTGGCGTTGAAGGGAGAGCGATAGCCTTCCAGGATGCGGGAGCCGCAGGTGGTCGGGAGCTCAGTGGTGACGATATTGTCCTTGACGGCGACGGGAAGATGCTGGAGGGGGCCCGGCGCCGGGAGCGCGTCCACCCGGTCGGCTTCCGAGGCGAGCGCCGCCGCCGACCAGGCGAGGGTGGCGTTGAGCCCGGCGCGATCCGCCTCCGCGAGGCGCTCACCGACGGCCTGCGCCACCGCGTGCGCGCTCACGGCTCTTCCATCGCCCCGAGCTTCGGCACCACGAAGAATCCGTCCACGAATTCCGGCGCGAGGTCGGCGGGACCCCGCTCCAGATCGGCCGGCACCACGATGTCTTCGCGCAGCGGGGTCTCGGAGGGACCGATATCCCCGGCAGCGCCGACCGGGAGATCGCCCAGCGCGGCGAGCTGGGCGACGAAGCCCACGATCCGATCCATCTGCGCGGTGAGCTCCGGCAGCTCGCCGGGCGCCACGGCAAGCTCGGCGAGCGCCGCCACGCGCTCCACATCCGCGCGGGAGACGCTCACGCGCCGCCCTCGCCGAAATCGCGCTCCAGCCCCGCGAAGGCGACCAGAAGCTGCTTCATCCCGACGGTCTCGTCGTCGAACAGCACGCTCACCTTGAGGTCCTTCCCCGCCCCGGCCAGTCCCTGCACCGTACCGCTGCCGAAGCGGCGGTGGCGCACCCGTTCCCCCTTGATGAGCCGCGGCGCATCCTGGTTCTGCTGGTCCTCGTTCATGGCGTAAAGGCGGGTCGGTGTCGCCCTCGGCACGCTGGTCACTTCCCAGGGGGCGAGCCATCCGCCCGACGTGCGGCGCGGCGACCAGAGGGACGCAGTGCTCCGCTCTTCGAGCAGCTCCGCGGGAACCGATTCGACGAAGCGCGACGCGATGCCGGGCCGAAGCTCGCCCCCACGACGCCGCGCCCGCGCCCAAGAGAGATAGAGCTTGTCCTTGGCGCGCGTCAGACCGACGTAGAAGAGTCGCCGCTCTTCCTCGAGGCCGGCCTGCGATTCCATGGCCCGTCCGAGCGGAAAGAGGCCATCCTCGAGACCGGAGAGCACCACCACCGGCCATTCGAGACCCTTGGCGGTGTGCAGCGTCATCAGGGTGACGCCATCCTCCCCCTGCGAGGAATCCGCGGCGGAGACCAGCGCGGCTTCGGCGAGGTAGCGCTCGAGCGGCGTGCCGCTCTCGTCGTCGCCGACGACTTCCGACCATTCGGCGGCGCCGGCGACGAGCTCGCGAACATTTTCCCACCGGTCCGCGCCTTCGGGTCCTTCGGCAAGGAGCGCTGTTTCGTAATCGATGGCGCGGATGAGTTCTTCGAGGATGAGGACCGGGGCCGAGTCCTGGCTCCGCGCCCGCAGCTCGTCGATCAGCGCCGCGAACCGCTGCAGTCCCTCCCGCACATTGGGGCGCAGGCCGGTGATCCGGTCGGCGATCCGCGCCGTCTCGAGCAGCGGCTTGCTCCACCCGGAGGCGGCGCTCCGGAAGGTCTCCAGACTCGCCTCCCCGATGCCCCGGCGTGGGATGCCGACGGCGCGGAGGAACGCCTCGTCGTCCGAGGGATTGGCCACGATGCGGAGATACGCCAGCAGATCCTTGACCTCGCGCCGGTCGTAGAAGCTGATCGCGCCGATCACCCGGTAGGCGACGCCGGCCCGGCGGAATGCCTCCTCCATCGCGCGCGATTGCGCGTTGGTGCGGTAGAGCACCGCCATGTCCTCGAGCGGCCACTCTCCCGCCGCGCTCCGCTTGGCGAGCTCGCGCGCCACATACTCGGCCTCGTCGCGCTCGTCGGCGGCGGCGACCAACGTCACCGATTCGCCGCCGCTCCGCCGGGTGCGCAGGGTTTTGCCCAGGCGCCCGGCGTTCCGGGAAATCGCCGCGTTGGCGGCGTCGAGGATCACCTGGCTGGAGCGATAGTTCTCCTCGAGGCGGACGATCCGGCAGGCGCTGAAATCGCTCTGGAAGTCGCGCATGTTCTTCACTTCCGCGCCACGCCAGCCGTAGATCGACTGATCGTCGTCGCCCACGGCGAAGACGTTGCCGTGCCCGCCGATCATCCGGATCAGCTCGTACTGCGCCTTGTTGGTATCCTGGAACTCGTCCACCAGGACGAACGCAAAGCGGTCCCGCCACCAGGCCAGGCGATCAGGGTGCTCGCGGAAAAGCGTCAGCGGATGGAGCATCAGATCGTCGAAGTCCATCGCGTTCTGGCGGCGCAGCGCGGCGGCGAGCGGATCCATCAGCTCGGCGGCGATCTGCGCCAGCCGGTCGAATCCGGCGGAGGCGGCGAGCTCGCTGCCGGTGAGCATCCGGTTCTTGGCGGAGGAGATGACCGCCTGCACCGCGCGCGCCGGGAAGAGCTTCGGCGACACCTGCCGCTCTTCGAGCAACCGGCGGATGAGGGCCAGCCGGTCGTCCTCGTCGAAGATGGTGAATTGCCGGGAAAACCCGAGGCGCTCCGCTTCCCGGCGCAGCAGCCGGGCGGAGAGACTGTGAAAGGTGCCGATCCAGAGGCCGGTGGGATCGCGATCCAGCAGGGTCGCGACCCGGTGCTTCATCTCGGCGGCGGCTTTGTTGGTGAAGGTGACCGCGAAGACCCGCTCCGGCGGCACGCCGTGCTCGTCGAGGAGCACCGCGAGCCGGGTGGTGAGCACCCGGGTCTTGCCTGAGCCGGCGCCGGCCAGCACGAGCAGCGGGCCGTGCAGGTGCGCGACCGCTTCGCGCTGCTCCGCGTTCAGAGTCCGGGCCCAGTCCCGGCCGGCTGGTCCGGCCGTCATATCAGCGAGGCCGGAGCCGGTCCGCTCCAAGGTAGGGTCGGAGGGCCTTGGGAATTCCGACCGTGCCGTCGGCGGCTTGATTGTTTTCCAGCAGTGCGGCGATGGTGCGGGCGAAGGCGACTCCCGACGCATTCAGCGTGTGGACGAACTCGGGCTTCGCGCCGGGGGCGGGGCGGAACCGGATGTTCGCGCGGCGGGCCTGGAAATCGGTGAAGGTGCTCGCGCTCGAGCACTCGAGCCAGGCACCCACCCCCGCGGCCCACACTTCGAGATCGTAGGTGCGCGCGGCGCTGAAACCGGTGTCGCCACTCGCGAGCTCCAGGACGCGGTAGGGCAGCTCGAGCCGCCGCAGCACCGTTTCCGCGTGGCCGGTCAGGCGCTCATGCTCCGCTTCACTGGCTTCGGGACGGGTGAGCCGCACCAGCTCCACCTTGTCGAACTGATGCACCCGAAGGAGACCGCGAGTGTCCTTCCCCGCCGCGCCCGCCTCCCGGCGGAAACAGGGGGTAAACGCCACGAACGCCATCGGCAGCGCGTCGGCGTCGAGGATTTCGTCGCGGTGCAGGTTCGTCACCGGAACCTCGCCGGTCGGAATGAGGAACAGATCGTCCCTGGGCGAGGCATACAGATCGTCCTCGAACTTCGGCAGCTGCCCAGTCCCGGTGAGCGTGGCTCGGGAGACGAGATAGGGCGGCGCGACCTCGAGGTAGCCGTGCTCGGTGGTGTGGAGGTCCAGCATGAAGTTCGCCAACGCGCGAACCAGGCGCGCGCCGGCGCCGGTGAAGACGGGGAACCCGGACCCCGAGATCTTCCTCCCGCGTGCGAGGTCCAGAATCCCGAGCGACTCCCCGAGCTCCCAATGCGGGCGTGGAGTGAAATCGAATGCGGGCGGCTCGCCCCAGGTGCGGAGGACGCGGTTGGCGGCGGCGGAACCTGTCGGAGTTGCGGGATGGGGCAGGTTGGGAAGCCGTGCGAGCACATCGCGAAGCGCCTGGTCCAGCTCGCGTGCCTCGGCATCGAGCGCCCTGGCCCGCTCGGCCGAGGTCTTGAGCAGCGCGAGGAGCTCGTCCGCCGGCTCCCTGGCGCGCTTCTTCCTCGCGACCTGCTCGGTCTGCGCGTTGCGCTCCGCGCGAAGCGCTTCGCTCTCGGTGACCACGCTCCGCCACCGGCGATCGAGCTCGAGCGCCGTATCCACGCCCTCGCCCACGGCCGGGTCACCCCGGCGCATGAGCGAGGTCCGCACAGCGGCGGGATCCTGACGCAGCAACCGCACGTCGATCACTTCTTGGGAAGTCCGAGCTCGAGTCCGCGGTACCCGCAGTTCACGTTGACGAGGAACCGGAACACCACGTAGTGCTCCGCGTCGTTGAAGCCGAGCACCTGGAGCTTGCCGTAGTAGGGTGTCCCGATTCCGCAGTTCGGATCCACCGCCGAGCGGGCGTAGACCACCTGTCCCACCCTCAGCGGAATCGTGTCACGGGTGGCGTAGCCGACCTGCTCCGCGACAGTGATCGCGTCGAAGCCGGTCTCGGTGGGGAGAAACCCGGGCAATCTGACCGTCTGGGGCGTCGGGGCGACACCGGCGTACGGAATGAAGTAACGCCCTCCGTCGGCATCGGTGTTGTACACGAAATCGAAGTTGACCAGCTGATCGAGCCGGGCCGTCTGCCGCGCGACCATGACGAAGGCGCTCGGGAGATGAATAGGGGACTGGGCGACGGAATAGAGCTGGAGAGTGTCGATCCGGTTTTCAAATGCGGCCGGAGGCAGGCTCAACGGGTCTCCGCAGGCAACGAGCAGAGCCGCGGTGATGAGGGCGGAGGAGGCAGGAACGAAGGTGGTCAGGCGCATCGCAGAACTCGAAGATTAAGGGAGCGCTGAAGTGGGGTCAACCCACGGTGTTTTCTTGACTTCGGCCCTCGCGTCCCCTTACGTTCCCGGCCACTTCCTCCCCCGAATTCTGCGAGGCGCGATGGGCGGCTTGCGGGAGATCATGCAGGGCCTCAACACCCGTGATGCGGTGCGCGGCGCCGCGATCGTCGGCGACGACGGCCTCGTCATTCACGATGCCCTCACCGCCGAAGCCGACAGCGAGGCAGTGGCTGCACTCGCCGTCACAACGATGCGCCACGCCGAGCAGTTCGGTGGCGCCTCGCGCTCGGGTCCGCTCCGGACGGCGGTGCTGGATTTCGGAAACGGCCCGGCGATTCTCACCGCGCTCACCCCGGGTGCCATGCTGGTCGTCCTCGCACGTCCCGACCACGACCTCGGTCCCCTGCTCTACGAGCTTCGAACCCGCCGCGACACACTGACCGGCCTCCTCTGACGATGGATTGGGCCGTCATCCTCGCGGGGGGGTCGGGCACCCGATTCTGGCCGCTGTCCTCGCCCACCCGCCCGAAACAACTTCTGCCTCTGGCCGGCGCCAGGAGCCTCGCCGAGGAAACCATCGACCGGCTCCTCGGTTTCATTCCGCCGAGCCGCACCCTCGTGGTCACCGGAAGCGCCATCGCACCGCTCCTCATCAGCCGGCTGGGACTCGATCCGGCCAATGTCCTGATCGAGCCGCGCGCCGCATCCACCGGCCCCGCCCTGGTGTGGGCCACCTGCGAAGCCCTGCGCCGCGATCCGTCGGCATCGGTGCTGGCGCTCCACTCCGATTGGTCGATCGGCGATACCGAGGCCTTTATCGCGACGGCAGATGCGGCGCTCTTCGCCGCGCGGAACCACGACCGGCTGATTACTGTTGGCATCGTTCCATCCCGTCCGGAAACCGGCTACGGCTACATCGTCCCGGGGACGCCGCTCGACGCGTCGGTGCGCACGGTGGAGCGTTTCGCCGAGAAGCCCGATGCGAAAACCGCCCTGGACCTGATGGCGGCGGGAGCGCTCTGGAACAGCGGCCTCTTTGCCTGGACCGCCACCCGGCTCCTCGCCGAGGTAAGGGCGCACACTCCTGAAATCGGACCGCACCTGATCCGGCTCGCCGAGGGCGACGTCGCGGGCTTTTTCGGGGACGTCGGCGCGATATCGATCGACGTCGGCCTGCTGGAGCGCAGCCGGGCGGTGGCCGTCGTCCCCGGGCATTTCGATTGGGATGACGTGGGAACGTGGGAAGCGCTGACGCGGGTGCGGACCAGGGACAACCATGGCAACGTCGCGGTGGGACCGGTGGTCTACCTCGAATCGAGTGATTGCATCGCGTGGAGCGACGGAATGCCGATCGTGATGGGCGACGTGCACGATGTCATCGCGGTCGTCGCGAACGGGCGTGTCCTCGTGGTCAGCCGCTCACAGGCGGCCGACCTGAAGCGGGTTCTCGATGCGCTGCCTCCCGACATCCGGAACCTTCCCGCATGACGCGACTCATTTGCCTCGAGCCGCACGACCCCGGACCTTCGTGGTATCCGTTCACCGGCGCGCGGCCGATCGCGGAGCTCCGTGCCGGTGCCTGGCGCATCCGCGACCGGTGGGCCGGGGTCCTCGGCACCGACGATGTGCTGGTGATGGGGGATCACGCCGCCGGTTTCCGCGACGTCGAATCCGCCGAGTTGGTTCCCTCTGGGCGGGTCGAGGGTCCCGCGATCGTAGTGCGCTCCGACTTCGCGCCCGCGAGCCAGAGCCTCGATTTCGAAACCCAGCCACGCCGCCTGATACACGAGAACCGGACCGTGGCATGGTTCGTCGCCGAGGGAGAGGTGTGGCGGGAGCCGCACGACGAAGGCGACGCGCTCGCGATCGACGGCATTTTTCTCAAGGGCGCGTGGGACCTGATCACGGCGCTCGAGCACTTGCTGGCGGCCGATTGTACTGAAGCGCTGGCGGCGGGTCCCGACGCAGTCCCCGACGGTGTGCTCGTGCTGGGCGATCCCGGCGACGTCGCCTGCTTCGGCGCATTGGTCGAGCCGGGGGTCGTCTTCGACGTCCGGAAGGGAGTGATCGTGCTGGAGGAGGGAGTCGAAGTGTTGTCGGGGACGCGGCTCGAGGGCCCGCTCTTCGTCGGGCCGCAGACGCTTCTGCTGGGCGGGGCAATCCGGCACTCCGCCATCGGACCGCAGTGCCGCATCCATGGCGAGCTCGCCAGCAGCGTGTTCCTGGGGTATGCGAACAAGAGTCACGATGGCTTCGTGGGCCACAGCGTCGTCGGACAGTGGGCCAATTTCGGAGCGGGCACCATCACTTCGAATCTGAAGAACACCTACGGCGAGGTGCGCCTCGATCTGCCGGGCGGGCGGATCGCCACCGGGCGCACCAATGTGGGCACGCTCCTCGGCGATCACGCCAAGACGGCGATCGGCACGCTCTTCTCCACCGGGAGTGTGGTGGGCACCGGGGCCAACGTCGTCGGCGCGCCGGTGCCGCGCTGGGTGCCGCCGTTTGCCTGGGGCGCCGGCTCCGCGGAGTTCTTCGACGCCGAGGGTTTCATCCGGATCGCCAAGCGGGTGATGCCGCGTCGCCACGTCGAGGTGAACGACGCCGTCGAAGCGTCGCTCCGGGCGCTCCACGCGCGGCTGGCGCGGTGACCACGCTCTTCGTGCTCGGCTCGGGTTCGTCGGGCAACGCATTGGCCCTGGTGTTGGACGGGTCGGTCCTGCTGATCGACGCGGGCTTCAGCGCGCGCGAGCTGATGCGGCGCGCCGAGCTGGCGGGCGTCGATCTCGGGGCGCTGTGCGGCGTCGCGCTCACCCACGAGCACGGCGACCATGCCCGGGGCGCCATTCGTCTGGCAGAGAAGCACCGGGTCCCGGTGCTGGCTTCGCCGGGTACCTGGGGCGCCCTCGGGGCAACGGGTCAAGTCCGGCATCTCCCGCTCCGCGCCGGCGGCCGCGCCGAGTGCGGTCCGTTTACCGTGGCGGGGTGCGACCTGCTGCACGATGCCGCCGAGCCGCTTGCCCTTACCGTCACCACCCAGGCCGGCGTGCGTCTCGGGGTGGCCTACGATTTCGGGCGGCCGACCCAGTCGCTGCGATATCACTTTCGGGATCTTACCGCAGTGGTGCTGGAGGCGAACTACGACGCGGTGATGCTGCGCACCAGCGAGTATCCCGCGTCGGTGCAGCAGCGCATCGCGGGGAGCGGGGGCCACCTGTCCAATTCTGCCAGCGCGCAGCTGCTGGAGGAGCTGCATCATCCCGGGCTGGGCACCGTGGTGCTGGCGCACTTGAGCCGCCGGTGCAACACGGCGGACGCAGCGCGCAGTGCGGTGGAACCGGTCCTCCGGGCGCGCGGCTTCGACGGTGTGCTGGCGGTGGCACTTCAGCACGAGCCGCTGGCGCCGATTGCGCTCAACGCGGCAGCCGAACTGCCGCTTCCGCCGGCGGCGGCTTCGCTCGAGCTTCAGGCCGGCTAGCCGGCGCTGAGCCACGTATGATGAGCTCGTCTTCAACGTCCCTGACCCGGTGGTCGCTCCTCGCCCTGCTCGGCGGCCTCCTGCTCGGGCTGGCGGGCCACCTCTCGAACCTCCCGGCGTTCCAGACAGTCGGCGCGCTCGCCGGTCTGGTTGGCGAGCTCTGGGTCGCCCTGCTCCAGATGATCACGCTGCCGCTCGCCCTGGCGCTTACGCTTGCGGCGATCGGAACGGCTGCCGCGGGAACCGTTGGGAAGATCGGTTCTCGAGCGGCAATCCTGTTTCTGGTTGCGCTCGGATTGATGGGAATGTTCGCCCTCGCCGTGGTTTCCGGGATCTTGTCCGGAATGACGGTGGACCCGGCGGCCGTTGCCGCGATGAGAGGCACCCATCCCATCACCCCCCCACCGCCGATCGCGGCGCAGGCGATGCTGGTGCTGGTGCGGTGGACCCTCGTGGTCACGCCTCTCGGCGTCTTTGCGCTCACCTTTATGATCGCGCTCAAGACCGGCGCCTCCCTGGCGGGGTTACTGGGAGGGTACCTCGCGCTCCACGCCGGAGTGACGCTCCTCTGCACCGCGCTACTGTATCCGGTCACCGCTGTGCTCGGACGGGTTCCGGTCGCCCGGTTTGCCAGGGCGGTCCTCCCCGCGCAGATCGTGGCGGTGAGCACCCGCTCGTCAGTGGCGTCGCTTCCAGCGATGGTGGAAGGAGGCCGCCAGCACCTGGGCTAGTCCTCGACGTCCACTACCTTCGTCCTCCCGCTTTCCGTGTTGCTCTTTCGGATCGACGAGGTGATCGCCAACCCGATCAAGCTGCTCTTCCTCGCCTACGTCTATCAGATCGCCCTCGAGCCGGGTGCGATCGTCGCCTTCATGGCCACCGTCATCCTGTTCAGCTTCAGCGGGACCGGAACGCCGAACAGCGGCGGCGGCATCGGGTTTCG